>CASFQC010000131.1 GCA_949296415.1 uncultured Bacteroides sp. | reverse complement strand
ATCATGAAGCGCATGACCAGCCTGAGCATCACGCTGATGATTCCCACGCTCATTGCCAGTTTCTATGGCATGAACGTGGATGTGCATATCGAACATATCCCTTACGCCTTCGCGCTCATCGTGGTGGTGTCGGTGCTGCTGTCGGCGGGCACCTTTGTGCTGTTCCGCAAGATCAAGTGGTTTTAGGGCGGGCGCTTATTCCTCTTTCAGATAGGCCTTGCAGGTAAGCCGTTTCCCGCCGATGCGGAAGAAAATCTCCAGATAGTTCTCCTCCTCGGGCAGGCAGTCTATGGCATCATACGTGATGAGGAAAGCGCCGTCTGCGGGGTGTACTTCCACTTGTGCCGCACAATTGGACGTCACGCGCGGCAACGTGGAGACGGCCACCGGCTTCCCCTTCAGCAGTACCTGGCAGCGGTATTCGCTTTCACTCAGGAACTCGCCTGTCACGGACAAGGCATCGTAGAGTTGGCGGTAGCGTTCGCGCAAGCCCTTGGCCCGGTTCAGGCGCACGTCGTCGAAGAAGTACGTGCACAGGGCATCCAGCTGGGTGATGCCGCTCTTTATCTCGTCCACCGAACCGATGTTGTCAATCTGTTGTTCCAGTTTCTCATACAAGGCCACTTGCTCGGCATCCAGGGCCTCGAACTGTGCCAACAACGTCAACATGCTCCGTGTGTCGATGTGGCCGTTGACATTCTCTTCGGAAAGACTGCTTTCTTGCGAGACAGTCACATGGCTGGCTACGGACTGGATAATCCGTTGCGTAATCTCCGACAAGGCTGCGGTCTGTGCTTCGCCCAATGTAGGGGCGTTTACGGTGACGACCAGATAGTCCTCGTTCACCTCTACCAGCCAGGCCGGTATCTGTTTGCTACTCTTCTCCAAAACCTTGGTCTGTGCCGCCATTCCGGTGCACAGCAGCAAGGCGCAGAGGATTCCTGTCATTCTTTTCATCGTTCATTCCTCCTTATTAATTCCAGCGGACAGATAGATTCCGGACGACTACCTTCGCACCTCTCACGTTTACCTCCAGATACGAGAAGCTGTCGAACGGCTTGCTCACTTTCGTCACGTAGAGTTCCTGTTTGAGTGCCACGCGCGACGGCATATTGCGCATGGTCCAGTAGCCATAGCCATTGCCTACCTCCAGGTTCTTCAATTCCACGCCTTCGTCGCTGAAAGCTGAGCTGAAGATGATCTTGTCTCGTGTGATGTCTTCATTCTTGTTGACAAATTCCACTTGCAGGGTGACCCGTTGCTGCATGCGGTCGCCGAAGCAATCCAGTATCTTGAAGTCCAAGTCGTTCACTGATACGTTCAGTTCATAATCCTGGGGCTGTACGGGTTTCTCCACGACAGGCTTTTCCGGTTCAGTCTTCTCTACCTCGACGGGTACTTCCACCACTTTCTCCACAATGACCGGTTTCTCTACGACTTCGCGTATGATTACCGTGTCGGCCGGTATCTCGTCGGCCGGCAAGTGCGGGGCGATTTCGCGCAGCAAGTCCATGGCTTCCAGATAGCAAGGTGCGGCGTCCGGCATGGCGGACAGATAGGAAGCCGCCTCTTCGTAACGCTCCATATCGGCCGAGGCTTGCGCCTTTTGCAGGATGAGGTCACAATTTGCGGCATAAAATTCCTGTATCTTTTGGCGGCTGATTCGGATGAAGCGTGTGAAAGCCCGGTCCGTCACTTTGATACTTGCCACCAGGGCCTTCAGTGCTTTCTCCTCATTACCCACTGTAGCTGTTTCCAGCGGCAGGGTCATGCTGTAGAAGAGGGTGCTGTCCACTCGGTTGAAGGCTACCAATGTCAGCTCGGCCGTAGCCACAGTTGTGTTCTGCACCATTCCTTCCGTAGCCATCATATCCGTGATTTCCAACGAGGGTTGTAAGGCAAAGACGCCGTGTGCTCCTGCTGCAGCGGCACTTTGGCGGGTCAGCATCTGCGTCAGTTTCTGTTGCAAGGCATTGGCCACAGCCTCCGGTAAGTCGGCCGGTTGCGGCTTTTGCAAGGTAAAATGGATTTTGTCCTGGGCCATGGCTCCTGTTGACAGGAGGCAAATCCATGCCGCCAAAAGTATTCTTCTCATAGTCACATTCTGTTTTAACGGATTATTCAATGCGTACCTCCAGCCGTTGTCCCATGGCCGTCACGGAAACGCCATAATCTTCGCCCAGTTGGG
>CASFQC010000130.1 GCA_949296415.1 uncultured Bacteroides sp. | reverse complement strand
GGAAATTCTGGTGATTATAGCCGTGTTCTGGGTAGTAGGCAAAATCCTTAAAGGGCTGTGGGGCGGATTCAGGAAGTCTGATTACCGGAGAGACCGATAGCCCGTTGGAAATACAGACATGCAGGACACAGGCAGGACATACATAGCCATCGACCTGAAGTCGTTCTACGCTTCGGTCGAGTGTGTGGAACATGGGCTTGATCCGCTCACGACCAACCTTGTTGTGGCAGACAGAAGCCGCACGGAAAAGACCATCTGCCTTGCCGTCAGCCCTTCGCTAAAAGCATACGGCATTCCCGGCCGGGCCCGGCTGTTCGAGGTCGAGCAGAGATTAAGGGAAGTAAACGCTGAGCGCAGAAGCAAATCTTACGGATACAGGCTGACCGGGAAATCGGTGTCAGACATTGAACTGAAGACTCATCCGGACTGGGAAGTGGACTATATCACCGCTACGCCTCGCATGGCCTACTACATCGAGCACAGCACGCGCATCTACAAAATCTATCTCAACTATAGGAGTCACGGCACACGAATTGGCAAGAAGAATGATCGGCGATGTACTGCGGCAGACTGGCATCACGGCAACCGCAGGGATTGGCACCAATCTGTACCTCTGCAAAGTAGCAATGGACATCGAGGCCAAGCACATTCCGGCGGACAAAGACGGTGTACGCATAGCGGAACTGGACGAAATGACCTACCGCAGGAAACTGTGGACGCACCGTCCGCTGAAGGACTTCTGGCGCGTGGGGAAAGGCATAGCCAGCAAGCTGGAGCAATACGGCATCTACACGATGGGCGACATCAATACGGCATCTACACGATGGGCGACATCGCAAGGCAGTCCGTCAGGAACGAGGAACTACTGTACCAGTTGTTCGGCGTCAATGCAGAGCTGCTGATAGACCATGCCTGGGGATGGGAGCCTTGCACGATGGAATATATAAAAGCCTATAAGCCGGCAACGAACTCGTTCAGCAGCGGGCAGGTGCTCCAGGAGCCATACACGGTACGGAAAGCCCGTGTGGTAGTCCGGGAAATGGCAGAAAGCGCCGCTCTCGACCTGCTTGACAAAAGGATGGTTACAGACCAGCTCGTGCTGACCATCGGTTATGATACAGCCAGTCTGTCCAATGGGGACATGCAGACAACCTATAAAGGTGAGATAACGACAGACCATTATGGCCGCAAAGTTCCGAAGCACGCACACGGCACTGCCAACCTGGAAGGCCCGACATCATCCGCACGGCTCATATCCGAGGCTGTCATGGAACTTTTCGACCGGATTGTCAATCCCGACCTGTTGGTGAGACGCATCAACCTGACCACGAACCATGTCGTCGATGAAGAAACGGCAGCCAAGAATCCGGCTCCGGTGCAGTATGACCTGTTCACCGATTACGAGGCTTTGGAAAGGGAACAGAGGGAAGAAAAAGAAAAACTCGCCAAAGAGAGAAAAGTGCAGACTGCCATTCTGAACATCAAGAAGCAGTTCGGCAAGAACGCCATTCTTAAGGGATTAAACTATGAGGAAGGTGCTACTGCAAAGGAACGTAACCAACAGATAGGAGGACACAAGGCATGAACCATCCATACGACGACATCATAGACCTGCCGCACCATGTTTCCAAAAGGCATCCGCAGATGTCCATGTATAACCGTGCCGCCCAGTTTGCACCCTTTGCTGCACTTACCGAGCATGATGCAGCCATCACGGAAGCCGCAAGGTTGACAGATGCAGAACATGAGTTATCCGAAAGTGATGCGGAAGTCTTGAACAGGAAGCTGGAATACATCCTTCAAAATCTGAAGGACAACATCTCCGTAGAGGTAGAGTATTTCCAGCCGGATGATAAAAAGGAAGGAGGCTCGTACCGGACAAAGACCGGTTATGTAAAAAAGTCTGACCCTCTGGCCGGGAATCTCGTAATGGATGACGGCTCGCTCATTCAAATACGGTATATCAAGGATATAAAAGGAAATTGCTTTGATGAACCGACCTTTTAAGACAATATTATAGCAAAAACCGCAACCGTCATCGGGGCGGCTGCGGTATCATTTCAATATCAGACTGCAGATTCAGATTCGGTCATTCTCTTTTTGTAGTCAAGAATTTCATCCATCGTCAGCCATTGCGGTTTCTCGTTCTCCTTGAAACTGTCGTACAGTAATGTCATGTACTCGATTTGTCGCTGTTCATCGCCAGCCCACAGGCGTTTTAGGTTCCTGTTGCCATAGTTCAGATAATACTCGCAATCCGACTGCATCCGGGACAAAAGCATATAGCGGAACTTCTTGTCATGCTGTAAAATTTCTTCTTTTGTCATATCTTTTCTATTATAATATCTGTTTAATCCGTTACCTCAAAAAAATAATTCAACTCGTCAGCTTTCAGATTTTCAACCGCGTATAGGTCTGCCTGCTTCCATAGGTCATTGT
>CASFQC010000129.1 GCA_949296415.1 uncultured Bacteroides sp. | reverse complement strand
CAAAAGGAGCTGCGGTGTTCTACACGACCTGCCACTGCAATACGGGGAAAGAGTCAAAGGATAAAAGGACAAGATATCACTCCCTTTGTTTCAATTCAAAATCAATAAGAAAGGAAAAGCCCATAGTTTCCATAGCACTACGAACTTCATCTTCCTCCAGCTGTTGCATATTGCCTAAGCATCGGATAATATCTCGACGCTTGCGCTTCAAATCAGGTGAATTAAGATTATACATGTCTATCGTTTGCTGAGCCAGCCTTCTGTCTTCAGCAGAAAGGTGTTCACCAGGCTCCATCCAGCCATCTTGCCTATACCAGAAGGCATTTACCAAGCCTGCTTGCAAAGGCGACCAAAACGATTGATATTGAGCATCAGCATTCATCCGGGGTCCATGTATCTGCTTATCCTTATAGTCTGAACCATAATCAAGATTCTTGGCTGCCGCAAACAGATTCTCCCAACTGAATATTTCTTCTGCATAAATAGCTTTCTTATGAAAATGATCCAAATGAACAGTTTGCTTCGTGCCTTCCCCAAGCCATAGTCCTGTATAAGCACATTCATTCCCCTGCTCCCCCAATGCCCGAGCACGAGCGGTAAGGTATTCTTTATGGGCGTTGCCTACAAAAGTGTTCCAATCCCACCCTTTTGCTCTTGCCTCCCGAAGGCAAACCGGTGCTTCTGACTTCACGATAGTTTTCATGGCCTCTTCCGTTTCTCTCTACGTATTTTTTCAATTTTCAGTCCTACCACATCCAGGTCGTCTGCTCCAAGAATATCTATCAGTTCTCTAAGCTTTTTATCATACGCCTCAGCATCGCCTGTTTCAATGTCATTGTACGCTGCATCTATCAGCGACTGCACATACAAGCTACGTGCCATTGATACATCAAATACAGAAGAAAGGATATTGGAAGACAATTTGCCAAATGTCTGTTGGGGATAAATCATACCTTCCTTAATGCCAAACACTGAGCCCTTGACATCAGAAGCCACTATGGGAGAATGGGTCGTAATAAAGAACTGGCAATTAGGAAACGTTTCCACCAAACGACTGACTACCGTCTGCTGCCATTTTGGGTGGAGATGCAGGTCAATCTCATCTATCAATACAACGCCCTCGCCATCCAAAGGATTACCTACAGGATTGGCCATAGCCAACCGCCGGGCTATGTCGCACACCAACGTAATGTAGCACTTCTCGCCATCAGACAGTTGACTGATTTTAAAAAGCTCATTTCCTTTCTTCATCAACAACGCCAAAGGCCGCCGGGACACCCGCATGCCGCCATATTCAGGAAACACGCTTTCCATAGCCTTCCGCACGGCTTCAAGGCCATGGTCACTAAACTTCTGATTGGCCTTATACTGTTCATTTTCATAGTCTTCCGATAAGCGAAACCAATTAAAAAAGTCTGTGAACAACTGCCCGCCATTCAGCGCATTCTTATACGTATTCAGCGGAGACTGTTCATTCCTGCCCCTTGGCATACGGGGATATCTGTTGGGAACTACACGATTCACGCCGTAATGCGCTACGATAGGCAACGATACGGCTGTACCCTCATCCATTTGCCCGCGCAGCATAGCCACCGTCCGGTTCATGCTTGTCAAATCCGACTTATCCGTTTTTTTGTACTTTAAACTTCTGTACAATTTCCACTTATCGCCATTATCCATGGTCAGCTCTATCGTGCAGCCATTGAGCGAATGCTTGGAAATGTCGTCCTTAGGAATATCACGGCCACGCCCTTTGACTGACAACATACGTGCTACATACCACGAGAAAACAAGCGAAATAGCATCCAGCATACTCGACTTTCCCGCACCATTTACGCCAACAAATAAATTGACATGCTTGTCAAGTCCCTGAAGGCAAACCTGTTGTGAAGCAGTCCACGGATATATTCTGAATCTTCATCTCGGCAATAGATTTACTGTACTAAATGCAAAGTTAACAATAAATTCCATGAAAAGTGGGAGGAGATGCATTAATTTGCACACATAAGGGGGGAGATTATCCAAAAAGCATTAATGTCTTATCATCCTGTCATGCTGAACGCCAGTGAAGCATCTCCCGACAGCGGAAATAAGTGGAAGATCCTTCGCTTGCGCCCCCTTAGATGACAGTACAAAATGACGGCAGTTAATGAGTTCTCGGACAGCCTGGGGGGGGGCGTATCAAAATGCCGTTTAGTACGGATGGAGGTGTGTCAAAGCTGGGGGGCGTATCAAAATGCCGTTTAGTACGGATGGAGGTGTGTCAAAGCTTATGAACGCTTTCAAAATGTTATATATTAGGCGCGGATTACGCAGAATAACGCGGATTTAATAAGCTTAATCCGTGTAATCCGCGCCTAAAAGAAAGCGTTCAGTGGGTTTTGCCATGCCCTCATTAAGTTACCGTTGCATTACGGCACACCCACATTACCTGCCACAATCTATTTCCCGAGATACCGCCCCATGTCGAAATCGGCAAACGTGCCATAGGCCGCCCTCGACGGATGCCGGGGATTGCCGGCAACCGTAGGCTTCCCAATCTGCCTCCACTGAGGATGCCGGGGCGACATGACCGTCACGATATCCCTCAGACATGCCTTGAGGTAAGGACGGGCGTTTATCACATTGCCAAATGCCAGCAAGACCACCGGAGCCTCTCTACCGGCAAGCACTTCCCCTATCACTTCCAGATTCTCCCGATGCAGCTTTTCGTCAAGCACCTTATGCAGCCCGCCGGGCGAAGTGCTTCGTTGCGGGTAGAGGTTCAACATCACAAACCCGTCAAACCCATTCCGTTCGGCAAATTCCATCACTCGCGTCATGGTCGCATCCGGCTTTTCGGCAGTAGCCTTGCTGGGATTAACGCCAATAACTATCAGCTGCCGCTCTCCCGGCTTTTCAAGCGAAAAGCGCACGTTATGTTCGTCGCCTTTCATGGTGATTCCTTCGTACTTCATACGCATACAATAAACAATAAAGAATGGTTTCAATGCACCAAAGACAAAACGTCAAGTAAACGTCTTTTCCTATTATGTCTGCTCCCCGTACCCGAAAAGTCTCCAACACGGGCTTCTGTACGGAAAACAGTACAAATATACGAAGTTTTCCCGTTTTCCCAAAAGAAAAGTCCTATTCTTTCCACACACCCTTGCTCCGTTCCCATAGGGGCGGGCGGGACGTGAAGTAAGAACAAAAATGTAAACATAGTAAAATCGCCGTATTCTCTGCACTAAAATCCATAAATATTTACATGAAAAGTCTTGATTATTCATTTTCCCTTACAAAAATCATTCCCAAAAACGTCCGTAATATTCTATAATTCAATATATTGCCGCAACAAGTACACACCAACTACGTACCACCTTCGTATCTTCTCCTTACCAAGTCCTTATCAAGTCCTATTATCCTTCGGCGTATAGGAAAGGAGATGGACCGTAGAAAATACGGACATGTTCGGGAGGGGATAGGAGGATGATGACCGATGGAATAGGTGTTTTTGTAAACATACTTTGCAGCAACTTATGGATAATATCTCATGGGACTTTTTCCATGCAAGGCAGATGTTTCGACTTCACTTCTTGCGTGTT
>CASFQC010000128.1 GCA_949296415.1 uncultured Bacteroides sp. | reverse complement strand
GTAAACGCCGCAAAGGTCATGCGCCAACGATACTATCCCTCGCTTTCCATCGGACTGCTAAAGGCCTATCTGAGTAATATTTACATGCTCAAAAGAATTCTTAGCAAGTCCGGTCTGAAACCGAACAGAACTTTTAATGCTAAACTTATCAAAGAACTCTTTGGCATAGTGGCGGAAGCCGCTTAGCCGATATGGTGAATTCTTAACGGACTATTAAAGAGAATGAAATAAGTTTAAATCACTTCATCATCTTATGGCACTAAGCAAAAATCGAATAAAATACATACACTCCTTGGAACTGAAAAAGAACCGCGATGCTGCGGGGGTCTTTTTAGCCGAAGGTCCCAAAGTGGTAAGCGAACTGTTGGGACACTTTCCCTGCCAACTACTGGCAGCCACGTCCGGATGGCAGCCGCCTTATACAGGAATGCAAGCGGAGGAATCCGTTGAAGTAACGACAGAGGAACTGACACGAGCCAGTTTACTACGTACACCTCAACAAGTCTTAGCGATATTCCGCAAAAGGAAGGACATTGACAATAAAACTGAGATATTCCGTTCATTATGCCTGGCCTTGGACGGCGTGCAAGATCCAGGCAACTTAGGCACCATCATCCGACTTGCAGACTGGTTCGGCATCCGGCACATCTTCTGTTCGCCTGACACAGCAGATGTCTACAGTCCCAAAGCCGTACAAGCCACAATGGGTAGCTTGGCACGCGTGCATGTCCATGTTGCTGACTTACCCTCCCTGATCCGAGACCTACCTGAAGGCACCCCGATATATGGCACCTTCTTAGACGGAGAAAACATGTATGAAAAAACATTGAGCAATAACGGACTGCTCATCATGGGCAACGAAGGCCGGGGTATTCGCGACGAGGTGAGGGAACTAGTAAACCAACGTCTTTTCATCCCGGCCTATCCCGAAGAAAGAGGCGCATCAGAATCACTTAACGTGGGAGTGGCTACAGCAATTGTCTGCGCCGAGTTTCGGCGACAGGCATCATCACATTAAAATCGAAAGGATAATAATGAAAAACCCGGCCATCATCTTCTACCCGAAGAACGCCGGGCAACCATTCCGTACCTGCCTCCTCATCCTCAAAAGACAGGTAACGGACGATACGCCCCTGTTCCAGCTCGACCACCTGATTTTTCAAGTAACCGCAGCCCGGCACATACAAGTAATGGGAAGCATAACGTCGCATCAAGGATTAGCCTTTAACCGGACGGACGAACGAGGCTGCAATGTGCGAGAAGCTACAGACTGTTTCTGCGAAACGGAATCTGCTGCTACTTGCGTCGTATCATTTTTGGCCCGATAGCGCATCAAAGATATACTGTCTACCAACAAAACCCTCCCCAAAGCCTGATGGGGATAATAGATGAAGCCACTCACCTTCTCTATCTGCCCCATGGTATCCGCACTGACACTGAGTGACTCCCATCCCGGCTGAAGCACAGAGCGAATAGCATAAAGCAGCGTATCCTTAGCATAAACCACCTGTATCCCCATGACAGGCGCATGGAGAGTATCACCGAAAATCTCTGTACTCTCCCCGATGAAATTGAAACGTACATTCCAGCGTAGAGTATCCCGCTCCATAAAATTAGGATCGGAGGGCAGCTCAAAAGAGACACGATTGTCGTAAGGCTTACCCGTAAGATGATAAACCGATTCCCATGCCCACACATTGACACTGTCGCCCGGCAAGGACTCTTTCGGCTTGTTGTCCCGCAGGGCAATGAGATCTTCCACTTGGTCTTTCTGAGCTTTCAGGCGTTCGTTGACTTTCTCATAAATCGTACGGAAAGACTCGGGATGGCGCGAAAACCATACCATTGATGTATCAAACTGAGCCTTGGTGATGCCGTGCTTCCGATATACAGACTCCATATAAAGCACGCGCTTATAGCTCTCGTTGTAAGGGAGCTGTTCGCCCAAAGCCTTGGCAAATGATCTCCTCCGACAAAAGGCATCCACTGTGGCCAATAGGTGTCGATGATGGGAAAATAGAACATATCCACCACCTTTCCATAGAATAAAGGAGCATATCCACCGCCTTCAGGCATAAAAGTTGCCAACTGAACTGGCGTGCTTTGACTGAAAAATACGCCGTAGAAGACACTATCCACGATGTTGCCCAGCGCACCTGTCAGGATGAGGGAGATGCAGACAATAAAACCCGTCTTCAGCTTCAACTTCACACACTTGTAGAGAAACCAGGCAATGAATGTCACCGCCACCAGGCGGAAAAGGGTAAGAAACAGTTTACCGAAAATCTCCATGCCAAAGGCCATGCCCACATTCTCTGTGAAGAAGATGTAACACCAGTCGGTCACCCGAATGCTTTCGTGCCAATACATGTGGGTCTTCACCCATATCTTGATGATTTGGTCAATGACCAATACAGCCAAAATAATGAGCCAGGCAATCCGACCCTTTGTTAAGATTTTGTTCATTCAAAAAATGACAGTTTATCGGTTAAATGAAGAATGAA
>CASFQC010000127.1 GCA_949296415.1 uncultured Bacteroides sp. | reverse complement strand
ATTTTATTGCAAATATAATAATTGTATTGATAATAATAGCGTATTCCATTAAAAAGACTGATTCTTCTCAAGAAATATACCTCTTAAAAGGATTGGAGCAAGGGACGGGAAAATGTCGAGGGAGAAAATATTCTTAAAACAGAATAACAATACCACACAGCCCCATTTGGGAAACAAATAGGTACATTGAATTACAAATATTTTCACTATCTTAGCGGCAACTTATATCCAACCTCCATTGCAAAACACACCTTATGATGTATACCATTGAATTCGACACGGCTTTTTACGAAGCATTGCGGCGTGGAGATGAAGCGGCCTTTACCACTGCATTCCATCGCTTTAACCGCATGCTATATGCCTTGGCCTACCGCTACTTGAAGTCGGAGGCGGGAGCAGAAGATGCCGTGCAATATACCTTTATGCGCCTATGGGAACAAAAAAGGGAGCTACACCCCTCGACCAACTTGCAAAACCTGCTGTTCACCATCCTCAAGAACTATTTACTGAACGAGTTGCGCCACCAGCAGATTGTCATTGAAAAGCATTATGAGATGGCCCAGAAGCAGGAAGATTCAGAAGACAACCTGATGAACATAATTGAAGACCATGATTTCAACCGGCATCTGCGGGCAGCCATCTGCCATCTGCCTGAACAGAAAAGGCGCATCTGCCTGCTGAAAATAGAACAAGGGCTGAGCAATCAGGAGATAGCAGACAAATTGCACATAGCCCTTCCTACCGTGAAATCGCACTATACACAGGCCATAAAGCAACTGCGAGGCACTCTAAGTAAACTGCTACTCATACTTTTTCTCACTTAAAGTGTTCTTTGTTATACTATAAATTCCACCGCATCATGACAATAGACCAAGACATCATAAACCGCGTTCTGAACAATCAAGGCTCGCCACAAGAGGCCCGAGAAGTTGCCCGCTGGCTGGGAACGAAAGAAGGACAGCAATTCCTGTCCCGGCAACTATCCGAGGAGGTTTCCACCATGACAGAAAAAGACATTCTGGAATGGTCCGAAGGGAACATTCCTACAGAACGAATGGAGAAACGTTTCGTGAACAGCCTGCACCGGAAACGACTTCGTAGACGGATATGGATGGCTGCTGCTATTTGTCTGCCCTTCCTGCTACTGGCTTCTACCACTCTTTTCCTGGCAGACAAAGTGGGAGTATTTGCAGAAAAACAGTTTGCAGAAGTTACCGTACCATCCGGCGGACGCATGCAGATTATCCTGCAAGATGGCACCACCGTAGAGCTCAATTCGGCCACAACACTACGCTATCCCCGGCATTTCAGCCTGTTCAACCGCCAAGTGGAGCTCGAAGGGGAAGCCTACTTCCAAGTTGCCCAAGAAAAAGGACGGCCATTTATTATCCAGACACCAGACTTGGCAGTAGAGGTGACCGGTACCCGATTCAACCTGAAGGCTTATCCGACAGACAGACTCATCTATGTAGCTCTTGACGAAGGAAGCGTATCACTCAAGGGCAATAACAACCAACAATACCCGATGGCATGTGGCGAGACGGCTATATATGACCGTGAGCTGGGCACATGCGAAATTACAAAATCGGGCAAGACAGATGCCATGGAGGCTTGGCGGACAAACAGCCTAAGTTTCCACATGACGCCCTTGGGCGAAATCATCAAAGTATTGGAACGCCAATACGACACCCATTTCATCATTACGGACTCTACATTACTCTCTTGTCGCTACACACTTTCTACCGATAAAGTAGATGTGGGAGATGTGTTGCGCGACTTGGAAAAGGTATCTCATATCAGGTTTACCAAGTCGGCAAACGAGAATACATTTATCGTAGAAAAAGAAGAATAAAGGCAGATAACCGGAAGCCATAGGAGAAATTATTTCGCCCCCGACTCATACCTTTTCATTTTATAAGTGTTTATTAAGCAGAAGGCCTTCTAAAACCATTTATTAAACACAATTAATTTAATGCTTTATGGAATCACGATTTAAAATGAGAAGACTGCTGCT
>CASFQC010000126.1 GCA_949296415.1 uncultured Bacteroides sp. | reverse complement strand
CACGGCAATGCCGACCACGCTATCAATGAAGACGGTACCCCCAACACGGCTCACTCGCTGAACCCCGTGCCCTTCGTCTACGTGACAGCGAACAAGGACGCTAAGGTGGAGAACGGCGTATTGGCCGACGTGGCTCCGTCCATCCTGCACATTATGGGTCTGGCACAGCCGGCTGACATGACGGGCAAGGACTTGATTAAGTAAACTCTTTCTTAACTTGGCGCGGGTTGCGCGGATTACACGGATTACTTTCTCCAAGAAAAGCATCCGGGGCATCCGTGTAATCCGCGCCTTTTTAATGTTTCTGCTCTATGTTACAGATTGGTGATGTCGTGGTTTCCTTTGACGTATTGAAAGAAAAGTTCCTGTGTGATTTGTCTGCCTGTCATGGTGCCTGCTGCATCGAGGGTGATGCCGGTGCTCCCCTGGAACTGGACGAGATAGAAAAGATTGAAGAAGTCCTGCCCCTCATCTGGGAGGAATTGTCGCCCGAGGCGCAGGCTATTATCGACAAACAGGGTGTGGCCTACGTGGATCGGGAAGGCGACCTGGTGACTTCCATCGTTAATGGTAAGGACTGTGTGTTCACCTGCTACGATGACCGGGGTTGCTGTTATTGTGCCATCGAGAAGGCTTGCCGTGAGGGAAAGACCGACTTCCTCAAACCCGTTTCCTGCCATCTCTATCCCATACGGGTGAAGGACTTCGGCGAGTTCAAGGGCGTCAATTACCACCGCTGGGACGTCTGCAAGGCGGCTATGCTGTTGGGGCAGAAAGAGAACCTGCCCGTCTATAAGTTCTTGAAGGAACCGCTTATCCGCAAGTTTGGAGCCGATTGGTATGCTGAGTTGGAAACGGCGGTGGAGGAACTGAAGAAGCAAAAGCTGCTGTAGTTTTTACTGCTGTCATGTGGATATCTTTATCCTTCTCTATTCCACCATCGGGACGGCTATATGGGTGCAGCGGTACAACAGGCCGGTTCAATAACCGATGTAGGGATAGCAATATCCATTAAATACCCTAAACATTCTTCAAAAAAAGGTTATCCTGTCCGGTTGCTCCTCTTTTTTATCTTACTTTTGAGCCGGACTAAACACGAAATGTTATGAAGAACTTGTTTTGGATGCTGGTCGGTACCTTGTTGGCCGGTTGTGCCGGCTCCATGGGAAAGGGAAACGTCAGAGGCATCGTGACCGATGCGACCATGAACACCGTGACTGTGGTAAGTGTAGACAATGGCGACACGCTGTCTTTCAGCACCATGAATGCCGATCGGACGGAAGCACAAGGCTTGCGGCTGGGCGATACGCTGGAAGTGTCATATTCCGGCAAGTATCAGCCGGGCATGGAAGCCATGAGGTTGGTGGTACATCCTGCGGCATTGGTAGGCGCCGACCGCGACGAGCACGGCTGCATAGGCTCGGCGGGTTATACGTGGAGCGAAGTGCGCAAGGACTGTATCCGACTGTTTGAAGACGGCATCCGTACGGAAGCAGTCGACGGGAGCGGACAAGTGATGTATGTGGTCTTCAGTCCCGACTCGCTGAAAGCCGAACTGTTCAGCAGCGAATCGGAAGGCAGCGAGGTGCTGGAACGCCGCACATTGCCCTCCGGAGGACACGTGTGGAACGTGGAAGACGATGACACCAAGAACCTGCGCTACACCGACGGCGCATGGACCATCAGCCGTCGCGGAAAGCTTATCTTCAGCCAACCCCAAGCGGATAATGACGCCACCCTGGGGGGCTGGCAGGAGCTTCACTACGAAGGCATCCTTCCGGCAGCCGATTGTCCGGGCATCCGTTATACGCTCACCCTCCGCCACCGCGAGCACAGCGGCGACGGCACCTTCCAACTGCAAATGACTTACTTGGAGGCAGAAGACGGCAAGGACGTCACCTTCTCCTACACCGGACGGCGGCTGACTCTGCGCGGTATCCCCTCCGACGCTGATGCCACCGTCTGGCAACTGCTGGTGGATGGCAAGGAGAAAGAGGTGTTCAACTTTCTGTGCGAGGACGACCAGATGTTGACCCTGCTGAACAAGGACTTCGAGAAGAACGATTCCCAACTGAATTACAGCTTGAAGCGTACGGAATAAGCTCATCGTATGCTCT
>CASFQC010000125.1 GCA_949296415.1 uncultured Bacteroides sp. | reverse complement strand
ACAGACTCTTTCAATCCCAAGAATCCTAACCCGGATGCTTATTATCCTCGTATCTTAAGCTCGTGGAGACATAATTACGACAACTTCTCCCATTGGGTACAGAATGCCTCCTACCTGCGCCTTAAAAACCTGCAGATTGGCTACACATTCTCCTTCCCTAAAGCAAAGATAGAAAAACTCCGCCTCACATTGTCCGGACAAAATTTGCTGACGTTCACCAAGTATCGCGTATTTGACCCAGAAAGCGCACTCAACAACGTATCCTTCCCCAATGTGGCGGTGTACTCGTTTGGCGTAAATATGACTTTGTAAAACCATATAAACTGAAAAAAATGAAGAAACTATATTTTAGCATAGCTTTGCTGCTGTCAGTCCTATCTTTTTCTTCTTGCGAAGATTTCTTGGATGCAACCCCACAGGACAGCGTATCAGACAGCAATTTTTGGCAGTCGGAAAACGACCTGACCAAGTTTATCACAGACATCTATGCCTCCACTTTCCCCATAGTGTACGAAGGTAACATCTTCTTCGACGAAGCGCTATCCGACAACGCATACCTCGTGTGGGATGGTTGGTACACTGATGTAAAACTTGCCGCCAATGGAACACAAGACGCCTATGGCACCATGCCTCAAAATTTATGGTGGATGTACTATTCCAGTGTACGCAAATGTTGCCAAGTGTTTGCCAATGCAGATAAGATTATCAACATAAGTGAAGACACAAAACAACGCTTATTGGCGGAAACTAAATTCCTGTTGGCATGGGATTATTACCGCTTGGTATCTTTCTTCGGCGACGTACCCCTGGTCACCAAGGTTCTGAGCATTGAGGATAGCAAAGTGCTGACCCGTACACCATCTGCAGAGATTTTCTCCACGATATTGGGCTGGCTGGACGAAGCCTCTGCCGTACTGCAAGGAGTAAACCAGGAAAAAGGACGCATCAGCTGGGGCGCCTGTCAGTTGCTGAAAGCCCGCATCTACCAAATGCAAAATAACCACAGCGATGCACTGAAAGTAGTAGAAGGACTGATTGGGCAATACTCGTTGTACACAGAAGGCGAGACACCTTACATCAACCTATTCTCCGGCGAGACGGAAGATGCTCCTGAAATCATCCTGTCCATTGTGCGCGCGCAAAGCAGCGGCAGCATTTCCACCGGACATTATGCCAATCAGGTGTTCTTCCTAAAGGGCATGTCTGGTGGGGATGCATTCCGTGCCATCACGCCTACAGGCTCCATAGTGGATGCTTACCCCATGGCCGACGGACGCCTCATCCATGAAGCAGGCTCAACCTACAATCCGGCCGACCCTTACAAGGATCGCGACCCGCGCCTGCTACAATCCATTCTGTGTCCTACCATGCAGATGAAATACCTGGATGCCGCAACCGGCACTGTGCAGGAGACCCTGTATGATCCCGAGGATGCCAGCACCATCCCCGACCAGCAATATAGTGCCAAAGAGCCTTCGCCTACGGGATATATGTGGAAAAAGTACGTAGACTGGTCGCCTTACGCCATGACCAACATCACGGACTGCACCAACGACATCATCCTGATGCGCTATGCCGAAGTGCTGCTCATCAAGGCCGAAGCCCTGGCAGAACTGGAAGGTACCAACAAGAAAGCCGACATCATCGGCATCGTCAACCAGCTGCGCGACCGTGCCCAGTGCGGACGAGTGCATGAGGAGAACTACAACACCCAAGAAGACCTCATCGACCTGGTGCGCAACGAACGCCGCGTAGAACTGGCCAATGAAGGCATACGCTACTTTGACCTGCTGCGCTGGCGCTTGGCCGAGAAAAATGCTGTAGCGGACGGTGTTGGCTTGGAGGGTGATGTTTACGGAGCCTATATGCGCCTGGACGGCGTTGGTGCCACCGACCGTACCGTCACCGTAGACGGAGTAGCCCGCCGCTATGTGGAAACCCGCTTCTTCAACCCGGAGAAACACTACCTGCAGCCTATTCCGCAAAAAGAAATAGACCTGAACTCCAACTTAACACAAAACCCCAACTGGTAAAATCAGGATGACCAAGCATGGATTGGCGCAATAAAAGGTGTTGCAGCCGAAAAAGTAGACACAGGGAGGTAGAAAAAGATTGAAAGTTGTAACTTTGGTGCAGATTGGAAGTCTCCTCCGGAGAGAGGGCGCAGTCCCGAACGGCGGGGGCGCTTGAATCCTCTTGAAAAAGAGTTCCTGATTCGCCAGTTCAAGCTGAACGGGCGGATTAAGTTGAGTGACTTCTGCACTCTTAACAACGTATCAGATTCAGCCTTCCGCAAATGGCTCAAACAGTACGAAGAAGGCGGTCTGAAAGGTCTGGCGCGGGCAGATTCCGAAATCAGGGAAGTATTGCCGGAGGGCATAGACCGCACGGAGGAAGCCTACAAGCGGGAAATCCTCCGGCTTCGCATAGAGGCTAAAAAAAAGTTATGCCGTTCAGATGAACGAAGCTGGGGAACAGGAGTATGTTCGTTTAAGGGAGAAGAGTTCGAAATAGTGGACCTGCTGTCCCGTGACTATGCTATCCGGGATATATGCAGCCTTATGGGAGTAAGCCGCGCCGGGTATTACAAGTGGAAAAAACGACCTCCGTCCAAGCGCGACATCAACCGTGAAAAGATGATAGAGCTGGTAAGGACAATCCATGAGAAACACCGCACTCATGGCTACAGGTGGACGGCTGCATATATCAGAATCAACGAGCATATAGACATAAGCGAGAACTATGCCTACAAATGCTTCAGATTCCTCGGCATCAAGTCAGAGACTCGGCATCAGATACACTATAAGCCGCGCAAGGTCAGGGACCGGTATCCCAATCTGATATACTCGACATGGGAGACGGTCGACCGTCCCCGTCAGGTGATCGTGTCGGACATGACGGCATTCAAGATCTGGTACATGTACATAGAAGTGACCTTTTACTTCGATGTCTTCACAAAGGAGATACTGACCTATAAGGTAGCGGAAAGGCGTGGTGCCAGAGAGCAATATATAGATGGTCTGAATGACATCGTATGCCTGTTGAAGGGGACAACGGCACCGGTCATATTGCATACGGATCAGGGAACCGTATATGCCTCAATGGCTTATAATGACCTGATAAGGGACACGAACATAGTCCGTTCAATGTCAAGGGCTGGAAAGCCCACTGACAACCCCGTGAATGAGGCTCTGAACGGCTGGATAAAGGAGGAATTGACAGTAGACTTCGGAATAGAAGAATGCAGGGAGAAACGTGACTTCCGGGAAGTGATGGAAAGGTATGTTCGGTTCTACAATGAACAGCGTCCTTGCTTTGCCATCGGATATGACACTCCTGCGAACTACAGAAAACGCTATAACAAAGGCGAGATCAAATGCAAAAATACGTTTGAAAAAAGAGAGTTG
>CASFQC010000124.1 GCA_949296415.1 uncultured Bacteroides sp. | reverse complement strand
CGAAAGCTGCTGCCGGGGCATGGTTTTCCGTCTCACTGCTTGCTGCAACCGGCTTCCAGGAAAACTTTGCATAGCCCAGCTTTTCCGTACATACGGCTCCGGCTTCGCCGTCCAGCACGGCCACGGCTTTCAGCGTGCAGTTGCCCACTGCGACCGGTGCGGTGTAAACTTTTGCATTTGCGTCCGGTGTGGAACCGTCCGTGGTGTAATGGATTTTATAACCTGCGTTCAGATTTTCGGAAGCGTTCTGGTTATGCGATTTCCAGCCGAAGTCTTGCAGCTTGGGCCGTATGGTCACAACGCCTTGGACATCTTGGACGATTTCCAGTTGGGGCGCTTTGGCTGCATAGTAATAAGCCGAGATATGGCTGATGGATGGAGCCAGGCGCGAAGCCAGCAGGCGGAAGCGGAGTCCGTCCGTCACCACTTCGGGGAAGCGGAGCAACCGTTTGTAGCCGATGTTGGTGGCTGCGGCGATTTCCTTCCATGTCCCGTCGATTCGGGCGTCTACCGCAAACTGTTCTACGCGTTCGCTTCTGTGGGCTATGGCCTCTTGCAGCATGATGCGGTTGATTCTGACGGGTTGGGGCATGGTTACGGTGAATGTCTTGTTTCCATCCAGCATGATGTACGTGTCTTCGTTGTCATCCAATACCTCTTGGGGGCCTTTGGCTCCTTCCAGGAGGTTTTTGTCATAGGTGGCTTCGATTCTTTTGCCCACTTCTTCGAGCACTTTCACGTCCGTTTCCGAGAAACGTCCTTCGCGGTTGGGCGGAATGTTCAGCAGGAAGGTGGCATTTCCGCCTACGGCACGTTCATAGATGTCGAACACATCGTCCGCGCTGCGTGTCCGCTGGTCCGTATCGTCGCGGTAGAACCAACCTTCGCGGATGGAGGTGTTCACCTCGGCTTGCTGGTAGTGCAGGTATTTTCCTTTGTAGAGTTGCTTACGGCTGCCCAGGTCGGTGTCGGTCATGTCCGGGAAGTGGCTGGTCGTGTCCGGGTTTTCACTGTAAGGGATCACGTTCCACTCCGTGTCACGGGTGCCTCCGGCTTCGTTGCCGCACCAGCGCACGTCTTCCCGGCCGAAGATGACGGCTTCCGGAGCCAGTTCGTGAATCAGTTTTTTCCACGCAGGGTAGTTGTAGGTCTGTCCGCCTTTGCGTTTGGGATGCGCCCCGTCGAACCAGACTTCGTGGATGGGACCATATTCCGTCAGCAGTTCATAAAGTTGGTTCAGGAAATATTCGTTGTAGTCGTCCACCACAAATTTAAACTTCCGTTTGTCCCGGAACGGCCGTCCCGGCACTTCGCGGGGAATGGTGCGTTTGGTGTATTTGCTGAGGTTCCCATACAGTCCTTCGGGATTTTCTATCTGATACAGGTCGGCGGGTGAGAGGTAGACGCCCAGTTTCAGTCCGTATTTCTGGCATGATGCCGAAAGGTCTTTCAGCACGTCGCCTTTGCCGTCCCGGAAGGGGGAAGACATGACGCCGTGTTTCGTATAACGGCTCTGCCACAATACAAAGCCGTCATGATGCTTGGCGGTGAAGATGACCATCTTGATGCCGGCAGCCTTCAAGGCACGGCACCACTGGTCGGTATCCAGATTTTTCAGGGCGAAAAGAGACGGGTCTTCCATGCCGGTGCCCCACTCGCGGCGGCTGAAGGTGTTGGGACCAAAGTGGATGAAAGCAATGAATTCATTGTGAAGGGCAGACAACTGATTGGCAGTCGGAATCACGTGAGCCGCCTTTTCAATGATAACTTCCGGACTGTCGCCCTCAATGCAAATGGTGTTGGCATAGGGAATGTCTTTTCCCTCATTTGCTTTTTCCTGCGCCTGCGCCATAAAAGGCATTGCCCAGGCACCCAGCAAAAGCGTGCTGAGAAACAAAGTTTTACTGTTCATATCTGTTCTGTCTAAAAAATAATTATGGTTACGTGGAAAGTCATCTGCAAAGTTACACAACCACGTGGTATTCACCAACTCTCTCCTGTATGTTTTTGGAAAGAAAACGGAACTGCCGAAAGAAAAATCACACGATGTGGAACTATTCTTTTCTATGTTCTCTTCCTATCTCCTGCGGGCGGATTCCTGTATGTTGCCTGAATACATGCGAGAAATATTGAGACGAATGATAGCCGCAGAGATAGGCTATCTCTTTGACAGACAGATTTGTATTTCGCAGAAGTTCAGCCGCCTTGTCTATCCGGATTTGCTGCAGGTAGCCCAAGGGGGATGTGTGCAACTCCTGCGCGAATAGTTTCCTCAGATAGCGTTCGCTCACCCCGATATGTGCAGCCACATCGGCCATTGACACCTCCGACGAATAATGCAG
>CASFQC010000123.1 GCA_949296415.1 uncultured Bacteroides sp. | reverse complement strand
ATAAAGAATTATATTTAGCATAACCTACCATATTCCCATAAGAGTCATAAAACTCTGTTCTATCATATAATTTATTATACTTTTGAGTATAACTTTGCCCACACACATGTATAGACATAAATAACAATGAAATAATAACAAATATTCTCATAACCAACCATTTAATATATAAACCATTCATAAGATAAACTGCATTTCTTTTTTATTGCACATAAAGCTCTTTCAGCTTCTATTTTTCCACTTTCCAATGCCTTTTTTAACCATTTCTTTCCTATACGTTTCTTCTTTAATAGTACATAAGCAATCCCCATGTTATAATACAACGTACTATTATAGTAACCACTTTCTAATGCAGAATTAGCATAACTAAGAAAATATGCAACTTGTTTCTTTTTTAAACACTCAATTCCCAACTGAACATTCCGTTCAAATTCCTTCATCTTTTGTTGTTCTTGCAATCTTTTTTGCTGCTCCATTTTTTTCCTTATCTCCGGATCAGATGCCATCCTTTGCATAAACATGAACATTTCAGAAGGAATCGGCACATAAGTATTAGTAATAGGAGCATTAGCAGGCTCATCATAATAATTAGCCTGCGCACTTACAGCAATCGGCAATATTGCCAACAGTAAAAAACAATAAAACCTCATTTTACTAACAGTTCTATCTCCACCAGCCCCTCATGAAACCTTTAACAAAAAGAAAGCGCAGGACTGCGTGCCATCCATCGTTCTTGAAGGTCCTAGGAAAACCCGATACACTAATGGAATAGACAGCAGTCCCACGCTGGAAACCAGCGTAGGAACAGACTGTGCCACTCTTGTGTATCTCGACAATTTCCTAGGTTCTCAAGAACAAGAATGAAGCACAACGCTTCTTACAATTTTATCTCACAATGTACTGAAGGCAACGCTTTGCACTTCACCCGCAAACATACGCATTTATTTTGGAAGAAAGAAATGAACGCCCTTTTTTCTTTCATTTTTCTTTTGCACCCCTTCCCCGCCTCTACCTTGTCCACATTTCCTACCTTCCCCCTTCGCTCCATAGCATCGAAGCAGGAGCGAAGCAATACCGAATGGGGTACGAATCGGGTAGGTAGATGGTAAGAAACGGGCAAAAAGTCTACAAAATTCCGCCCATAAGTCATTGATTACAAACAGGGTAAAAAGGAGAAATGTAGAGCTTTTGGACAGGAAGTGCATGATTTCGAGGAAATACGGATGTATATTCTTTTCACAAAATAAGGAAATAGGCAGAAGGATTCCTAAGCAATCTGCTTTGTTGACAAAATAGTTACATGGATTATAACCGGCTTGAAAAGGAAATGCAATCAAGTTGATTGCAGTCGTTAATCAACTTGATTGCATAAGGGAATCAACAAGAATACAGGTACTCCGGTTGAAGGGGGCGGCGAGGCCGGAAAAAGGTTGCTATTTCGGCAGGTTGAACGCCACAGACAGTTCCTTCATCTGCACATCGGTCATGCCGTCCGGCTCGAAGCCCATGCTGCGGGCGTTGATGTAGATTTGCGCGGACTTGGTCAGCACATCCACTTGGTCGAAGGCATCCATGATGTCGGTGCCAACGGCAAAGACGCCATGCTTCTCCCACATCACCACGTCGTAATCTTTCAGCTCGGCCAACGTAGCTTCAGCCAACTCTACGGAGCTGGGCATCCGGTAGGGCACGATGCCCAGTCCGCGCGGGCAGAAAGCTTTGGTTTCGGGTATCATGCTCCACAACAGGCGGGTAAGCACGTCTTTTTCCAAGAACTTCTTGGCGTGGCTCATGGCTACCAATTCGATGGGATGGGTGTGCAGCGTGGCTCGCTTCTGGCTGCCTTCGGCCACCAAAGTGTCGTGCACCATCAGGTGAGAAGCCACTTCGGAGGTAGGCACAACGGGCCGGTCGGCCAAGATGACGTAGCTGGCGCAATCGTCGCAAATGCGTATGACAGAGCCGTTCTCCATGGGACGGCGGGCCAGGTCGCGCATACGCTTCTGCGTGCCTTTGCAAAAGAAATAGCATCCCTTCAAGTAATGGAGGGTGATGCCAATGGGCTTTGGTTCGCTGATGGCCGGCATCCGGCGGATGGCATCGTCTACACACTCCGTGACATTGATGGTGATGTTGCCGCCATTGCGCTCGGCCCAACCTTTTTGCCACAAATACCCGGCCACTTCGGCCACTTTATCTACTTCGCAGGCAAGGGCAGGATGCCCTTCAAGAATCGATTTCATAATGTTATTTTTACTATAAATTCATATCAAGTAAATAAATGATAATTTGTCGGGTTGCGTTGTGTGTGCGATGGCACGCAGATGACGCAGACAAGCGCAGATTTTTTCTTTTCGTCATGCTGAACGTTAGTGAAGCATCTCCTAAAAGCAGGAGTAAGTAG
>CASFQC010000122.1 GCA_949296415.1 uncultured Bacteroides sp. | reverse complement strand
TCGTTCAGCATCAGCATCTTGGAGAAGTTGATTTGTTCGCCGCATCCTATCAGGATGTTTTCACCGGCAATGGTGCGGACGAGAAAGTCGGGGTGGATGGTGGCTGTTGTCATAAATCTTTTCTTTCTTTGCAAAGTTACTCAAATCCCCGGATATCCGAAACATTACGACCGGAAAAATGCAGGGTTATCGTTCCCTCCCTTATAAAAACGAAGCTTAGCAGTAAAGGGGTCAGGCAGAGCAGCCTTACAGCAGTTCCTGCATCCTCGATATGGCATAGAGCGGACAGATGCACACATGCCTTATGAGGCCTTCGGCTTCATTGTCGGCATAGTCAAAGGCACCGAAGTTTTCTAGTGAGCACCTTACCGCTTGCTTCAATTTTTTTTCTCGCATAAACATCCACAAGCTTTTCATTCCACCTTGGGTTCCTGCTTTTACTTCTATCGGCAACACCTGCTGGGCGTGGCTTGTCACATAGTCAATTTCTGCCACAGAGTTTTTCGCCTGCCTTAGCCAGTAGAACAAGTCGTGCCTGAGGTTCGGGCTTTGGTACCTAAGCAATTCCAGTCCGGCTATCAGTTCGGCTATTGGGCCTTTATTTACCAAGTCTGCTGCATTGGCTGTCAATATATGGGTAGTGATTGCCGTGATGTTTCCCATATTCATGTTCAGCAAGCGCAGCATCAGCCCGGTGTCGAGCAGCAGCAGCTTTCTGTATGAAGCATCGGCTTCGCTGCCCAAGGGCAATCCGTTGGCATCCGTGTGTGTCACGGGTATCAGGATGCCGGCTAATATCAGCATTTCTACCGCCTTCTTAATGTCATTGGTCTTATATCCTCCCCCTACCTGGGTGAACACAAACTTTTGTGTGGCCTGTACCGCCGCGCTGCGCATGGTCAGTCTCAGCAGTATGGGGTCAACCCGCTTTCTGTATTTGGGAAAATCATCTTCATAGCTCACCACAATGTCATCTTGTACCTCTTGGCATTGCAGGTAGTCGTGTGTCGTCACCCACTTGGCCACAACTTCAGGCATGCCTCCCACCAGCATGTAGGTACGCATCAATTCCACCAGCTTGTTGTGCAGCGGTGTGGCCATTGGTTTGTCTGTTGTCGACAGGTTTCGTGCTTCTATCAGCAAGTGTTCCCCGTTGGCCTCGAGAAATTCGTCGAAAGTCATGGGATACATAAACATGGAGTGAATGCGTCCCACGCCGAAAGTAGGCAATTCCTCCAGCGCAAACTCTAAAAGCGAGCCCGCAGCCACGACATGCAGCTGTGGCATATCTTCCTTAAAGAACCGCAGTGCCATAATGGCATTGGGGCATGCCTGCACTTCGTCCAGAAACAGCAGTGTCTTGCCGGGCAAGATGGGCCTTCCACACATGGCTGCCATTTGCGGAATAATGCGGGTCACGTCCAGATTCTCTTGAAACAGTGCTTTGTATTCGGCTTGTTTCTCAAAGTTTACTTCTACATAGTTTTCAAACTGCTCGCCCAGATGGCGCACTGCCGTCGATTTTCCCACCTGGCGTGCACCACGTAGCAGAACGGGTTTATGCTCATCCTTTGCAGCCCACTCTGCCAGGTAGCGGTCTATAATCCTCTTGTGATACATAATAACTCCTTGAATTACTGCTCACAAAAGTACTGAAAATAATTTTTCCAAGGAAATAATCCGGGGAAAAATGAAAAAATCCAAGGAAATAATCGGGCGGAAATCGAAATTTTCCAAGGAAATAAGCCGTTTCAAAGGAACATGGTCATATATGTCGGAAGGTACAGTACATCTCCTTCCTTATGTATATCTTTCGTATAAATCAGATATTTGTTTTTTATCCGTGCTGAAAATTTTTTGCAAAAAGCATCCAACGAAGCATGTGCTTTGTAACCGGATGATTTTACCTCGATGGGGCTTACCTTGTCGGCTTCAGCAATCAGGAAATCTACTTCGTAATTGTGTTTCCCGCTTTCTGTAGGAAATGTATAATAGTACAACTCATGCCCGGCTGCTTTCAGCATTTGGGCAGTGACATTCTCATAGACATACCCTAAATCGGCGCTCAATTTGTCGCTGAGAAGTTTCTGGTAAATTGTGTTGTCGGTGAACTTCTTATCCCAAAACGCAAGAGTGACGAACAATCCTGTGTCGCCTGTATACATCTTATACTTATCGGGACTCTGATGTAAAGCCATTCCTGCACTCGGATCATTGGCATGATAAGCTATGTTGACCACCATCGATTCCTTGATTTCTGAAATGATTTCCGTCAGTTCGGAATTACGTATGCCATCTGTCGCGCTCCATGTCAGATACCTGTTGGCATTGCTTGTCAGTTGTGCCGGAATCTGGTGAAACATCTTGGAGGCGTTGCCCGTAGGGTCTATTTTATTGAAGTCGTCTTCATATAGCGTTATGATGGAACGTTTCACTCTGTCT
>CASFQC010000121.1 GCA_949296415.1 uncultured Bacteroides sp. | reverse complement strand
GCTATTCAGCCTATACAGGGTCGGTACCTCAAAGAGGTGGGGCGGAGCCGCCGTATTCTGGCAGACAGACCGGGACGGTAATGTGCGTGCGGGCAAGATAATGGGCTACGATGCCGTAACCGGACACCGTATCAAAGAGCCTTTTAACCAAGTCAGCTGGGTGCATTCCGTGAGGAAGGTGCAAGACTTCCGTATGAAGCAGTGCCTGTTCGGAGAGCATCTGCTGTCGGACAGTTCCGCCGCCATGTCTGCCAAACCTGTTGCCATTGTCGAGAGCGAGAAAACGGCACTGGTCGCCGCCCTGTTCATCCCTGATTTTGTATGGCTTGCCACCGGAGGGATACACGGATGCTTCAACAGCGAGGCCATTCAGGTATTGAGTGGCCGGGAAGTGATTCTTTTCCCCGACCTTAAGGCAACCGCCGAATGGCGACAACGGATGCCGATGCTGGAGTCTGTCTGCAGACGTGCCACATGCTCCGACCTGCTGGAAAAGATAGCGACCAATGAACAGCGCAGTCAGGGACTGGACATTGCCGACTTCCTGCTGATGGAGGACACGCCGCAGATGATTCTCGCGAGGATGATAGAACGCAATCCCGTACTGCAGACCTTCATCGACACCTTCGGCCTCGAACTGGTGGATGCCGGGAGGGTGGAATGACGGAAAGGTATCGGACAGCTTGCTGTCCCATGAAAAAGGGGTTGTAAAATCCCGTAGCCTATTAGGGCATTTTCACCGCCTCCGCTCCGCGTCCGGCAGTCAAAAAGCCCATAGGCTGAGGGAATACCTCAGACTCCAAACATATGCCTCCGGCAACAGGACGGGATTTTACAACAGTAACAATAACCATAAAACGAACGGATATGAGCAATACACAATATGCAGTCTGCCACTTGCAGCGTGGCAGCGGGAATGACTCCGGAATGTCATGCCATATAGAAAGGAAGGATGCCAAGGGGAAGAAATATGTCCCGGCAAATGCCGATGCAGGCAGGACACATCTGAACCGGGAACTGGTCAGGTTTCCCGATGGCGTGTCCAACCGTACCGAGGCGATACAGCACCGCATCGACACCGCCGGGCTGCGCCGCAAGGTCGGCAAGAACCAGACAAAAGCCATCCGTGTCATCCTGACCGGGACACATGAGCAGATGATGAAGATTGCCAATGGCGGCACACTGGACAGTTGGATTGGTGCCAACCTCAAATGGCTAAGGGATACATTCGGGAATGAGAATCTTGTGTCATGCGTGTTGCACATGGACGAGAAGACACCGCACCTGCACGCCACCGTCGTACCTATTGTGACCGGAGAGCGCGTCCGCAGGAAGCGGGAGGGTGAGAAGAAGTACGAGACGAAGTCCGGTCCCCGTCTGTCAGCGGACGATGTGATGCGGCGCACCAAACTGCACGAATACCAGAACAGCTATGCCGCAGCCATGAAACCGTTCGGGCTTCAGCGGGGCATCGTCGGCTCAACGGCAAAGCACCAGGCCAATTCGGATTATTACAGGCAACAGGTCATTCGATACGAGGAAGACATAGCCAAGTTGCAGGCCGATGTAGAGAAAGCGCAGGAGGGCAGGAACACCATCCTCGCATGGTTCGGCAAGGGAGACCTTGCCTGGGCAAAGAAAGAACTGACTGACAAGGACAGGCTGATTGCCGAACTCAATAAACAGATTAAGGAACTTCAAGTTGAAAAGGCACGATTGCAGGAGAGGCATAAATCAGGAATCGAAAAACTGCGGAACGGCTACCAGAAAGAGATAGAGGCAGCCATCCACAGGGCGGAAGCCGCCGAACGGCACTCCAAGGAGAAGGATGCCGTCATAGACAAGCAGAGGAAGCGGATAGACCAACTTGACCGCAAGGCAAATCCTCAGCGTTACAGTCTGTCGTCCGGTGCCGAACTTGTGCGCCTCAATGTCTCCAACTACCGGAATCCGTCGCTCCACATTTGGACACGGGTCGGAGAGGAACTCTTTGAGGACACCAAATTCCAGATAGACTATGATGTGGCCCAAAAGCATTTCAGCGGCCAGATCACGGACGAGGAATTTGTCAATGCCGTGTTCGAACCGCAGGAGCAGGTAAGCGGGAAACAGGCGGAATTGCTGGGCGCTGCTTTCATTCTTGCCGCCGGTGGACAGGCAGAGGTTCATGTCGGCACCGGTGGTGGAGGGGCGTCTTCGGAACTTCCGTGGGGCGAGCAGAAAAACAAATTAAATAATCAGAGAAAAACCAGATAAATACTAGGGTTTATCAATTATTGAATCTAACAGAGAGATATTATTATCAGATTACTTTGATGATTATCTTTTTATGTATAACTTTGTGCCGTTAATTTAATATGAAGCAATATGGCGAAAATAGAATGCTCAAACCGGTTGCGTGTCATTTTGGCTGAAAAAGAAATAACTAATCGCTGGTTGGCAGAACAGATGGGGGTTACAGACATGACTGTTTCACGATGGAAAACTAATAAGGTACAGCCATCAATGGCCCAGTTTGTTG
>CASFQC010000120.1 GCA_949296415.1 uncultured Bacteroides sp. | reverse complement strand
TAAATCGAAGGCCCAGAGAAAAACTCAACTTTGATACTCCTTTGCATTGCTTCTTCAAGAATTTTTCGTAATGTTGCACTTGCTGTTGGACTCTACACGAATAGGAAAATTGGAAGGTAGACAATAATAAAAACGCTCGTTATGCCTTTCATTCGATAAATTGTGCTACCTTTGCATAACAAGAGTTGTTTGACAGAAAGAAACGCAACGCATATCGCAGAATTTATGACTGTTGCCAGGTCATTACCTCGTCTTTTGAGAAAAACTCATAAGTAGCTTATTCTTAATTAGTTCCTGCTCTATCATCAAATTTTTGGTTGCAAAACTATAAATCAACGAGTTAAACCTTGACAAGCAAACCTACGCAGAGCGCAGCAAACGGAACGGCGACTGTTAAATCTGCACTTTCATCGGGTAACGAATAGGAAACCGTTCTTCTGCTTCAATCCGCCTTGAAACGGTTTTCAGCACTCTTCCCAACTTCCGTGATTTTTCCCTAACTACTTAATTCACAGATTATATTGCGTTAATCTGCTGAAATTCGGAGGTTTTTCCATAGATTTTTTATAAGTTTGCTCCTGTTTAACAATTAACGATTAAAAAGACACATTCGCTTATGTATTCCGTATCAGAGCTATTGGAGAAAGTAAACCACCAGGTGGAGAACCTTCAGTTCACCCGTGTTCCCCAAGAATTATACGAACCTATTCGCTATGTCCTCTCCATGGGAGGGAAACGTCTGCGCCCCACCCTGATGCTCATGGCCTACAACCTGTACAAGAACGACGTAGACAGCATTCTGTCGCCTGCATCGGGCATAGAAATATACCACAACTACACCCTGCTGCACGATGATCTCATGGATCGTGCCGAGCGGCGGAGGGGCAAGACCACCGTACACAAAATATGGGGTGACAACGTGGCCATCCTGTCGGGTGATGCCATGCTGGTACTGGCCTACCAATACATGTCCCAAGTGGCCGACAGACACCTGCCGCAGATATTACCACTGTTCACACAGACCGCACTTGAAATCTGCGAAGGACAGCAGATGGACATGAACTTCGAAAACCGCAATGACGTGACAGAAGACGAATACATCAGCATGATACGCCTGAAAACCTCCGTACTACTGGCAGCCAGCTTGAAGATAGGGGCATTGCTAGCCGACTGTCCCATAGAGGATGCCGCCACGCTATACGAGCTGGGCATCAGTATGGGGCTGGCCTTCCAATTGAAGGACGACTATCTGGACGTGTACGGCAATCCGGACGTGTTTGGCAAGAACATCGGCGGAGATATCCTATGCGGCAAGAAGACCTACTTGCTGATTCAGGCCATGGAACATGCCGACACCAGACAACGCAGCCTGCTGGACAAATGGCTGTCCGACAAAGCCGCCGCGCCTACCGACAAGATAAAAGCCGTAACGGCCCTATACAATGAGACTGGAGCAGACCGACTGTGCGAAGAGAAGATAAGGCTCTACAGCCGGAAAGCCGAAGAGCAGCTGCAAAGCCTCAACGTGCCCGAAGAACAGAAAGGACTGCTGAGGCATCTGCTGGAAGACCTTACCGTCCGCGAAAGATGACAGGCATGGACCTCATAGACTCACACTCGCACCTGTTCCTAGAAGAATTCAGGGACGACCTTCCGCAAGTCATGGAACGCGCCAGAGCGGCAGGCATAAGCCATATCTTCATGCCCAACATAGACCGCTCCACCATAGAGGCGCTGAAACAGACCTGTGCAGACTACTGTGGATACTGCTTCCCCATAATGGGACTGCATCCCACATCGGTAAACGAGAATTATAAGGAAGAGCTGCAAGCCATAGAAAAGGAACTGCGGAATCCCGGTTACGTAGCCATAGGCGAGATAGGAATGGACCTGTACTGGGACCGCACATATGCAAAAGAACAGCAGACCGTGTTCACCACGCAGGTGGAATGGGCCTTGGAACTGGATTTGCCGGTAGTGATACACTGCCGTGAGGCCTTCGAAGAGATACTCGACCTGCTCCGGCCTTATAAGGACAAGCCTTTGCGCGGCATATTCCACAGCTTTACCGGCACAGCAGACGAAGCGAGACGCATACTGCAGTTTCCTGGCTTCTGCATCGGGATAAACGGTATTGCGACATTCAAGAAGTCACCCCTTGTACAGGTGATTCCCTCCATACCGCTCCAACGTCTGGTGCTTGAGACGGACTCTCCCTATCTGGCTCCTGTCCCCTATCGTGGCCGCCGCAACGAAAGTGCCTTCCTACCTTTCATCTTACAGAAAGTGGCGGAAGTCTACGAACGTCCCCAAGAAGAAGTGGCCGCCGCCACATCGGCCAACGCCCTCCGGGTGTTCAGAATGGCCACGTGAAATGCCCATACCTATAAATGAAAGCCGAACCGGTACATTGCCCGTATGGGCTTCCTCCCACAGGGATATTCAGTAAATGTCCCTAAAAAGTAAGCTGGCATATAAAGTTGATAGAGTATAATCACTTTATATGCCATTATTATTGGCCTTTTTCTGTGT
>CASFQC010000119.1 GCA_949296415.1 uncultured Bacteroides sp. | reverse complement strand
CAACGGATTCTGTTGCAGGCGGCTCACCACCTTCTCGTCTGTAACCACAATCGGGTCGTCCACGTCTGCCTCGACCACAAGCTCCAGAATATTCAGCAACTTACGCGCGTCGCCTCCCGAATAGCGCAAGATGGCGTCTGTCTCCTTCACTTCAATATGTTTTTCCCTCAGGACAACATCACGGGTCAAAGCCTGGTCAAGCAGCAGCAGCAAGTCTTCTTTCCCCAAAGGCTTCAACACATATAGCTGGCAACGGGAAAGCAACGGACGGATCACCTCAAACGAGGGGTTTTCCGTGGTGGCGCCAATAAGCGTCACCACTCCCGTCTCCACAGCCCCAAGCAATGAATCCTGCTGGGACTTGCTGAAACGGTGAATCTCATCAATAAAAAGGATCGGACTTTGTTGAGAGAAAAAACGGCCGCCTTTGGCTTTTTCTATCACATCACGCACATCCTTCACTCCTGAAGTCACCGCGCTCAGCGTATAGAAAGGTACCTCCATCCGATTGGCTATGATACGCGCCAAGGTAGTCTTACCCACTCCGGGAGGCCCCCACAAAATAAAGGAAGAGACACGCCCTGCGTCAATCATCTTCCGCAAGACAGCCCCCTCGCCCACAAGATGTTTTTGGCCGATATACTCATCAAGCGTCTTCGGGCGCATTCGTTCCGCCAATGGTTGTGCCATAATAAATGCTCATTTTAATGACGGACAAAGATATAGGAAAGTTTTTAAAATTTTACATAAAGACATAAAAAAAAGGCGCTTTTCACAAAGAGCCTTTTTTTAAAGTTTTCAATAGGTATTAGTTTTTTTTCTTAAGGTAAAAAGATTGTTTTCAGGATAACGTCACAAAGATGGGGCCTTTTTTTTATCCAGCCAAATAAAAAACTATGTCATATAACACATTTTGCATTTTTCTTTCATTTTCATTTCACTGATATATACCTGCCGTCTCAAGGCATTCTGCTGACAAATATACTAAATTTTAATTAAAATAACATGGTCAGATATAGGTTCTGACAGAAAATCTATCGCTCCACACATAAGAACCGGTAAGCCGGTGAGAAAGGCACTCCCCCAAAAGACATCTCATCTTCAAGTCGGATGCGGAGATTTTCCGGAATCATGCCAGCGCATTTCCCAAAAGAAATATTCCATGGCAACATATCCCCACACATTATTTTTATTAAATTTGCACACAAAAGACGAACAAATAAAATTTCCGCCATGACAGAAATGAATACGACAGAAAATTCAGAAAAGAAAAGCCTGAATTTCATTGAACAGATTGTTGAGAAGGACTTGAAAGAAGGTAAGAACGGTGGCAAAGTACAGACCCGTTTTCCGCCCGAGCCGAACGGTTATCTGCACATTGGCCACGCAAAGGCAATCTGTCTGGACTTCGGCATCGCACAAAAATACGGAGGAGTATGCAACCTGCGTTTCGATGACACAAATCCCACAAAAGAAGATATGGAATACGTAGAAGCCATCAAGGAAGACATCAAATGGCTGGGATTCCAATGGGGGAACGAATTCTATGCATCCGACTACTTCCAGCAGCTGTGGGACTTTGCCATCCGTCTGATCAAGGAAGGAAAGGCATACGTGGACGAGCAGACATCAGAAGAGATCGCGGCGCAGAAAGGCACACCCACCCAACCGGGAGTGGAAAGTCCCTATCGCAACCGTCCCGTGGAGGAAAGCCTTGAACTGTTCCAGAAAATGAACAGCGGAGAGATAGAAGAAGGGAAAATGGTGCTGCGCGCGAAAATCGACATGGCCAACCCGAACATGCACTTCCGCGACCCGATCATATACCGGGTGGTAAAGACACCTCATCACCGCACCGGCGACAAATGGAAGGCTTATCCTATGTATGACTTCGCCCATGGCCAAAGCGACTATTTCGAAGGAGTTACACATTCATTGTGTACACTTGAGTTCGTCGTACACCGTCCGCTTTATGACCTTTTCGTCGACTGGGTGAAAGACGGGAAAGACCTTGACGACAACCGACCGCACCAATATGAGTTCAACAAGCTGAATCTGAACTACACCTTGATGAGCAAACGCAACCTGCTCATTCTGGTGAAAGAAGGGCTGGTGAACGGCTGGGATGACCCCCGCATGCCGACCCTCTGCGGATTCCGCCGCCGCGGATATTCTCCGGAATCAATCCGTAACTTCATCAACAAGATCGGTTACACCACTTACGACGCGCTGAATGACTTCGCCCTGCTGGAAAGTGCCGTACGTGAAGACCTCAACACTCGTGCCACCCGTGTCTCGGCGGTCATCAATCCGGTCAGACTGGTATTGACCAACTATCCGGAAGGAAAAGTGGAATTGATGGAGGCGATAAACAATCCGGAGGATCCGGACTCTCCCACACATACCATTGAGTTCAGCCGTGAGTTGTGGATGGAACGTGAAGACTTCATGGAAGACGCGCCGAAAAAATATTTCCGCATGACTCCGGGGCAGGAAGTGCGCCTGAAAAACGCCTATATCGTGAAATGCACCGGTTGCAGGAAAGACGAAAACGG
>CASFQC010000118.1 GCA_949296415.1 uncultured Bacteroides sp. | reverse complement strand
AGAAAAAACGAGAAAATGATAAAAAAACGAAGAAATGTTGTTGCGGATAGTTGGTAGTTTAAAAAAAAGCATTACCTTTGCACCCGCAATGAGGCAAGAGAGGACAAGCAAGTCCTCTTGACTGGTACCTTGGATGAGTGGCTTAGTCAGCGGTCTGCAAAACCGCGTACGGCGGTTCGAATCCGCCAGGTACCTCAAGAATGAATCGGTTAATCACTGAAATGTCAGTTGGTTAACCGATTTTCTTTTATGAAGCCTGAAAATTTTAAAGGTCACCCTGTGATTTTAACCGGTACTTGTGCGACTAATCACATGAAATGTGCCCACGATGGAGCAGACAGAGCAAGCTTTCATAGCAACGATAAAGGCCTATGAACGGGTCATCTACAAAGTGTGCTATATGTACACTACGCCCGCCACACCCCTCAATGACCTGTATCAGGAGGTGGTGCTGAACCTGTGGAAGGCCTTCGGCAAATTCAGGCACGAGTGCAAGATGTCCACGTGGATATACCGCATAGCCCTGAATACGTGCATCAGTTTTATCCGGAAGGAAAAGAACGTGCCCGAAATAGTCTCCCTCACGCAGGCCACCGACCGTGAGGAAGAGACCGACGAGACCGAGGCCATGCTACGCCAGCTCTATCATCTGATAAACCGTCTGGGGCCACTGGAGAAATCCATTGTCCTGCTCTACCTGGACGAAAAAAGCTACGAGGAAATCTCGGAAATCACCGGGCTGACCGTGACAAATGTAGCCACCAGATTGAGCCGGATCAAGGATAAATTGAGGAAAATGAACAAAGAAAACGAATGAAGATATGGAATTGGACGAACTGAAAAAAGCATGGAAGGCCCCGGACGCCCATCTCAATCGCACTCCCCTGGCCAGCGAGGAAGACATTGAGAGGCTGATAGCCGCCGGACGGGCCAGTACGCGCAAAAGCCTGGGTAGCCTGAGCCTGATGCAACGCATCTCGCTGTTTGTGGGGGGCATCCTTCTGTTGTTGCTCGTTCCTTTGTGGGCGCTCATGCCAGACTTTCCGGAGGGAAGACTCTCGCAAGAGCGGTTTGGCCTCCTGTTGCTTTTCATCGGCATCAGCATAGTGGCAGGACTGGTATGGGATTGGAAAACCCATCTTTGGATTCGGAAAACACGCATCGACGAGATGAGCGTGGTCGAGGTCAGCCGACGCATGGCCATCTTCCGTCGCCAACTGCGGAATGAGATGATAGCCATCTGCATCTGGGTAGTGATATTCAATGCTTTGAATTTCTGGGTAATGGGCTATCACCTGGCCGCCCCTTCCACCCAAATACTGGTCATCGCTTTGCTGTTAGTATTGGACGCCCTCATTATCCTCGTCCTCTACAAGAAAGTCTTGTACAAATACTTGAATGACATTCATAAGAACATCGAAGACTTGAAAGATATATGCACCGAATAACCCTGTTGCTCCTCTTCACGCTCCTACTGCCGGACCTCTATATCTACTTCGCATATATTGTCCGCCGGACCCAAAACACGTTATTGCGCCTGTCCTATTGGATACCAACCCTCTTGCTGGCCATCCTATACGCCTACTACATGTATCTAATGGGAGACAATGCCATGTCTCACCATGCCTTGGGCATCGGACGGCTGGCCATAGCACTGATGCTGTTTGCTACGCCAAAGACGCTTTTCATGCTCTGCTCATGGATAGGAATGTTGATACATGCTTTCGTAAGGCGATGCCCTACCCGTCCATTTACTCTCCTGGGCGTAGGCTTTGCCCTTGTCAGCTTCGGCTGCATCGCATACGGATCATTTGTGGGCATCACACGTTTTGAAGTAAAGGAAGTGACCTGCTACTCATCTCGCCTGCCCGATGGATTCGACGGGTATCGCATTGTTCAACTCTCTGACATCCACGCCGGAAGTTGGCAAGGACGCCCGCAAGTTATCCAAAAGCTGGTAACTCTGGCCAATGATCAGAAGGCAGACCTCATCGTCTTTACGGGCGACTTAGTGAACCAGCGAAGCCGTGAGCTGGATGACTTTACCTCTATTCTTTCCCAACTCCACGCACCCGATGGCGTCTATTCCATCTTAGGAAACCATGACTACGGCACCTACTATCATTGGAAAAGCCCCGAAGAAGAAAAAGCCAACCTGGATCACCTCCTCCGGCAACAAGCCTCAATGGGCTGGACAATGCTGAACAATGCCCATGCCATTCTTCGGCATCAGGGAGACAGCATTGCACTTATCGGTGTGGAGAATGACGGGGAGCCTCCTTTCTCCCAATTTGCCGACTTGCACAAAGCGGCTAAGGGTACAAATGGAATGTTCAAGATACTTCTCAGCCATAATCCCACGCATTGGAGGCGTGAAGTACTCCCCGATTCAGACATCGACCTGACGCTGTCGGGACATACGCACGCCATGCAAGGCATCTTCTTCGGGCATTCCCTGGCTGCGCTGAAGTATCCCGAGTGGGCAGGCATGTACACCGAAGGCGATCGCTCTCTCTATGTGAATATCGGCATCGGATACGTGGGGCTGCCCTTCCGCTTCGGGGCGTGGCCGGAGATAACAGTAATTACCCTGAAGAAAGGTACAGGTGAAAAGTGATAAACCCACAAATAATCGCT
>CASFQC010000117.1 GCA_949296415.1 uncultured Bacteroides sp. | reverse complement strand
CCTCTGCCAGCCCATCGTGGCCGGACTGCTCAAGGACAAGATGGAAACCGAGCCGGAGGCGGTCATCAGACGGATAGAAGACCTGATGCTGAAGCTGAACGGACGCGGCATAACGGCTGTGGCGATGGACTATTGCCTGACCGTGGCGCAATACTACCAGAAAGTATTGGCGCTCGGCTCGATCACGCTCAACACGCCCGACGAATACGTGATGCGCTATCAGGAGGATTATTACGCACTGGACCAACTTTACCGGCAGGCCACCGAACAGTATTTCAAGGTAGACCCTTCGTGCGGACTGTTCCCCGACATCCAGCAGGCCAAGCACAGTCTCGACCTGCATTACAGCAAGCTCTGCAACCGCTTGAATCAGGAATGGACACGCTGCATTCAGGAAACCGGAGGCATGGGCGGAGTACACCTGTCCCGTCAGCAGGACTTCTACGAGGAGCGCATCCGGCCCATGCAGAAGAAAGTGGCCGTCATCGTGAGCGACGCCCTGCGCTACGAGGTGGCGCAAGAGCTGATAGGCGAACTGGCCCGATCCAAGCATGTCGCCACGCTGAAAGCCATGCTGGCCATGCTGCCCACGGAGACCAAATACGACAAGCCGGCACTCTTACCTCACCGGGAGCTAATACTCTACGGGAATGAAGATAATCAGGTCATGTCGGTAGATGGCTATATCTTAGACACCACCGAGAAACGCTCGGCACACCTGCAAAAGCATAAGGACGGATCCATCTGTGTTCCGTTTGAGACCGTGGCGGAATACAACCAACAGAAGAACCGCGAGATATTCAAACATCCGTTGGTCTATATCTTCCACGACACGATAGACAAGGCCGGACACGACGGTACGGCCAAGCAAGTGGCTCAGGCATGCCGGGAAGCCATCAACGAACTGGGCACGATGATTCCTAAAATCCTCGCGAGCTACAATGTGACGGAAGTATATGTCACCAGCGACCACGGTTTCTTGTTCAATGACATAGACTTTGCTGAGAAAGACAAGCACAAGATTGAAGAGGGAACCATTGAGCGCAGTACCCGTTACTATCTGACCCGCTCGGATGCCGATGTCACGGGGATGGTGAAGTTTCCGCTTAGTGAAGTGTCGGGCATCGTGAACGGAAGCGATGTGTATGTGGCCGTACCGCAAGGAACGAACCGCCTGGCGGCACCTTCCGGGGGCTATATGTTCACGCACGGCGGAGCCTCTATGCAGGAACTGATTATACCTATTATAATATGTCATCAGGAACGCGACGACAACAAACAGCCTGTTGGGGTGATGGTGCTCGACCGCAAACTGTCGATCCAGGCATCCCGGTTACGGTTCAAACTGTTGCAGACAGAGGCCGTGTCCATGGACATGAAGGAAAGATACATCCGCGTGGCTTTGTATCACAACGACGAGCCGGTCACACCCGTCAAGGATATCCTGCTGGACAAGACAGACCCGTCACTGGATAACCGGAAAATTCAGGTGGATCTGACCTTGAACCGGAACGTGGATGCCAAGGTGCTCCAGCTGAAAGTGTTTGACGCGGCGGATGCCCTGAATCCACTCATCAAAGAGAATGTGACGAACAAGACCTTGATTGAAAACGATTTTGACTTTGAATGATGGAACTGCAGCAAAAGATATTGGATGCCTTCATCGGCAAGGTGGTGCGGAAGGACTTGGCTTTCCTCGTGAAAGGCGGACTGCCGGTACCCACCTACGTGTTGGAGTATCTGCTGGGACAGTATTGCGCCAGCGATGACGAGGAAATCATCAACGACGGACTGGAAAAAGTCAAGCAGGTAATCCGGAACAATTACGTGCATCGTGCGGAGGCGGAAAGCATCAAAGGAGTCATCCGCGAGCACGGCAAGCACAGGGTAATAGACAAAGTAACCGTCACCCTCAATGAGCGGAGCGACGAGTACAACGCCACTTTTGCCAATCTCGGCCTGTCAGGAGTGCCCATCGGGACGGAGTATGTCCGCAAGAATCCCAAACTGCTGTCGGGCAACGGCGTGTGGTGCATTGTCACCATCGGCTATGTGTCGGGAGAAGACGTCAAGGTGCGTTGGGAGATACAGAACCTGAAACCCATACAGATTTCCCACATCGACCTGGAGGAATACATCGAGCAACGTTCCAAATTCACCACTGAGGAATGGCTGGACTTCCTGATGCACACGGTCGGCCTGAATCCGGAGGTGATGAACCGACGCGAGAAGTTCATCACGCTGGCCCGGCTGCTGCCTCATGTGGAGAACAATTACAACTTTGTGGAGCTGGGTCCCAAAGGCACGGGCAAGAGCCATGTATTCCAAGAGTTGTCACCTTACGGCGTGCTGGTCAGCGGAGGCGATGTGACCTCGGCGCGGTTGTTTGTCAAGATGCAAGGCAACAAGGAAATATTGGGACTGGTGGGCTACTGGGATGTTGTGGCCTGGGACGAGTTCGAACAGCAGAAAGGCCGCAACGTGGATGCCGTGCTGATAGACACTATGCAGAACTATCTGGCCAACAAGTCGTTCAATCGTGGCAAGGGGACGCATGAAGCCAGCGCGTCGATGGTGTTTGTGGGAAACACCAAGCACACTGTGCCCTATATGTTGAAAAATTCGCACCTGTTTGAGTCCATTCCCACGTCCTTCATCAAAGGGGCTTTCCTCGACCGTATCCACCTGTATAATCCCGGATGGGAAGTCAGGATTCTGAAGAAGAACAGCTTTTCGACCGGATACGGGCTGATAACGGACTACATAGCCGCCGTGCTGCATGACGGCTCGCTGTCCGAACGCGACCATCTGGCCATCCGCAAGACCTTCTCCGGATTCAGCAAGTTGCTCTATCCAGACGGTCGGATGACCGATGAGGAAGCACGGGAAATCATAGACTTTGCCACCGAAGGGCGCAAGCGTGTGAAGGATCAGCTGTATGCCATTGACGAGACTTTCAATGCAGAGCCTGCAAAGTTTGTCTACACCTGGTTGCCCACGGGAGAAAGCGTGAAAGTGGAAACGCTGGAAGGCTTGGAGTTTGATTCTCAAAATGCCACGAGCCAAAATCAAGACAATGCCCATCCGTCTTCGGAGCAAGAGCAAAAGGCAGGCATGGAGGGAACCACATCCGAAACATCATCCTCTACCACCAAGGGAAAACGTCCCCGTATTCCTGCTTTGACTTCCAAGGTCATCACCATCCGCGAAAACCAGGGCGGCATCACCTATAAGGGACTCTTTGGCGACTATCTGCGCACGGCCAAGGAAATCAGGCTGACCGACCCGTTTATCCGTCAACCCTACCAGATAGACAACTTGGTAGACTTTATCCAGATGGTGCGTGACGTGACATCCGTGCAGGACACCATCAAGATTCACCTAAGTACACAGAACGAGGACGATGAGAAGGTGGCGGAAGTAATAGACAGCTTCAACGACCTGGCCGATGAACTGCTGCCCCTGGGCATTGAGTTCACCTACGACTTCAAGGCCGACCACGACCGCATGATACAGACCGACACGGGATGGACCATCACTTTGGGGCGCGGACTGGACATCTATGAAAAGTTCGGCCGTTTCTCCCTAAGTCGGGCCAACCAGCAGAACCGCCGTTGCAAGGCATTCAATGTGTCCATCAACCATACCCAAAACGAAACCAATAATTGAACAAATATGGAATACTTC
>CASFQC010000116.1 GCA_949296415.1 uncultured Bacteroides sp. | reverse complement strand
GCATATTCGGCATTGGTTACAGGAGCATAACCGATATAAGCATTTCTTGCAGATGCGCCACGCAGTACCATCCAGCTATCTTCAGGGTTTTCATCCCGGCGTGGGTCGATGAAGCGCAGGAATTGCTGTTGTATTCGGACATCACGGTTCTCCACCATTTCATTCACAATACCCTGCATGTGTTCCACAATGTGATAAGTTCTTGCCTCACGCTCCAGTTCACGAAGTTTGTTTTTCTTCCTTGCCACCACCTTATCGTAGCGGATAGTCATCCGGTCAAGCAGTGTCTGTCGGTTGGCTTCGGTCGGCTTTCTTCTGTATTGGATGAATAGCCTGTGCGTCATGGCATCCATCTTCGGGCGTTCTTTCTCGACAAGCGGGGCGTCAGGTTCCTTAAATTCCAATTCGCTTTCCACCAAATCATTGGGAGTTATGAATGTTCCCGGTTTTACAGTCTGATGGACACCGAAATAATCAGCCACAAGACCGTTTTTGTAAATGGAGAGCCTGTAACCACCGTAAAGGTCCGTAAAGGTCGCAGGGTAAGGTGGATATGTAATAGTCCTTGCCGGGTGTGAAGCCGGACGGGTCAGAAGCGTTGAACGTGATGATAGTACTTGCGCTTTTTATTTCTTCCATCACCGCATTCCCTTGTGCGTCCACTTTGATGTTCGCCTTGCCTACTAACGGATTGCCGTCCACACTTTCCAATTCTATTTTGGTCACACCGGAAAATCCGATACTGAACTTAATGCCGCAACGGAGTTCGGAATCGCCATCATATCCGTTGTCTTTATCTGTCTGGACGGGCGAGACCGCCATTATATTTTCATTGCCGTTCTCTTGGGCGGACACAACTGTGGCCGTCACAATGGCCATAGCCATTGCTAAAAATAACTTTCTCATATTTGAAATGAAGTTTTAAGTGTCAGAGATTAGGAACTGTTCTTACTACCCGGAAGCCGACATTGGCATAACCTTGCGTACCATCCCTTACTACATCGGATTTCTCGCTGCGGCAATCGTCACGGTCGGAATCCCAACTGCCTCCTTTGATGATGTATAGGCCATTGGCATCTGTCGATGAAGTCCATTCCCAACAGTTACCCCAAAAATCAATGCCGCCGCAAGCTCCGGTTGTCTGGCTGTAAGCATCCACCGCCGTCAGTCCGGATTCCACATAGCCGGAGTTCATGGAAACATCCTTGGGCATGTGTCCGGCAGCAAGAATCCACTCCTCGTCTGTCGGAAGACGGTATGTGTGCGAGGCGTCCTGCGCCGTGAGCCAGTCGCAATAAGCAGTAGCCTGTGCAATCGGGATGTTTACCGCCGGATAGTTATCTTTCCCTGCGTCATAACTGAAACCGGGATTAAAAGCCGCATATTCGGCATTTGTAACAGGAGCATACCCAATGTAGGCATCCTGCTCCGGCACACCGCGCAGTACCATCCAGTCATCATCGGGATTGTCATCATTTCGAGGGTCAATCAGCCTTAGGAACTGCTGTTCCAGCCGGATGTCGCGGTTCTCAACCATTTCATCCACTATCTCCTGCATCTCGTCAACAAGGTCGGGAGTAAGAGCCTCCCGCTCCAATTCCCGAAGTTTGGATTTCTTCCGTGCGACAACTTTGTCATAGCGGATTCCCATTTGCACCATCAGAGCCTCTTTGTTTTCTTCTGTCGGGTTCTGTTGGTATTGACGGAGAAGGGCGGTTGTCGTGGCATCCAATTCAGGGCGTTCTTCCTCCACAAGCGGCGCATCGGGGGCGTCAAATGCCAGTTCGCTTTCCACCAAGTCAATCGGAGTGATATAAGAGGCACGTTCCACTGCCTGATGCACGCTAAAATAGTCGGCAACCTGCCCGTCTTTGTAAATGGACAGCCTGTAACCTCCGTAAAGGTCGCAAGGCAAGGTGGATATGAAATAATCTTTCCCGGAAAGGAAACCGGACTCATCGGGGGCATTGAACGTAAGGATATAACTGGTGTCACTCATTTCAGCTACGACCGGAACCCCTTGTTCGTCCCATTTAAGTTTGGCTTTGCCCGACAAGGCATAGCCATCGACACTTTCCAATTCCACTTTCGTTACACCGGACATCTGGAAATTCAATTTTATACCGCCACAAACCGATTGAAAACACAGCGACTCGGAAGCGGAACGGGCTACTGACACAGCCGCAGTTTCATCAAATCCGCTATCCTTTGCCGTCTGAACGGAAGGAACGGATACGGTAACGCTCTCATTGTCGAAAGAAACCATATTACCTGCCGGATAGATGCCGTATAGGGGATTGCTGTCTGTGAAAGTTCTTGACATACCACTTGTAAAGTTTGATATGTTACCCGATTCTTGCGCTTCGGCGAAAGCTGTCTGTCCATCATGCAGCAACAGGATAGTATCTCCTGCACACCATTTGTCATATAGCCCGTCTATGAGGGTTGCCACCAAACTGCCTGAAGATGATGCCTGCCCGTCGGAAAATCTGGTGTCTTCCAACTCCTCGTTGCTGTCCGAACAGGATGCAAGACCGAGCAATGACATAAAACAAACAATAATTCTATTTTTCATTTTTCTATTTGAGTTATTCACATTCTATTATTTGGTCACACTCACTGACGGGTGTGACTGAAAATCCAATCAAGACGTTGGGGTGTATAACTGTCCGTGCAAGTCTGAACATGCCCCCAACATTCTTCAATATCCATCACGACCTCCCCTCCTTTTTCTTTCAACCGCTCCACGAAATCATCTACCCGCGGGATGGTCATAAGTCTGTCATTGCTCCCCATCACCGTATAAACCGGAGTATTTGCTACACGGTCGCTGTCGGCAGTTTCCGGATTGCCGGCCACCGGCATGACGGCAGCAAAAAGACAGGGATAAGCTGAAGCCATAAGCCATGTACCTGTACCGCCCATTGAACCTCCTAACAGGTAGATACGGTGTGCATCCACTTCGCCACGTTCCGTATAGTCCTCAATTAGCTGCCTGACGGCTTCATTGGTTTCCACTCCCCATGTGAGCGAGTCCGGACATTGCGGTACAAGCATCACCGCATGGATATTCCTTTCTTTGAGATAACCTGCTATGGTGAATATGGCTTGTTCCTGCATTTGCAGCACATTGTCATTGCCCCGTTTGGGGCCGCCATGCAGATAAACTACCAGAATAGGGGCTGGCTGTCCGCTTCCGGTTGCAATCACAGCTTTCCTGTACGGGAATGTAACATTCTCGTAAGTCCAACTTTCAAAAGAAAAAGTTAGGGGTGCGACCGGAGCGGAAGCAAGGGAAATCCTGAAGCTCCAAAAGGAACAAACAAGAAGGAACGTGGTTCTCAGGAGGCTGGCATTCTTTTTAGCAAGCCTCATGTCTGTTACTTTTCAGGTGCGTGTTTCCGTCTTTCGGCTGCTGCCTCCTCCTGTAATTGCTTGTAAAGCACTTGCTGGTCGGAAGTCAGCACAGCCGCAATGTCTGTTATCAGCTTTTCCATTGCTTCTTTACGCTTTTCTTTGGGATATTTCTGCTTGTAGAAATCGGCGTAAAGGTTACGTATCTGGCTTTTCTGGTTGTCTGTCAGTGACAGTTTCTCATCCAATTTTTGGATGCGTTGCTCGGTACGCTGTTGCGGTGTCATACGCTGGCGGTTGTTGTCTTGTGCTGAAATGTTTTGAACCATTGAAACGGCTATCAGTATAGCCATGATTAACTTTTTCATACGATGTAAATTTAATAAGT
>CASFQC010000115.1 GCA_949296415.1 uncultured Bacteroides sp. | reverse complement strand
AAAACACGGGACCGGAGGACCGAAAAGCCTGCCATCATGTCAACAGAACGCCGCTCCGTTTCCGAAAGCGGGTGCAAAAGTAGGGACTTGCGACGAATGCGCAAAACATAAGGGGGATTTTTTTCGGAGTTTTTTTAATAAAAAACAGTAATACGCTGTATAACAGCACAATAAAAGGAAAGGAAAACGAGGGGAAGGACACGGGAAGGACTGACATAACACATTATTTATTAATACGCGCGCGAAAAGGGGAAACAGGGAAGGGCGCGGAATCGGACGCAGGAAGGGGCAGAACCGAATACACTAGACGAATGACAGGTGGGAATCGGGAGAAAATAGGAGAACTATGTGAAAAGCCGTGTACCGTACATAACGTTTCCACCCTTTGCTTTGTCAATCAAAAGATTATTCTTACCTTTGCACCCGCTGTTACGAGATAGCAGCATAATTCAAATCATTAACTTAATATATTATTAAATGGCAACAAAAATCAGATTGCAAAGACATGGCCGCAAAAGCTACGCCTTTTACGCCATTGTAATTGCCGATGCAAGAGCACCACGTGATGGTAAGTTTATTGAAAAGATTGGTACATATAACCCCAATACCAATCCGGCCACAGTAGATTTGAAATTCGACCGCGCATTAGACTGGGTAATGAAAGGTGCGCAACCCACAGACACCGTACGCAACATACTGTCGCGTGAAGGCGTGTACATGAAGAAGCATCTTCTGGGTGGCGTAGCCAAAGGCGCATTTGGGGAAGCTGAAGCTGAAGCCAAATTCGAAGCTTGGAAAGCCAACAAGCAGAACGGTCTGAACGCCGTAAAGAACAAAGAAGAAGAGGCTAAGAAAGCCAATATCAAGGCTCGTCTGGATGCAGAGAAAAAAGTAAACGAAACCAAGGCTAAGGCTTTAGCCGAAAAGAAAGCCGCAGAAGCTGCAAAAGCCGCTGAAGAAGCTGCTGCAAAAGCCGCTGAAGAAGCCGCCGCTCCTGCTGAAGAGACAGCTGCTCCTGCCGAAGAAGCAAAGGCTGAGTAAACAAACATTTGTGGATTAAAACTATAAGAGTCCTTTCTCTATCTTGTGTATGGGGAAAGGACTTTTTAATTTGGGTCAAACAGGCTAAAAATGCGGAAGGAAACGGTATCTGAAGAACAGGCAACCGAACCTTCCGCATTTTACCATCCAATACCAAAAACAGATATCGGATTACCGTACTTGCAGGCGATATACTCCGAACGAATAAGGCGCCAGTGTCAGGTCAAGAGAAGAAGCCTCCACATCAACAGGACGGACATGAGGTGCAAGCATTTCGCCTTCCTCCAAGGTATTCTTCTGCTTCAAGTCGTCACTCTGCATATAGGTGCATGTACCCGACACAATCTGCTGTTTTTTCTTCAGTCCGCTGAAGTTCACAGTCACACAGGCAGATTTTCCGGCCAGGTTTACCAGCTTCACAACAATCTCACCGGTACGGCTGTCAAGCACGGACGAGGCATAGAGTCCGTCCTGGCCGGTCACAGCCTTGCCGTCCATGGTGAGTTTCAACACATCGGTTCCGGCGTTCATGCCGTAAAGCTGCTGGACATAATAGTTAGGAGTACGCATCATTTTCAGGTTATCGAACCATATGAGATCCGGATTCCACTGCCAGGCATCCACATGGGCAAAGAGCGGCGCGTAAGTGGCCAAGTGAACCACATCGGCATTGCGCTCCAGTCCAGTCATGAAGGCAGCCTCGCTCAGGGCGGCCAGCCAATTGTTGTCTTTGTTAGTAGTATAGTCGTGAGCGGCATACTCTCCGGCAAACACCTTCGGTCCCTTACGGTCGTAACTGTCATAACGGGCGGCATTGTCCTGGAACCATTTGGGTTCCATGTAGTAATGTTCGTCCACCAAATCCACCCCCACACGCTTCATCTCAGGCCATAAATAATCAAATTCCTTGCCATCGCATCGCGGACCGGAGGAGCCTATTATCTTCATGTCAGGATACTTTTTGCGGATGGCCTTCACAAAGACCTCAAGACGTTCCACATAAACCTTGTCCCACTGCTCGTTGCCCACAGCAATCATTTTCAGGTTGAAGGGTTCCGGATGTCCCATGTCGGCACGTACCTTGCCCCATGTGGTGGTAGCGTCGCCGTTGGCAAATTCTATGAGATCCAACGCATCTTGCACATAGGGTTGAAGCTCGTCCAAGGGTACTACCTCATGGCTCTCATATTGGCACGACAGTCCGCAGCTGATGACCGGAAGCGGCTCTGCCCCTATATCTTCACTAAGCTGGAAGAATTCGAAGAAGCCCAGTCCGTAGCTTTGAAAATAATCGGGGAAAGCTTTATGCTTAAAGGTATAGTTCCAGCGGTTTTCATTCAGCGGACGGTTCTCCACCGGACCTACCGAGTTCTTCCACTGATAACGCGTAGCCAAGCTGTTGCCTTCGATGATGCATCCGCCAGGGAAACGCAACACACCCGGATTAAGGTCGTAAAGGGCCTGCTCCAAGTCGGCACGCAATCCGTTCTCACGCCCTTTCCACGTATTGACAGGGAAGAGGGAGATGTGGTCCATGTCCACAGTTCCTTCGGTAAGGAGCACCACACGCAGGCGACTGTGGGCATCGGTAAAATTGGATTCCAACACGACTGTATACTTTTTCCAGTCCTTTCCGCTTATTTCAATCTCCTTTTTTACTGGATTTTCGGCATTGGAACGAACCATTTCCACAGAAAGTTTCAGCGGCCGGGCGTCCGGAGTGCGGGCATATACGGAGAAACGATACTTTTCCCCAGCTTTGAAGCCCATGCCCCGGTAGCCCTCATTGTCCAGTCCGGCACGGAGCAGACGTCCGTCGTTCACCACACGGACATAATGAGGATTGCGCGGGAAAGCCGGGTCGGCATCCTGTATGGTGACGTTACCGAAAGGCACCCATCCCACAAACGGTTGGGGAAATTCGAACGAACGGTTCTTCACAAGCTCAGCATATAGTCCGCCATCGGCACCGAAGTTAATGTCTTCGAAGAACACGCCGTACATCGTAGGCTGGATTTCGGCCGTCGGTTGGGTCACGTCAACAGTCATCACGTGTTGCGCCTGCGCTCCGCCAATGGCTAAAGACAGTGCAAGTAAGGTAGCTAATCTTTTCATAACGGATTTGATTTATTTTGGTTAATATGTTATATTTCATGCGAATCAGGAGTAGAAAATAGCTTCTGATTCAAGTTTTAAAAGTTTGTAATTCAATTAATTATCTGATTGTTTTATTTGTAATCTCCTTGAAA
>CASFQC010000114.1 GCA_949296415.1 uncultured Bacteroides sp. | reverse complement strand
CAATAAGCAAACAACTATCTGCTTAAATCATACAATGCATGTTAACGAATGCAACACAATCCTAAATTATCGCTTGTCACATAAATTTCATTTTGTAATAGCAAAGAGATTTTATATATTTACAACGACTTTACATCACATATGTGACATCCAATTAGGTAGGGAACAGTTCTAATTCCAAGGAACAAAAGTACGCTATTGGGATAAAGTTAAATAGATCAGGCAATTTACATACGGAATGACTATATTACACTATTCAACCATGAATGTTTAATCTTAAAAATGCATATACGATGAAACGGAGTAAATTAATTGTGCTTATAGTTATGCTTGTAACTATTGCAGGTAGCTATAACATTTTCAACCATCAGAAAAAAGATGGAATGTCAGACATCATGTTAGCAAACATTGAAGCATTAGCCCGAGCAGAGTCAGGAACGAATGACAATTGCGCCTTATGGATTCAATATGGTGGTAGTGGCATTATAAGACAATGCATCACATGCCAGAATGTATATTTTGTATCTTCTTTCAGCGGTCTTGACACATGTTGGTTCTAAATAAGGATAATATGCAAAACATTACAACATGAACAAAAGAACTCATAAAAATCCACTCTTACTAGAAAATATCTTTTCCATAAAGAAGAGATGGATATTCTTCAGTATAAGCACTCTTCTACTATGTAGTTGTCAGACAAATTTAGAAAGTGAACGACTGGAATTCACCCAATTCCCCATAGAAAAGTCAGTCATATTGGATTCTATCCAAACCGAACCAGTGCTGTATTGCTTAGGCGACATGCTAATGACCGACAGCATGCTAGTAACATTAGATTTGAAATGCGATACTTTCTTCCGGTATTTCCGACTTCCAGACTTACATTATTTGGGCGCTTCTACCATCAAAGGAGGAGGGCCGAATGATGAAGTTGCTATATTTCCCACACTCCAAAACAGAGGCGAAAATAAATTTGCTTATCGCTCAGTATCTTCCGTCAAGGAGGTGAAATATGACTACATACAACAGACATTACAAGCCACAAGAGTCTATGCTGTGCCCGCAGCCTTTGCCAACATACTGAATTCAATCCTGTCAGGCGATGCCCTCATTGGATATGGCATGATGGATACAGCCCCCAAAGAATATAAGAAATTAGCATTAACTGACAATACAATTTCTGACTTTGGCCCGGACTATCCGAAAGTTGGCATTCAAGCTGATGACCACTTGAAAAACGTTCTGTTCTCCAAAACCCTTACCTGTAGTCCGAACGACTCTTTGATAGCGGCACTATATGACAAATTTCCCTTGCTGCGCATTTACAACTCACAAGGCAAAGTGATTGCAGAGACTCTCTATGATAACCAGCAGCCTCAGCCCAAAGGTTATGATAGCCCCAACGGACCAGGTGCTGCAGCCGGAAAAGCATTCATCAATTATTTAAAACTCAAAGTGACAAATCATTATATCTATGGGCTTTATGTAGGTAAAACACATAACGAACTACCTCCTTCTATGGACGGTCTTGTTGATATCGGGCGCGAAATTCACGTCTGGGACTGGCAAGGAAGGCCCATGGCCCGTTTTTTGCTGAACAGAACAGTAAGCAACTTTGCTGTGGCACCTGACGACAGCCGACTTCTACTTTATACTTATACTGACGAGGATTGTTTATATACTCTACAGCTTACCCTCCATTGAGAGTTTATGCGAAATCATTAGCAAAATATCCTAAAAGAATATCTCTGTCAACTTTTGCTTAAAAACAGTTGGCAGAGATGCGCTTTTTTCTTATCTTTGCCCCGTCTTTCGCAAAGGCATGCGGCAATAGCTCAGTTGGTAGAGCACGACCTTGCCAAGGTCGGGGTCGCGAGTTCGAGTCTCGTTTGCCGCTCTTGTTATCAGGTCGCCCGGATGGTGGAATGGTAGACACGAAGGACTTAAAATCCTTTGGCCAGTAATGGCTGTGCGGGTTCAAGTCCCGCTCCGGGTACCCTACGGGACGAATCGTTGGCAAGACGGTTTGCCCCTTTTTTATTTTAATCAAACTGTTTTTTCAACGCTAATTTTAGACACAGCCATGAAAAAAAGCATTCTGTTCTGCTTATGCTGTATTTTCTCTGTTGCCGCCTCGGCACAGCGCGTGGTAACCACGCTGGAGAAGAACTGGAAATTTACGAAAGGTGATGTGCCCGAAGCCAGTCAAGAGGGCTATAACGATGCGAAATGGGAACGCGTAACCATTCCGCACGACTGGGCCATCTACGGGCCTTTCGACCGCAACAATGACCTGCAGGAGGTGGCCGTCACCCAGAACTTCGAGAAGCAGGCATCGGTAAAGACCGGGCGGACAGGCGGACTGCCTTACGTGGGCGTGGACTGGTATCGCACCACCTTCGACGCGCCTGCCGGCAAGCAGGTGACGCTGGTGTTTGACGGCGCCATGAGCGAAGCCCGCGTGTATGTAAACGGACAGGAAGCCGGATTCTGGCCTTTGGGATACAATTCTTTTTATCTTGACGTGACGCCCTACGTGCATCAGGACGGACAGACAAACACGCTGGCCGTACGGCTGGAAAACCGTCCGCAGTCTTCACGCTGGTATCCCGGCGCAGGGCTGTACAGAAACGTACACCTGGTGGTGACGGAAAAAGTGCACGTGCCGGTATGGGGAACACGGATTACCACTCCGCATGTAGAGGCCGGGTATGCCGCAGTGAAATTGCAGACCACCCTATCCGGAGCCGGTGACAAGGACATCCGCATGGTAACCGACATCATTTCGCCCGACGGCAAGGTGGTGGCCACCAAAGACAACACCCGGAAAATACATTATGGAGAACCGTTTGAACAGAACTTCCTGGTGAATGCGCCCATGTTGTGGTCGCCCGAAAGCCCCTCGCTGTACAAGGCTGTTTCGAAGATTTATGCAGACGGCACGCTGGTAGATGAATACACCACCCGCTTTGGCATACGCAGCATAGAGATTGTGGCAGACAAGGGTTTCTTCCTGAACGGCAAGCACCGCAAGTTTCAAGGCGTATGCAACCACCACGACCTGGGGCCATTGGGGGCAGCGGTCAACGTGGCCGCCCTGCGCCGACAGCTTACGCTGCTGAAAGACATGGGCTGCGATGCCATCCGCACCAGCCACAACATGCCTGCGCCCGAGTTGGTGGAACTGTGCGACGAAATGGGCTTCATGATGATGATTGAGCCTTTTGACGAATGGGACATTGCCAAATGTGACAACGGCTATCACCGCTTCTTCAACGAATGGGCGGAAAAGGACATGGTAAACATGCTGC
>CASFQC010000113.1 GCA_949296415.1 uncultured Bacteroides sp. | reverse complement strand
TTGCTTCTTTGACAACAAGCCTGAAGCACTGCAAGGATACACTATCGAGCAATCAAAACAACTGACTTTGTTTTAATTTTATCCCGAACTCACGTATACATTCCGCCGCCCTATCCGTTCTACTTACCTTCCTCTTCCCTCTCTGCCTTATCTTCCAGACTTTTCTCTTCCTCTTCAGGGTCCTTCATGAAGTCTTTACGGTAAAGACGGAAGCTGTTGCTGAGGTATTTCTCACGCACGATGGGATTCTCGGCCAGCTCTTCGGGAGTCCCCTGAAAAAGAATCTTTCCTTCGAAAAGCAGGTAGGCACGGTCAGTGATGCTCAACGTTTCCTGCACGTTGTGGTCGGTGATGAGAATGCCTATGTTGCGATACTTCAGTTTCCACACAATCTGCTGGATGTCTTCCACGGCAATGGGGTCGACTCCGGCAAACGGTTCGTCCAGCATGATGAACTTAGGGTCAATGGCCAGACAGCGTGCAATCTCGCAACGGCGCCGTTCGCCTCCCGACAGCTGGTTGCCCTTGTTCTTGCGCACTTTCTGTATACGAAACTCAGACAACAGGCTCTCCAGCCTCTCCTTACGGTATTCCAACGGTTTTCCGGTCATTTCAAGCACCGACATGATGTTGTCTTCCACGCTCATCTGACGGAATACCGACGCTTCCTGTGCCAGATAGCCTATGCCGGCCTTAGCACGCTTGTACATAGGATAATTGGTAATGTCCAGGTCATCAAGAAAGATGTGTCCTTCGTTTGGGGTAATCAGTCCTACGGTCATGTAGAACGAGGTGGTCTTTCCGGCTCCGTTAGGACCCAGCAGTCCCACAATCTCCCCTTGCCTCACATTGATAGAGACGTGGCTCACGACGGTACGCTTGCCATACTTTTTCACCAGATCCTCCGTACGGAGCACCATCTTTGTTTCTTCCATATTCATGCGCTATTAGACTTACGGATTACACAATGCGAACCGCCAGCCATACATTTTGGGGCAAAAGTAGCAATAATAAGCTGAAAAGACGTACATTTGCAGACAAATTCTTATGATTCATGATTCTAAAAGCACTCAAGACTGTAGGACGGTACATCCAGCTGATGGGTCATGTGTTTGCCCGCCCCGAACGCATGCGGATGTTTTTCCGCCAATACATAAAAGAACTGGAACAACTGGGCGTGAACTCCATTGGCATCGTGCTGCTCATATCATTCTTCATCGGTGCCGTCATCACCATCCAAATCAAGCTGAACATCGAGAGCCCGTGGATGCCACGGTGGACGGTGGGCTACGTCACCCGTGAAATCCTCCTGCTGGAATTCTCCTCCTCCATCATGTGTCTGATCCTGGCTGGAAAGGTAGGGTCGAACATAGCCTCCGAGCTGGGTACCATGAGGGTGACCCAACAGATAGACGCCTTAGAGATAATGGGCGTAAATTCGGCCAACTACCTCATTCTCCCCAAGATAACCGCCATGATGAGCATGATTCCCATTATGGTGACATTCAGCATATTCGCCGGCATCATAGGTGCCTTTGCCACCTGCTGGTTCGGCGGGGTGATGAACGCGGTAGATCTGGAATATGGGCTGCAATATATGTTTGTGGAATGGTACATATGGTGCGGCATCATCAAGTCATTCTTCTTCGCCTTCATCATCTCCAGCGTATCGGCCTTTTTCGGCTATACCGTAGAGGGAGGCTCCATTGCTGTGGGCAAGGCGTCGACAGACTCGGTGGTGTGCAGCAGCGTGCTCATCCTCTTTGCCGACCTGGTGCTGACACAACTGCTTATGGGATAACGTCATGAACCGCATGCCTTAACTCATCTTATAACTGATAACTGTTTTGTCATGATAGAACTGAAAAGACTCTGCAAATCGTTCGAAGGAAAGGAAGTGCTGAGCGACATAAGCGCCACCTTCGAAAACGGGAAGACCAATCTCATCATAGGCCAGAGCGGCTCAGGAAAGACCGTGCTGATGAAGTGCATTGTAGGATTGCTGACTCCGGAAAAAGGCGAACTGCTGTACGACGGACGCAACTTCCTGGCCATGGGAAAGAAGGAAAAGAAACTGCTGAGGAAGGAAATGGGAATGATTTTCCAAAGCGCCGCCTTGTTCGACTCGCTCACCGTACTGGAAAACGTAATGTTCCCACTGAACATGTTCAGCAATGACACCTTGCGCGAACGCGAACGCCGCGCCCTATTCTGCCTGGACCGCGTGAACCTGAACGGAGCAGGAGGAAAATATCCCGGAGAGATAAGCGGTGGCATGCAGAAACGTGTGGCCATAGCACGTGCCATAGCACTGAACCCCCAATACCTGTTCTGCGACGAGCCTAACTCAGGACTTGACCCTCAGACCTCACTGGTGATAGACGGACTGATTCAGGACATCACACGCGAATACAACATGACAACCCTCATCAACACCCACGACATGAACTCCGTAATGGGTATAGGCGAGAAAATTATCTATATCTACCAGGGAAACAAGGAATGGGAAGGAACCAAAGAAGACATTTTCACCTCAAGCAACAAGCGTCTGAACGACTTCATCTTTGCATCTGACCTTTTCCGGAAAGTGAAGGAAGTGGAAATACAGAATATAGAAGGATAAGGGGCCATACTTGTCCTATTCCGTTCAGACAACACCCCGCCGCAACTACGCATATGCCTCCTGACTGCAGACTGAAAAGCTCCGGTCCGGTGTATGCCTATACACAGTCCGGTGCGGACGGTTCCGCACCGAGCTGTGAATCCGTTCACAGAAAGCTGTGAATCCGTTCACAGAAAGCTGTGAATCCGTTTACAGGAAGCTGCGAACCCATTGGCAGGATGCCGCATGCTTATGCATAATAAACCTATGATATACAGCATATTATCAAAAAAGGCACATTATCTCTCATAAGAAGGCTTTGATACGGCGATGATTCTGCACGCTCTTCAAGGGTCAGTCCAAGTTAGCCTCCTACTTTCACATTTACCGACCTCCCACACCTCCGTACATGCCGTTCGGCATACAGTGGTTTCGAGCTTTCTCATCTTACTATGGTGTGGCAAGTTATTTTTAACCAACCCTTTTGAATTTGTTGTTACTAAGCATTTTGACTTGTAATTCCCACGGTTTACATGCTGGTTTACACAAATTGCGTATATTGGAGCGAAATCAAGGAGTAAAAACAATAAAAAAAGAGAGCTACATTGCTGTAACTCTCTTTTTAAAGTGGGGATATTCAGTAAATGTCCCTAAAAAGTAAGCTGGCATATAAAGTTGATAGAGTATAATCACTTTATATGCCATTATTATTGGCCTTTTTCTGTGTTA
>CASFQC010000112.1 GCA_949296415.1 uncultured Bacteroides sp. | reverse complement strand
ATCCCGAAGGTTACGTCGGATGAATTCCCCTGCTTCATGTGTGAAGGAGATGCCAGACTCTTGGTTTGAGCAGCGAATGTACGAGGTATCATAGTCCCAATAGAACAAGGCACGGCCTTCACTATATATTTTATTAAATAATGTGTGTTCTACCACGTTCAGCACATTGAATCCTACGAATACATAACGGTCGTAAGGTAAAGTAGCGAGGTTCAGCTGTTCTAACGCCCCACGTTGCAGCATTCCTTCGTAGGCAATGCCCTGATCTTGCAAGACATTGCGGTAGATGCGGTAGATATCTCCCAGTTTATCCCAAAGAGAACGGAAACGTTCTTTTAGTTCCGTGTGCCGTTCTAAAGAAAAATTGAGGAAGAACTGGTGGAGTGCTTCTTCCTGTTCGGTTGATAGAAAAGAGGGGTCATCTGAAAAGTCCTTCAGATCTTGTAGGTTGCTGAAGAGGCGGTTGGCATCTACTATGTTCTTGTCCAGGTCATCAAAATCATTGATAAGCAGTTCTCCCCAGAAAAAGAAGTCGTCCAAAGTCTCGTGCGAGCCGGTGACCTGTGTGAAGACTTTGTACAGCTCGCATACCAGGCGGATGGGGTCTCCAGCCTGCCAAGGTGAGAGTTGACGGAAAAGGTCACTGATGCTCAAATAAGCTGGAGACCAGAGCGGGCGGCCACTCTCGGAGGCGAGAGCTTCGTTAAAGAAGAGCCCGGCTCGTTTGTTGGGAAAGATGATTGCTGTGCGAGAGAGGTCTGCACCATATTTTTGATAAAGGTCGTGAGCGACCAGTTGCAAGAAAGTTTTCATATAGGAGTTTGGTGTTAGCATTTCACTTTCTCTATTCGTCCTTCGTCTACATACCACAAGTATCCATGAGTAGTAGCAGGGGCGGTTCCCATACGGGTCAGCAGGTTGAGGTATCCCTGCACTTGTCGGTTATATTTCCGGTCGGGTTTGCCAAATTTGAAATCCACTACCACAACCTCTTCTCCTCGCATCATCACGCGATCCGGGCGGCGGGTATGGAGGACTCCATCCTCCTGCCAGATGATTTCGCATTCACTGAAGAGGCGCCACGTACCCGAATACCAGTCTTGTATTTGAGGTAAAGAAAAAGCGCGGTGGGCCAGGGCACGGATGTTAGCCTCGGTATCAGGCTCAGCAATGACGCCCTCAGCCACAAGACGATCTATAGCGGGGTCAATGTCATTCAGTGTGTGGATGTCGGCAAAGAGCGTATGTAGCAGGCGACCCCGGTCTATCATTCGGTGGGAAGCTTCCGTTTCACTGACACCTGCCAAAAAGTCTGCCGAGCGGTTGGATTGGCGAAAGGTAACGGACGGACGGGCGGAGACCATCTGTACGGGCATTGGTTCGGGCTTTTGGAGTAGTCGGTTGTGAGTAGTGTCTGTAGTGGAGGGATGCTCACAAACGGGATTCGGCAAGAGTGTGCCATATTCATAAAGCCCTTCTTCCTCATTCCACTGACCGATACCTTTTTCTGCCAGATGGGGTAGGACAGAGGTCAATAGCTCGGATATGGTGGACTTCTGTCCGTCTCGTGTCCAGCAGACCAAGTTCGTACCAGCCCGGGTGAAGGCTACGTAGAGCAGGTTGAGATTGTCCACCCAAAGTTGGAGCCGCTCCTGCAGATAGGCATTTCGGTAGGTAGAAGTAGCCATAGTAGAGGAATATGTTACAGGCACCAAGTCTAACTGGTTGTAGGGCTGATCTGCCGGAGGACACCATACCAGTTGATTATTCGTTTCATTCTCCAATTTCCAGTCACAATAAGGGATGAGTACCGTGTGGAACTCCAATCCTTTGGACTTATGAATGGAGAAAATGCGTATGCCATCCAACTCTCCGCCAGGGATTGTCTTTGCCCCCAAGGTCTCGTCCCAATAATGGATGAAATCTCCCAAATCCGATGAGTGATCTTTCAAATAGGCGGATACGGCATCGAAGAAAGCGAAAAGGTAAGCATCCTGTCCCTCTGCCTTGTCCAATCCGAAGAGGGTATACAGTTCCTCCAATAATTCGTAAAGGGGCATTAGGCCAAGTTCGTCCCGGCGTTGCTCTAGTACGTCGGGCAGAGGTTGATTCACCCACAAGCCTAAGTCCATAGTCAGTGTGGCTCGGGCAATGTTGTCCTCTGGAGCAGCCAATGTCCGCAGGGCATCCACCAGTGTACATACGGCGGTCGATGCATCTAGCCGGAAAGCTTCGTCTGAAACAATAGACAGACCCAGTTCCCGGTCGAAATAGTTTGCTATGGGGGGAATATTTTTGTTCTTGCGCACCAGGATGGCAATATCATTGAGTCGTATGCCCATATTTAACAGGCGGCGTACTTCTGTACCTAATGCTTCGAGGGTGAGACGCTGGTAATCTTCTGCGTTTTCAGGATGAAGGAAGTGTACCTGCACATATCCCCGTTGTTTGTTTTTAGGGGATTCCTGTGCGACATCTGCATATGCTTCTTGTAAGGCAAGGCAAGGTTCTTTTAACTCAGTTAAGTGGAGGTCGTTGAAAAAGTCTACGGCGTGAGTAAAAAAGTGGTTATTGAAATTTATGATACGGGCCTCGCTTCGCCGGTTGGTGGTCAAGGTCTTCACGTGGACATAGCGGGTCAAAGGACCTTCGCCTGGTTTCAACGCGTTCAGGATGGTCCAGTCTCCGTTACGCCAACGGTAGATGGATTGCTTCACGTCGCCTACTATCAGGCTGTCATGACCCTGAGCCAGTCCTTCGGACAGCAGCAGGCGGAAATTGTCCCATTGCATCCGGCTGGTATCCTGAAATTCGTCTATCATTACATGGCTCACGATGGTGCCTATCTTTTCATAGATGAAGGAACTATCTCCTTCGGCCATTAGGCGGTGCAGAAGAGCATTGGTATCACTTAGCAGAAAACGGTTGGCTTCGTGGTTGAGGCGCCGGACTTCTTCGTCAATATGGTTTAATAGTTGTAGTTTATCCAGATGACGCAGCGAGAGGGTACAACTGTTTACCGTATATTCTGCTTTGGGGCGTCGGCGTTCGGCTTCTTCCAAAAGAGGAATGAGGGTGTTGCGTGCCAGGGCGATGATATCTTCCTTGCGGGATGATTGGCGGGTAGCCCAGTTCTCCGCTTGATCCAGGCTCTTGGCTAAAGTGGCCATGGGCAGGTCCTTGTCTGCCAGTTTGCCAGACCTTAACTTGCGGAAATAGCCACCGATGCTGTTCTTGCCTCCTTTCAGATCTTCGGAAGAGAGTCCGTGGGTTTCCAGAATATCGTAGAAGCGTTGGGCCAGTTCCTTCATTTCGGCCAAAGCTCGGGCAGACATTTCTCTTAATACCTCACGATAAAGGGCAACGGCGTGAGAATCCTGCATTTTGACACGCAGCATGGCTCCGCGCTCCACGTAACCTTCATTGAAGATATTGCGGGCAAAAGCTTTTACTTCGTCCGATACGTTCCAACGCTTATCCTCGGCGATGCGTTCATTGATGTAATTCAGCAAAAGGGTTAGTACGGGCGAGGAAGGAGTCAGATTTTCTATAAGGCTGTCTACAGCTTCGGACAGGACCTTGTCGTTATCCAGTTCGATGTTAAGGTTGGGGCTGAGTTCC
>CASFQC010000111.1 GCA_949296415.1 uncultured Bacteroides sp. | reverse complement strand
ATGAATACACGAAGAGATTTTTTGAAGAAGCTTGGACTGCTGGCCGCGTCCATTGGCATACCCTCCTTGGGTGCGGATGCCATGACACGGAAGACTGACGCCAGGAAGAGGCAGTCCAGAATTCCCGTAGACGACCGTTGGGAAGTGGTGGTGGCCGGCGGAGGCCCCGCCGGATGCGCAGCGGCTATTTCTGCGGCAAGGGAAGGGGCCAAGGTGCTCCTTATTGAGGCCACCGGACAGCTTGGAGGCATGGGTACGGCCGGTATGGTACCCGCCTGGTGCCCGTTCTCCGACGGGCAGAAGATCATCTACCGGGGGCTGGCCGAGAAGATATTCAACGAGTCCAAGAAAGGCGTTCCCCATGAAGGTAAGGGCAAGCTGGACTGGGTACACATCGAACCGGAACATCTGATGAGGGTTTACGACCGGATGGTGACCGACGCAGGCGTGCAGGTGCTTTTCTTCTCTCGGGTGGCCGCAGTGGAGATGAAGGACGCGGAGACCGTGGAGGCCGTCACAGTGGCCAACAAGGCCGGTCTGACCACCTTCACGGCGAAGGTTTTTGTGGACGCCACTGGCGACGGCGACGTGGCCGCGTGGTCCGGCGCCTCATTCCAACGAGGCGACTCGGACGGCGTGGTGCAGAGCTCGTCCCTCTGCTTTGCGGTGGCGGATGTGGACACGTACCGTTACAACACCGGTCCCTCGCTGCATACCAGCAACCGGAACAGTCCGGTGTACAAGGCCATATCGTCTGGCAGGTATCCATTGGTCCACAAGCACCTGTGCAGCAATCTGATAGGTCCTGATGTGGTTCAGTTCAATGCCGGCCATCTGGACAACGTGGACTCCACCGACCCTTGGGCTGTGAGTGAGGCCATGATGACAGGCCGTCAGACGGCCCTTCAGTACACCGAGGCCATGCGCGAGTTCCACCCGAAAGCCTTCGGAAGCTCGTTTCTGGTAAAGACGGCTCCCCTTCTGGGCGTGCGCGACAGCCGCCGCATAGAGGGCGACTACATCTTCACCGTGCAGGACTGGCTGGACCGCAAGCGCTTTGACGACGAGATAGGGCGCAACTGCTATTACATAGACGTGCATAAGGAAGGTCACAAGGCTACCCGTTACAAGAAAGGCGAGTCTCACGGCATCCCTTACCGCTGCCTCACCCCCAAGGGGAAGAAGAACCTGCTCGTGGCCGGCCGTTGCATCTCCACCGACGTGGAAGCCTCCGGCAGTCTGGGCGGCGGGGATGGCTGCGGTGCATGCCATCAGGCAGACAGGCAACGACGTGCACAAGATAGATGTGGACTTCTTGCGCAAGCGTCTGAAGGAGGAAGGGCAATACTTCCTGTAACCTTCCCGTAGTGTTGCTGTGGTGTCCGTCTGTCCTGTCCCGGCGGGGACACAGGTGTGCAGGCAAACGGACGGGAGAGCTTGTTTTTTCAGGACTTTCGCTGTTCTGACATAAGACAAAGTGAACATTGTTACATGCAATGCGCCCATGAAAGGACTCGCATATCTGTCCTTTCATGGGCGCGTCATTGACATCCGGTTATCTGGTTCGAGGCCCTTATTTGCCCAACCGTTCTTGCAGCAGCCTCATGTAGTAGCCGCCTACGACGGAGCGTGCCTGGAAACCGCGCTGGTCGCCGCTTGAGGTGTAGTGCCAGTCGCTAAGGGGGACGCGCGATGTCGTTTCATCCGCATATTTCCATACCGGAGCCAGCAGAGCCTGGAAGTCGGCGTCCACGCCGGTCAGGCAGGCAGTCCACAGAATCCAGTCGGACTTGGTATAGTCCTCCCGACTATCCAGCGGCAGGCCGTACTTGTTCTGATGTGTCTTGTAGAAGGCCATTTCAGTGGAAGCCACCTCGGCCGGGAACAGGTTGTAGCCCAGCAGACGGTCCCATATCAGGTTGTATTTCTGGCTCCATGTGCCCGGCTGGTCAAAGGTCAGACGGTAATGGTCGTTATCTTTTGCCATCTCCACCCATTTCGATGCCATGCTGCGGGCTTCGTCCATATAGGCTTTGGCTACTTCCGCTTTGCCTGACATTTCGGCCAGTTTCGCATAACTTGCTACGCCCATAATGGCTTTGATGGACAGATTGGTGTTGTGTGCGAAGTGTCCGGCAAAGTCATCCGTACACAGTTGGTTGGCTGGGTCTAGTCCTTCCTTTTTCAGATAGTCGGCCCAGGTGGTCAGCACCTCCCAATGCTTGGCCGCAAAATCGGCATTCCCCTCTACGGCTGCGATTGCCGCAGTCAGTATCAGCATGTTGCCGCTTTCCTCCACCGGCATGTCCCCACCGTAGGTCTGTCCGTTGGCCTGTGGATAGGTACCCACGTCGTGTGCGGCAAAAGGCTTGGTCCATTTGCCCGACTCGCTGTAGTAGAAAATGGGCGTCATCATTCCCTTCAGCAGTTCCGTGTTGTAGCACAGATACATGGGCGAGGAAGGGTAGGTGATGTCTACGGTTCCGATGGAACCGTTGCTGAAGTTCTCTTTCGAGAAGTAGAGCAGGTTGCCTTCCCGGTCCGTAACCAGCTTGTGCGCGGCCATCACCTGGCGGTAGACCAATGCGCAAAGTTCGGCATACTGCTGTCCGCCTGCGGCTTTTGTCTCCTCCATCAGTTGGCGGTCGAAATCTGCGCAGCGTTGCATGGTCTCATCATAGCTGTCAAATCCCTTCTTCAAGGCCTGTTCTATGGATACTGTCCCGTCGTGCTTCCAGTAGGCCATGCGGTTCTCGCCGAAGTACTGGATGGAATAACCGTCGTCGTATCCCAGCAGCAGATGGCCCGACTTGACGCCTTTTCCTGTCACTTTGCCCAGGTCTTCGGTATAGGCCAGTACTGTCATCTGCTTTTTCATGTCGTGTGAGGTGGTTCCCAGTTGTACGGAGAACTTGCCCGTCTCCATGAAGCTCTTCTTGGCAGCGGTCTGCTCGTCAATGGTGACAGACACTTCAGGCTTTTGCAGGGCGGCCAGGTAGAAATGTCCCCAGTCTATGCGGAGGTCGTCACCTGTTTTCTGCAATACCGGCTGTTCCGAGGTTCCGGTCTTCAGCAGATACATGCCGTCTTTCTGCTCAAAGGCAAAATCCACGGCCTGATCAATGGTGTTCACGGCCAGCAGCGGGGTGGCTTCCAGGTAGACCTGTACCTCATGTTCCTTGCCGTCTGTCGACTTGGCCTGGTAGGTCACATAGTTGTAAGGAGCCGATACCAGATCCAGGTCTGTAGGCACGGCGGGAGAGGTGAAGATGACATCCAGTGAGATGCCTCCGCACTCGAACGTATAGAAGGTCTGCGTGGGCATCACCGTCACTGATTTCTGTTCGGCTTTCAGGTCAAACGTGTTGCCCTCCTTTACCTGTTTGCCTATGCCGAAATCCAGATACGCTCCGCCGCCGTTGTTCCGACAGTGTGCCGCCAACACATTGCCGGTGGGCTTGATGGCGGCCGCCACCTCCGCCGGAATTTCCTGCAGGAGGTCATAGTCCAGTCCGTTTCCCGTGACGGCCACTTTGGTGCCGTTCAGATAGATTTCCACATTGTCATCATGCGAATATTGCAGGAAGAGGTCCTCCTTGGTCACGTCTTGCGGCCAGTCGAACGTGCGGCGCACCCAGATATCCCCGTCTTTCCAAGACACAGTGGGGTGCGGATTCTCCGGCGTGCCGAATGCCGCTTTTCCCGATTTCCATCCTTTGGGGGTGTAAGCGGGGTCCCACCATGAGCCTTCCGGCTGGGCAAAGGTGTAGTCCGCGTTCCACAATCCTTGTTCTGCCGTACCGATGACGGGGGTTGTTTTTATCAGGTCGCGTCCCATAAAGCGGTACGTCACTCCATCCACACGCACGCTGCCCACTACAGGAAAATTGCGTCCGGTCCAATGGCGTGTAGGTTCGTCATTCAGCTTGTCGGTAAACGACCACAGACTGGTGTACGGGTCTATTGTCACTAAGGGGTAGGCGGGAGCGCGGAGCGTGTTTTCCGCCACAGGCTGATAGTCTGTAGCTTCCTTGCTTCCCGGTGTACAGCTGCCCAATAGTACAGCCGCACCAATTGAAAGTAATGCAAATCTATTCATCTGAGTTATTATAAAAATATAGTAAGTATAATTTGTTTATGCATTTCTTTTATTTGTCCGAAAGAAAAATATATCATTCAGAGTCTGTCTAATTTTCCCTTTTTAAGATTTTTATCCGGCCCCTTTTGAGTCTCTTTCCGGTCTTTTTTCCTGTTTCCCTTCGGTCACGTAGCCCGATACGCTCCTCATGGCAACAGAAAAATACATAAATTCTGTCTGCATATATATGTTCTTTTTTGTTTATGAAGCTACAAAGTTCGTCAGAATACTTGGAATACGCAAACTTTTTCGGGTAATTCCCTGGGCAAACGCACGGCTGTTTCATTTAAACTGCCGTCCCTACATGATAAGGTGGCGGACAGCGGGCTGGAAAAACTCTAGTTTGGTGCATACCTATACACAGCCCGGTGTGGAACCGTCCGCAGCCTGCTGTGAATCCGTTCACAGGAAGCTGCGGACCCACCCGCAGGAAGCTGTGAGTCCGTTCACAGTAAACTGTTGATATACATGTGTTAACCGATATAAAATGCTGTTTCTTATGAATGGGATTTGTAATGGGGTTCATGTGTCTTTTATGAGTGGAAGGGTATTTGTACGTTCTACGTTTTAAATGAAAGAACCGTGATTATTTTCTACTTTCTATCAGGGACAAGTCGCCGATGACGGGGCAACATCTTGTTTCAACCCGCCCATGACCGTATCCTTGTCCACCTTCAATTGCTCAAGTGCTACATGGTTCTCCGAGGTTCATGCGCAGAGCATATGCATAATGCTTTTGGAATTGTATTCGCGCGCGTATTAATAAACAATGTGTTATGTCAGTCCTTCCCGTGTCCTTCCCTTCGTTTTCCTTCCCTTTTATTGTGCTGTTATACAGCGCATTACT
>CASFQC010000110.1 GCA_949296415.1 uncultured Bacteroides sp. | reverse complement strand
CGGACGGGCATTTCCTGGCCTTCCTTTCCGCTCTTGCCAGCCTTCCTTTCCGCTCTCGCGCGGATTCCTTTCCGTGGTCGGCTACCCTCCTTTCCGTGGATGCCGTTCTTTCAGGGGCGAATGCGGATGGCTTAAAGGCTTGTATCTAATGCTTTTACACCTTGAAGGTTGAGGCCTTGGACTAAGGCTTCGTATGCAGGACCTATTGATTCCTATGTCCGTATTTTGTCAAATACCGGGGCTGACAGTGTGGAATCTTATAAGCTGAGATGGCTGAAAAGTCGCCCGAAGAGACGCAAAACGGGATGCAACAGGACTTGGACAGCTTTCTTGCAGAAATTCAACCCCAATCGGCCATTAGGCTTTGAGGCGATTTTTGCTTTATGCCAGGCAGGTTTTTCTGTCCTATTCCGAAGGCATAGCGGACTATGTCAAAGGAAAGGGCGGGAAAAGATGCCGGCAGACATCGAAAAGCGGCTAAAGAGTTTGAACAAACGTGCTAATGACTAATTGGGGTTCAAAGCAGCTTCTTACTTTTTTGGACACACTGGTGACGGTTGCAAGCTGATGATTGTAGGCTTATTGTTCGTTTTTAAATGGATAAATAGTCAAACGCCTGCGACAATAAGCCCGTTTGTGATGAGGCTCGAAATGTCATGCTTGAGGAAATATTTTGCGGATTAATATTGAAATGGGCCGGAGGTTCTCACGGATTATTTCCTGTAATAATCGTTGATAGATTCGTCTTCAGAGGAGAGGGCAGGAGCCGAAATGCCGGAGATGGTTTCTGCATGAATAGTTTTTTTATGAATCTTGTATCACAGCACTTCTTTCGATGATTTATAGCTGAAAAACAAATATTTTTAGCTTCTATCAAATTGTAAATCGTTCATTCTTTCACTCTGTTTAGCCTTTGTTTAATATTCATAATAGAACTATTGAATGTCCATATATGGAATATTCTCCCACGTATGGCCGTATTTTTTATTAGGATGGGACGGGTTGGAATCGTATGCCTTGCTGTTTCAGTTTTCCATTTGATGATGCAGGTTTGATAGTTTTCAGGTAGGTTGTCCTTTGAGCATATAGAGTGGGGCATTTAATGGAGCGATGTGTCTAATTCTTGTTTGTTATTGTGTCTTTTTTTAGAAACTTATCGTATGATAAGCTCATTTTGGGCTGTTGGTTTACTTGACCGTCATGTGCAGAGCCGGTGCGTGCTGCCTTGTCTGTCTTGTTTGGAAAATGTAGGCTTAAAGATTCTTTTCTTTTTATCCTGTTGTCATTTTGGTAGTAAGTGAGGGCTGAATCCTTCCAAATGCAAACTTGCTGAGCTTTGAAATGTGGATTATAAATGGTAGCTTTCAGTATAAATCTTCCTACGTGTGGCTGGCAAAGACCATACATAGTGGCAATGATACCAAGAAAAAACATGAATATGTAAATATGATAACACCGAAAGTAAGGTTATTGTCACTCGGATGCCTGCCGAGGGACAGTTGAAAGTGTCGGCCACGGCCCGGATTAATCTGGAGATTCCGGATCTTTCTTCCTATCACCTGCTGAATGCAAGGGAGAAGCTGGAGCTGGAAAGGATTGTCGGCATTTACAAGTCCCGCAAGGACATGGACGAACAGGTGTTATATGACAGCTATTATAATGAGCGCTTGAAGACAGTGCTTGAAGGGACGGATGTGGACTGGCTCAGCAAACCTCTGCGCAACGGCGTGGGACAGGGTTACAGTGTCCGCCTGGAAGGAGGAAGCACAGCATTCCGTTGGAGCGCGGATGTCAACTACAATAAGGTGAACGGTGTGATGAAAGGGTCGAGCCGTATGGGTTCTTCCAATAATATCACGCTTATCTATAACGTGAAGAATTTGCTGTTCCGCAACTACACGAATATCATGGTCAACAGCACTTCGGACAGCCCGTATTCGTCATTTCGTACGTTTGTGAACCAGCAGCCTTATAATGCACCGTATGATGCAGACGGCGAACTGGTGCGCTATTTCCCGTCTACTTATCACGTAAAGAGCGCACCTGTAGCCAATCCCTTGTATGAAGGTACGCTTAATTCGTCGAATACCGGGAAATCTTTTACCTTCACGAATAACTTCTCCATTGATTGGACTATCATTCCTGAACTGATACTCCGCGGGCAGTTAAGCATTTCGAAAGACTTCAGACGCAATGACATCTTCCGTTCGGCGTTGTCTGCCGAATTTATGACGAGCGAATACCAGACGGCAGAAGGCATGCGTCGCAAAGGTTCGTATGAACAATCACGCATTGAAACTTATTCGTTCACCGGCAATTTTACGTTGAGCTATAACAAGCAGTTTGCAGACAAACACTTGCTCTATGTGGGACTGAATTGGATGTTCAATGACTCTTCTGCAGACAGGGTGACCGTTAAGGCCGAAGGCTTCAGCAATGAAAACCTGACTCACATAACCAATGCCACCCAATGGTCCTCTTCGGAGTCATTTAAAGCTCCGAGAGGAGGAGAGAGTCTCAGTCGGCATGTCGGCTTTGCTGGCAACTTGAACTATACGTATGACAGCCGTTACTATGTGGATGCTTCTTATCGGCTTGACGGTTATTCTGACTACGGGGCTGACAATCGTTATGCACCTTTTTGGAGCGTTGGTGTGGGTTGGAACATGCACAATGAAAAGTTCTTGCACAGCGATAAGCTCAATATGCTCCGCCTGAAGTTCTCTGTGGGCGAGACGGGTACGATGAACTTTTCCACGGCAAGTGTCATCACCACTTATAGCTATAATTCGGCACACCGCTATTTGAATTGGAACACAGCATCCCTGGAAGGTTGGGGAAATCCCGCCTTGACATGGCAAAAGACGCTGGAGTATAACTGGGGCTTGGAGTTTGCCTTATTCCGGAGCCGTATAAGTGGCCGTCTGGACATCTATCGGAAGAGCACGTCCAATTTGCTCTCCAAGATGGAACTGCCTAAGTCGATGGGCTTTTCGGACTATGACAGCAATGTGGGAAGCATTGAAAACAAAGGACTGGAGCTGTATTTGAAATGAAGCACGCCGAGCACGAGGGGAAGAAGTGTTGAGTGAGGCTGACGGCACTCCGGTGACCTTCAAGTCGTTCTGATGTCATGTTAAGTAACTATTTAAAATGAATTATATATGAAAACGAAACATTATATCCATGTCCTGATAGGTCTATTTTTAAGCATGGCTTATTCATGCATTGAAGATAAGACAGTGTTGGCCGATCGTGAAATTGGAGACATTCAGATTGAAGGCGTAAATAAGCATTATTCCATAAAGGCGTTGGGGGAATTGTCTGTAGAACCTGTCGTCTATTCGGATGACCCCGAAGATGAATTCCGGTATGAATGGTATCTGTTTGATGTGATACAAGACAATGTTCTCACACAGGAGGAGATTGACAGTTATCGCATAGGTGATGGCCCCGTGTTGAACTATCCAGTGAAGGTGAAGAGCGGCAACTATCGGTTGCTGTTGAAGGCTTATTCCAAGAAAACAGGTTTGATGGCGCATGTGGAAGCTTCGGTGGGTGTGGCTGAGACGAATGGTTTCTTTGTCCTGAAGGAGACAGAAAATGGCGATACCGATGTGGATTTGTTTGCCTTGTCGGATGATAATCGTAGTGGGCAGTTGTTTGCCGACCGTTTCCGCTCGTTAAAGGGGCAGTCACTTTCGGGAAAGCCACGTCATATGGACGTCATTTACAATCAATCTTATCTGAATCTGGATAGCTTGAAAGTCGATAAAGAGAAAATAGAAA
>CASFQC010000109.1 GCA_949296415.1 uncultured Bacteroides sp. | reverse complement strand
TCAAAAGAGAAACGATATCCAAATCGTTGGTATTAACGACCTTTGCCCGGTAGACTACTTGGCTTACATGCTGAAGTATGACACTATGCACGGCCAGTTTGACGGCACTATTGAAGCTGACGTTGAAAACAGCAAGCTGATTGTTAACGGTAAGGAAATCCGTGTGACAGCCGAAAAGAACCCTGCTGACTTGAAATGGAACGAAGTAGAAGCTGAATACGTTGTAGAATCTACCGGTTTGTTCCTGACTAAAGAAAAAGCCCAAGCCCACATCCAGGCGGGTGCCAAATATGTGGTAATGTCTGCTCCTTCAAAGGATGACACTCCGATGTTTGTATGCGGCGTTAATGAAAAGACTTACGTTAAAGGCACTCAGTTCGTATCCAACGCTTCTTGCACAACGAACTGTCTGGCTCCTATTGCCAAAGTGCTGAACGACAAATTCGGCATCATAAACGGTCTGATGACTACAGTTCACTCTACTACAGCCACTCAGAAGACTGTTGACGGTCCTTCCATGAAAGACTGGCGTGGTGGCCGTGCCGCTTCCGGCAACATCATCCCCTCTTCTACCGGTGCTGCCAAAGCTGTAGGTAAGGTTATCCCCGAACTGAACGGCAAGCTGACAGGTATCTCCATGCGTGTTCCGACTCTGGACGTATCTGTAGTTGACCTGACTGTAAACTTGGCCAAACCCGCTACTAAAGAAGCTATCTGCGCCGCAATGAAAGAAGCTTCTGAAGGCGAACTGAAAGGTGTTCTGGGCTACACAGAAGATGCAGTAGTTTCTTCTGACTTCCTGGGTTGCACGCTGACTTCTATCTTCGATGCCAACGCAGGTGTTTACCTCACCGATACTTTCGTTAAAGTTGTATCTTGGTACGACAACGAAATCGGCTATTCCAACAAGGTTCTTGACCTGATAGCTCACATGGCTTCTGTAAACGCATAATTTACAGTTAGAAAATAATAAAAAATGGGCGGCTTCTTCCGGAGTCGCCCATTTTTTTGCAATTTTGCGTGCAGAATACATAGTCTGTTTATCTTTTGAGCCTGTTTAAATCTTGCTCTGTGCCGTTTTAAAGTGTTTTTCCGGGAAAAGAAGCAAAAAGGCTCAAGACTGACTGAATTAAGAAACTGAAAAAGGAAAATTCAAACAAGCTCTCAATTTATAAGTTTTATAATGTACATGAACAAGTCCATCGTCCAAAACCCGCTTCTGGTTACACATTATAGTACACCGCATGGCACCATTCCATTCGACCAAATCAAAGTCGGACACTACGAACCGGCCATACGGGAAGGCATACGGATACAGAAAGAAGAAATAGACCACATTATAAAAAACCAGGAAGCTCCCACATTCTACAACACCATATTGCCGTTCGAAGAATCAGGCAAGCTTCTGCAAAGAGCCGCCAATGTGTTTGACAATCTGCTAAGCGCGGAAACCAATGACCAAATGCAGGAGTTAGCCAAAACCATCATGCCTCTATTAAGCGTACATGAAAATGACATCAGTCTGAATGAAAAGCTTTTCGAACGGATCAAGACGGTTTACGAGCATAAAGATGAAGAGCATCTGGACCAGGAACAGACTCAATTGCTGAAAGAAACCTATGAGAGCTTCACCCGCAACGGTGCCAACCTGGATCCAAAAGGTAAGGAGCAGCTGAGAGACCTGACACAAAAACTCAGTCTGCTGACCCTGCAATTCAGTGAAAACAATCTGAAAGAGACCAACGACTATGAACTGCACATAACAGACAGGCAACTGCTGGAGGGACTGCCGGAAACCTCCATGGAAGCCGCAGCAGAGACGGCACACGAGAAAGGGAAAGAAGGATGGATATTCACGCTGCACGCACCCAGCTACATAGCATTCATGGCACATGCCGATAATCGGCAACTAAGGAAAGAACTGTACATGGCTTATAACACCAAATGCACGCATCCCGGAAAGACCTGCAACCTGGACATAGTGAAACATATAGCCAATACGAGGATGGCCATAGCCCAACTGCTGGGATACAAGAACTACGCGGACTATGCACTGGAAAGAAGAATGGCACAGGACAGCGTCCACGTCTACAATCTGCTGGACCAGCTCACAGAAGCCTACAAGCCGACAGCCTTGCAGGAATATGCCGAAGTGCAGGAACTGGCCGGTAAAGAACAGGGAGAAGACTTCAGACTGATGCCATGGGACTGGAGTTACTATTCGCACAAACTGAAAGAGCGGAAGTTCAACATTGACGACGAGATGCTGCGCCCCTACTTCGAACTGGAAAATGTGAAGCAGGGAGTATTCGGACTGGCCAACCGTCTGTATGGCATTACATTCAAAAAAAATCCGGACATACCCGTCTATCACAAAGATGTGGATGCCTACGAAGTGTCCGACTGCGACGGTTCCTATCTGGGCGTACTATATACCGACTTCCATCCACGTGACGGAAAACGCTCGGGAGCTTGGATGACAAGCTATAAGAATCAATGGAAAGACCCGAAGACTGGAGAAAACAGTCGCCCGCACGTCTCACTTGTAATGAACTTCACCAAGCCGACTGCCAACAAGCCCGCATTACTCACCTTCGGCGAAGTGGAGACTTTCTTGCATGAATTCGGACACAGCCTGCACGGCTTGTTTGCCGACACGGCCTACGCCAGCCTGAGCGGGACCAATGTCTACTGGGACTTTGTAGAGCTGCCTTCACAGTTCATGGAAAATTATGCCACACAAAAAGAATTTCTGCATACCTTTGCAAGACATTATCAGACGGAGGAACTTATACCCGACGAACTGGTGCAACGCATCAAAGACTCCTCAAACTTCAACGTGGCTTACGCCTGTATGCGCCAGGTAAGTTTCGGACTGCTTGACATGGCGTGGTACACACGAACCACCCCCTTTGAAGGTGATGTAGAAGCCTATGAAAAACAGGCCTGGAGCAAAGCGCAAATACTGCCTTCCGTACAAGGTACGTGCATGAGTACCCAATTCTCACACATATTTGCCGGAGGATATGCCGCCGGATACTATAGCTACAAATGGGCCGAAGTACTTGACGCGGATGCCTTTGCCCTATTCAAGGAAAAGGGCATATTCAACACTGAAACGGCGAAATCTTTCCGCCAGAACATCTTGTCAAAGGGAGGGACCGAACATCCCATGACGCTATACAAGCGCTTTAGAGGACAAGAACCTTCCATTGACGCATTATTAACAAGAAACGGAATAAAGAAAAGATGAGACCTATACTGAAACAAATCATACAATATGCCATACTACTGGCCTGGCTGCCACTTCTCAACGGATGCGATGAAGAAGATGACGTAGTGGAAATATTCACCGGAAAAGTATGGAAACTGAACCGGCTAAACATAGAAGGAAACAGCGGACAATTCCTGGCATTATGGAACACAGAACAAGCCTACAACCAGAGTATGACCGCACTCAGGACAGAAGGCAACTACACCATAGAATTCACCGCACCGGACGCCAATGTGGCGGGCGGCGATTTTACAGCCCGTGGCATCAGAGCCACAGTGACAGGACAATGGAATGCCGATGGGAAAAGCCATACCATAAGCATCACCGCTGCAAAAGTAAGCGGAAATGAAACCGACCCTTTGGCCAAAGAATTTGTCAGCGGACTGCAAAAACTGTCAAGTTACGAAGGCGATTCAAGAACTCTGACCCTGAAGTATGCAGAAGGGCAAAATAACAAAATCATGGGACTGATGGCACAATAGAAAATCAACCTTTCCAAAAAGACAATTATGGAAACAGCTCACGAAAAAAAACAAGAAGCTTTAGACAAACGATACATACGCATGGCCGGAATATGGGCGGAAAACTCATACTGCAAAAGACGGCAAGTAGGGGCACTGATAGTGAAAGACCAGATGATAATATCGGACGGATACAACGGAACCCCCGCAGGATTCGAAAACATATGCGAGGACGAAAATAATGTGACCAAGCCTTACGTACTGCACGCCGAAGCCAATGCCAT
>CASFQC010000108.1 GCA_949296415.1 uncultured Bacteroides sp. | reverse complement strand
GAACAGTCCGGCTTTTTCTTATCCATTGCCCGTTCTCGTGCGAGTTTTATCCAATCTGTTGATAGTCAAATAAAACCTACCTGATTACAACAAATATACTAAAAACCGATATCATTCAAAGCATATGCCATACCGTTGTTATCCTTCAGTCTCATACTATTTGCATACCCTTTCTTATTCATTTCTAATGACTCCCTATATAATCCCTGATAAGAGAACAATCGTCCCATCTGACTATACACCACCCCCTTCAGTTCCAAATCCTCATATTCCCCCTTCATGCTCTCCAGCGCCTTTTCGAAGTAGTCCAATGCCTGAGGCGCGTCACCCAAGTCGCTGTATACCCGTCCGGCATAATAGTAGGCTTCGGGCAGCAGGCGGCGGTCGCCTCCATTAATATAATAATGTAAGACGGAAAGGATGGCACTGTCTGAGGTGTGGCGCACATAGGCCTTGTCACGGGCCTTAATCTGGAGCAGACGATGGTACATGCGTACCGCCTGCGGGGCATCGGAAAGGCTGTCGGCATAACGTGCCAACAGGCTGATGGCCGAATCGGGACTGACAAGACAAAGGCTGTCCGCCATACGGAGGGTGGCGGGATAGCGGCGCGGGCCGCAGCCGAGAAGCATCGGCACGAGAAGAAGACATATGGACAGTTTGCGTAACATAGGCGCAAATATACTACTTTTTCCTTGCTCCGGACAAACATGGCGAAAAAGCGAAAAAGTGGCAGGAGGAATGCCAAACCGTCAGTATGAGGCAGTTAACTATGTTTCCGTAAGTTTAAATATGCGGGACGCACGTTTAAAAAAGTATGCACAGGTTTAAATCCACAGTCAGATAAGTAAGGAAAGCGGAACGTAGGCATACCTTTTGCAAGAAGTAGGGCGAACCGCGAGGCCGGAAGGCGGAGGGGTTCGAAAAGACAAATTGATGTGAAACTTAAATAAATAAGGAGATTACAACTATGACACCGATGAGAAGAAACAATCAGAACTGGTTACCGAGTATCTTTAACGATTTCTTTGATAACGACTGGATGGTAAGAACCAACGCTACAGCTCCTGCCATCAATGTGATGGAAAACGACAAGGACTACAAGGTAGAAGTAGCTGCTCCAGGTATGACTAAGGACGATTTCAACATTGAGCTGGGTGAGGACAACGAGCTGATTATCACGATGGAGAAAAAGAACGAGACGAACGAGGAGGACAAGCAGAACAGGAAATACCTGCGCCGTGAGTTCTCGTACACCAAGTTCCAACAGGCTCTGGTTCTGCCGGACGATGTGGAAAAGGACAAAATCAGCGCGAACGTGGTGAACGGCGTGCTGACCATAGAGCTGCCCAAATGCACACCTGAAGAAAAAGCCAAGGCCAACAGAGTAATCGAAATCCACTGATAACCCTGTCTGTGACTGAAGGGTGAAGCCCCTTCCGGTTTTACACAATAGCCGGAAGGGGCTTTTTTTATTTTACAGTACCGGATGCGCACGTACATAGTCTGCACGATCCCCTGATGGCACAACCGTCGGCATCAGACTGGTCCGGTTCCTTTCCACGGTGGTGGAATCTGCAGGATACTCTCCGCCGTCATCGGGAGCCACATACCCGACCTCAAAGAAAAACATGATACAACAGACCTTGCTGTTGATGGGATATGATGTGGAGTTCTGAATCCGTAAAGGCAACACAAGCAAGGCATCGGCACGCCGTTCGTCCTGCACGTAATCTATCAGCTCCTGACTGAACACTGTAAGGTCCACCGCTTCAGATTCCGCATCTCCAGCCAACAGCCGCAACTGAGATCCTGACAAGGTGTAATATTCTTCCGGCAACAACTCAGCTCCTTCATATATGGAGTAAACGGATGACTCTCCGGCCATGGCAATGGCTGCCTCCAGCGAGTCCGACGCCACAACCAGGTCCGTCGTCACTTCCTGTCCTGCCACCCTATTCTGATAGATGGCCAAAGTCAGTTCGTAGACAAAATTATCAGCGTCTTCATCTCCTTTTTCCAAATCAGTCTCCACATTGCAATGCGTGCCGTCCCATATGTCTGCAGCCTGCCTGATGACCAACTGGTTAAGGTCAGTATCTCCATTGTAAGAAAGGTCCAAATCTTCGTAACAGGCCCCAAAAGCCATCAGACTTGCGGCAACAGGAAGAGCCGCCCATCCTTTCACTATTTGTCTTTTGTCCATAAGTCTTCTATAATTAGGTTAAAATCAATTCAAGTCCTCTGCCTCCGGATCATACAGTACCACATCGTATATGCTGAACTCTGCCATATGGAAATAGGTGGAAGAAGCGGTGGCTGAAGTCACATTGAACCGGAAATGCGTAAAAGCCATTCCGGGAAACAAGTACTCAGACTCATAGTGCGCGCCTGAAGTGGAAGGCAGGTCATTGAGTTCGGCAACCGTCTTCCAAGTCTCTCCGTCGCTGCTGACCTGTACTTCTGCCGTTTGCGGAAAGCCATCGGTGTTGCTCACAATCCTGTTGTAATAATCAAAACAGAATCCTTCATGTTCCTCATCAAAGTCTATCTGGATGTAGTGTGGCAACGGTTCCGGACTGTCACTCCAGTTGGAGTGGAAAAAGTCTGTCAGGTCGCCGTTTATCAAATTGGCAATAGGTCCCTCCGTAGGTTCCGGACTATCGGAGCTTAGCTGGTCGGACGACAGTCCGATTTCCGTTGTCTTATAAGTCACCTCTGCCCTTCCAGAATAAGCCTGTATCTCTGTGACACTGCTCCCTTCGCCATCCACATTGAATGTCTGGAAAGAAAAAGTGTATGCCCCGAATTTCTGCCTTGTATCTTCTATCAGCATTTCCGCTGTATGAGCAGAAGCAAGCAGCGTGACATCTTCACCGGTCAGCGGATCGTAATAGCAGATATGGAGATACTCGTAAGCGTCCTCGGACGGAATCTCCCAGTAAAGGCGGATTTGTCCGGGCAGCGAATCGTAGGCAATGGTGGAAGCATCAATAGCCACCGGGGCTGCGGTGACAGACCCGGTATGGTCAAAATGGGTAATTTTGTCATCGCAGCCTGCCAACAGGCACAACAGCAAAGTGATGACTGGCATATAGTCTCTAATTTTCATATCTTTGTTCTTTGTCTTTTTATTTATACATAATGGTAACATAACCTTTTCCCGACATTTCACCATCCTTCATTCTGCACAAGATTAGGATTGATGCGCAACTCACTGTCAGGAATGGGATAGAAATACATACAATCGTTCCAAGTGAGCGGTTTGGTGACACGCGTATAAGTATAGTTCCCTTCATCTTCCAGTGTGATTTGCATGCGGTCCAAGCTGTCAAATCCACCTTCTTTCCAGCGGCGCACGTCCCAAAAGCGATGTCCTTCAAAAGCCAGCTCCACCATGCGTTCCTTTTTATAGATATTCCAGAACTCGTCATTTCCCATACCGGACGGCAAGTCGGGCATGTCTACGCCCGGACGGTTGCGGACAACATTCACAGCCTCGCGTGCCGACATGTCAAATTCCGATGAAGTAGCGTCGGCCGTTCCCAGACAGTTGAACACAGCTTCCGCATAGTCCAGATAAAACTCGCCCAAACGGAAAGTAATCCAATTGTGGTAATTTCCCCCCGAAGAAGAACTGCTGCTGATGTCCAGTGTGCCATCAAGATACTTCTTCAGATAAAATATAAACGAAGTTATGCCAATAAGGGACAATCAGAGACAACCTGCTGACAAATAGTAAAATACACCGTATTTCTCATCATGTTGCGGAATTGCTAAAAAGTAAGGATACGCAGATTGCGGCAGGAGTTTGGTTTCCTAATAGTAACCCTGCAAAACCTGCACTTTTAACGTATCATCGTGCTTTTGCGCCGTTCCGCTGCGGTTTGCTTACAGCCATTTAGCGCATGTGAAACTAAATTTGCAACCAAAAAAGACAAGGCGTATGAGAGCAACATTCAAAATCCTGTTCTTCGTGAACAGAAGCAAGGAGAAAAACGGTATTGTCCCCATCATGGGACGGGT
>CASFQC010000107.1 GCA_949296415.1 uncultured Bacteroides sp. | reverse complement strand
TTTTACGTACTACGTAGCGCAGCAGCAGCCCGATGGCCAGGATAAACAGCATGAAATAACCTATTTTGAACGGCAAGGAGAAATAGAAAGGAGGATGTACGATGATACGGATGGAGGTCCCTTCTTCGTTCCACACATTGTCATTGTTCGAAGCCTTTACCCGGAATGTATACGTGCCCGCCGGTAGGTTGGTATAGGTGGTGCTGTGCTGTGAACCCACATAGTTCCATCCCTTGTCGAATCCTTCCAGAATGTAGGCATACTGGTTTTTTTCTGGCGTACAGTAGCTTAAGGCCGCATACGTCAGTGTGATGACATTGTCTTTGTAAGGAAGATGGATTTCTTTCAAGTGGTCAATGGCTTCCGGCAGAATCCCCCCTTGCTGCGTCTCTATTTTTTTGTTGAAGATTTCCAGTCCGGTCAGCACCACATTGGGTTTCTGTGTATTGAGTTTCAGCAGGTGTGGATAGAACGTATTGAAGCCGTTGATGCTGCCGATATAGAATTCTCCGTTACGGGTTTTCAGGGCTGAGGCCATAATGAAGGCTTCGCTTTGCAGACCGTCGCTCTTGGTGAAGATTTGTGTAGCTTTTGTGGTTGGAGTATATTTCACCAGTCCTTTGGCGGTGGTGAGCCACAGGCAGTCTTCCCCTTCCAGAATGGCATTGATACATTCATTGGGGATTCGGAGCGGATGGCGGATAAATCGGTCTTTTTCCAGGTCATAGGAATACAATCCTTCAAACGTCGCTGCCCACAGCACTTTTTCCCGGTCAATGCAAAGGTGGTTGATGATGTTACAGGTGAGACCTTGTGTCTGGTCGTACCTTTTCCATACTTGTTTCTGTGGTATATATTTGAAAAGTCCTTTCCCTTGCGTGGCTATCCACAGGTTTCCTTTGGCATCTTCCATTATTTTGATGATTAGCGCATCCAGTTTTTTTACCAGATTGAATCGGTTTTCTTGCGGGTCGTACAGGCAGACTCCTCCCATGGAACCGGTCCAGATTCTTCCTTGGCTGTCTTGGAAAATAGAATAGATACTGCTTTCGTCCAGCCCGTCTTTCGTGTCATATTTTGTAATTTTCCCGGTTTGGGGGTCCAAAACCTGTATTCCGTTGGTATAGGTTCCAATCCAAAGTTCTTTTCCGATATAGCGTAGGGCATGTACATTGTTTCTTTTCAGTTTTTCTCTGCCCGGAAAGTCGATGAACTTTCCGATGGATGGATTAAAGCAACTTACTCCAGCGTCGTCGGAACCAATCCAGACTTCTCCATTTTTGCCTTCGCAGAATCGGCTGATAATCTGTCCTTCGAAAAATGGGAGATTGTCGGTTCCGGAATATCCGGGAAATTGCCCGCAAAAGGGAGGCAGATAATTCACTCCGTTGTAATAAGTACCTATCCAGACGCCGCCTTCCCGGTCTTTTAGCATCGGGTAGATAAATTTGTCGGATAAGGATTCGTTTCCTTCCCCGTATTGGTTATACAGAAAACTTTCTTGAGTGATTGGATTGAACACAGTCAGCCCTTCGTCTGACCCAATAAACAAGATAGTGGGGGAATATTCCAGAATAGAATGTATATGCAATATACCTTTCCCGTTGTTGGAAACTAGAAACTTCTCTACTTCATGTGTCTGTGTGTTTAATTTCCAGAGTCCTTGTTCCCAAGTCCCAATCCAAAGGTTGTGGGATGAATCTTCCCATAGAGCCATGGAGTACACGCCCTCAGGTTCGCCTTTAATTGGAAACTCTTCAAAGGTATTGTTGGCTTTGTTGAGGCGGAAAAGTTGGTAAGGACCAGATATCCAGATATTGTTTTGTCTGTCATTCAGTATGTGGATAACCACATCGTTGTTTCTCGGAATCTCATATTGGGTTAATTTGTGGGTCGATGTGTTGTATTGAAAGATGCCTTGTTTGCGGGTGGCAATCCAGATGTTTTGCTCTTTGTCCTGAATAATGTACATAATCCAGGAGGTGATACCCGTGTTGTCGTTTGTTTTCTGGGTGAAGGGGGTAAATGTGGCTTTGACAGGATTATAGATGTACACTCCATTTTCGGTGCCTAGCCATAATTCATCGGTGTTGATTTCGCAGAGGGTATTTATGTAACTTGTATGAAGGTTTGAATAAAGCGGATTGCTTTTCTGATAGAAGGCAAACTGATTCCCGTCGAACCGGCTTAATCCGTTGTCTGTTCCCAGCCAGATGTAGCCGTGAGAATCTTGCAGAATAGCCGAAATGCTATTGGAAGAAACCCCATTTTCAATGTTGTAGTGGCGAAACTGAAAGTGGGTGGGCAGTATGGCATATCCCCATAAACCGACCGATAAAAAAATGAGCAAGCAATACAATTTTTTCATACATATCCTCCATTTTACAAATCTGTACAAAGTTGATTAAAAAATATGAATAGAGTGTGTGAAATAATCTAAAAAAGAAAAATGCAAAAATTCAAATGCCGGATTGAAGTGTGAATTGATTAAGGATTTTTCAGTATGGATGCCATATATAGGTTGGATGTTTTGACATTTTTAGAAGAGTTTCAGCCTCATTTTTATGTTTCCTTCTGCGAAGCCGTATGTTTCCTGTGCCGGAACCATAGGTTTTCCAGTGCAGAAACGTACGTTCTTCTATCGGGAAACCTAAAAGTAGAAAAAGGATAATATGATTTGTCTCAAGGAGTTTTCAATATAGCGAGGTGATTTGAGAAACTCTGTGTCTCTATCCTGCCTTTTTTGTCTGAGTGAATGATAAAATCGTCCGAAGATATGCTACAAAAGTCTATTATTTATGATTTAATACATTGGTAATCAATGTATTGTTGATTTTCTGGAAACTCTGTTTGTTTACGACTATTTTTATAGTTGAATGGATGATATTTTTACTTCTTTTTCTTATTAAAAGCTACTTTTGCTAAAAGAAAATAAAAACCAATTTATTATCATGAGAAACAGACTTTTCATATTGGTGAGTGGAATCGCAGTCGCAGGAATCACTTCCTGTACGAAGCCTGCTTATCAGCAGCCGGATGCTCCGATTCAGGAGGTACCGTTTACCCAGGTGCATATCAGCGATGGCTTTTGGTCTCCTCGTATTGAAACAAATCGTACGGTGTCTATTCCTTCTGCTTTTAAGGAATGTGAGAAAAACGGCCGTTTCGACAATTTCGCCATAGCGGGCGGACTGAAGAAAGGAGAACATCGCGGGGATTTTTCTTTCGATGATACCGATCCTTATAAAGTAATAGAAGGTGCCTCTTATTCACTGGCTGTGAAATATGATCCGAAATTGGACCATTATCTGGACAGTGTAATCAATATCATTGCGGCGGCTCAGGAACCGGACGGCTATCTGACTACTTGCGTCACCAACAAGTGCTACCGTCTTTCCGGATGGTGGGGACGTTCCAAATGGGAAAAGCTGAACAGTCATGAACTATATAACAGCGGCCACATGTACGAGGCTGCCATCGCGCATTATCGGGCTACGGGCAAACGTACCTTCCTCGATGTGGCTATCAAGAATGCCGATTTGGTATGCAAGGTGTTCGGCCCGGGAGAAGGACAGAAACACGTGCCTTCGGGACATCCCATCATTGAAATGGCATTGTGTAAATTATATAAGGTAACGGGTGACCAGAAATACCTCAACATGGCGAAGTATTTCGTGGAAGAAACCGGACGCGGTACCGACGGTCACAAACTGAGCGAATACAGTCAGGACCACAAACCGATTCTTCAGCAGGATGAAATCGTAGGTCATGCCGTACGTGCCGGTTACCTTTATTCAGGTGTAGCCGATGTGGCTGCCTTGACCAAGGATACCGCTTATTTCCATGCCTTGACCCGCTTGTGGGACAATCTGGTGAGCAAGAAACTGTATATCACCGGAGGTATGGGTTCCCGGGCACAGGGAGAAGGTTTCGGACCGAATTATGAATTGCAGAATCACACCGCTTATTGCGAAACTTGTGCGGCCATTGCCAATGTGTACTGGAACTACCGTATGTTCCTGGCTACGGGTGAATCCAAATACATGGATGTGCTGGAACGTGCATTGTACAACGGGGTGATTTCGGGTGTCTCATTGAGTGGTGACAAATTCTTCTACGACAATCCGCTGGAATCCATGGGTGAACACGACCGTCAGCCTTGGTTCGGTTGTGCCTGCTGTCCGGGTAATGTAACCCGTTTCATGGCATCCGTATCCAATTATGTATATGCCACTCAGCAGAACGATATATATGTGAACCTGTACATCCAAGGGAAAGCCGAAATGAAGACGGCCGACAATAAAGTAACGCTGGAACAGACTACTCAGTATCCGTGGGACGGCAAGATTGCTATCAAAGTCACTCCGGAAAAAGAAGGAAAGTTTGCTATCCGTCTGCGTATCCCCAGCTGGG
>CASFQC010000106.1 GCA_949296415.1 uncultured Bacteroides sp. | reverse complement strand
TTCGGCTGGCATGCCGCCAACTGCGGATGACAGTCCATAAACTCCACCAACGGAGAAAGCCAGCCTTCCGTAACCTCCACATCGCTGTTGAGCAGCACCGCATACTCGGCATCCACTTCCTGCAAAGCCCGGTTATAACCTTCCGCAAAGCCGTAATTACGGTCCAGGCAGACCAGCCTGACGGAAGGGAACTCTTTCCGCACCACCTCACACGAAGCGTCGGTCGAGGCATTGTCTGCCACACAAACCTCCACATCCCCACCTTTTGAGAAGGTAACGACAGAAGGAAGAAAACGCCGGAGCATCTCCGCCCCGTTCCAGTTCAATATGACGACAGATGTTTTTTTCATACCTTATATTTATAGGACTGTTCCTTTCAGGGAAGTGCCTTCCGCATTGAAATCCCCCAAGCGGACCTGCAGCAGATGATTGTCGAGACTGTCATCGTGGGCCAATTCCACCCGGATATAGTTTTTCGTGAATCCATGCATCGCCACACCCGGCTTCGCCTTCTCCATCAGCACTTCGGCCTTCTGTCCGATATGGCTCGCGTAGAAATCATGAAGTTTCCGGTCGGACAAGGCCAGCAACAGCTGGCTACGGCGATGTTTTTCTTCAGGACTTACCACATAATCAATTTTCAACGCCTGGGTTCCGGGACGTTCCGAATAGCTGAACACATGCAGCTGGGTCACATCGAGTCCCTCGATGAAACGGTAGGCCCGGTCAAAATACTCTGGCGTCTCCCCGCGCGTACCGACCATCACATCCACCCCGATGAAGGCATCCGGAATCAGCCGTTTTACGGTCTCGATCTTCTTCGCGAAGAACGCGGTGTCGTAACGGCGGCGCATCAGTCCCAGCACCTCGTCGCATCCGGCCTGCAAAGGGATATGGAAATGCGGCATGAAACGTCGGGAACCGGCTACAAACTCTATGATCTCATCCGTCAGAAGATTCGGCTCGATGGAAGAGATACGGTAGCGCCCGATGCCGTCCACACGGTCAAGCGCCTTCACAAGTCCGAAGAAAGTCTCACCGGTGGACTTGCCGAAGTCGCCGATATTCACGCCTGTGAGCACGATTTCCTGTCCTCCTTCCTCCGCCACCTGGCGCGCCTGGGCCACCAGGTCGTCAATCCTCCCGTTCCGGCTCCTCCCACGCGCGAACGGTATCGTGCAATAAGAGCAGAAATAGTCGCACCCGTCCTGCACTTTCAGGAAATAGCGGGTACGGTCACCGCGTGAGCACGAAGGAGAAAAAGTCCGTATGTCTTTTGTCGCGGTGGTAAACGCCTCTCCATGCTTCTTTTTCTCCAGACTGCCCAGATAATCCATGATACGGCCTTTCTGGTCGGCCCCAAGCACCAGGTCGACCCCCTCGATATCGGCCACCTGCCCCGGCTTGAGCTGGGCATAGCATCCCATCACCACCACGAAAGCGTCCGGATGCTGCCTGACCAGCCTATGAATGGCCTGCCGGCATTTCTTGTCCGCCATTTCGGTGACCGAGCATGTATTGACAATGCAAATGTCAGCCCGTTCACCCTTACGCGCGGTACGTACCCCCGCCTCCTCCAGCATCTTTCCTATTGTAGAGGTCTCCGCAAAATTCAGCTTGCATCCTAACGTATAATATACAGCCACCTTATTCTGAAAAACAGTCGTATCAACCATAAACCTTGTCCACTTTATTCATATAGACCGCAAAGTTATACATTATTTGCGATTCCTCTCTATAGGAAAAAATTTTTATCCGGCAAAGAGGAAATACCATATTTAAAAACATATTGACTATCAATAAAGTATATTCTACAACATATTTTTTTGAAAAAAAGTGAGTATAAGTTGAACAACATATTGAAAAACTCCATATCTTTGCAGCGTTTTAAAAGAACAACATAAGTATTACAGATTTAAAAGCAAAAGAAAATGAAAAAATTAGTATTCTTGTTCGTAGCATTCGCTGCCGTATCTTTCGCTTCTTGCGGTAACAAGGCAGCCAACAATGAAACTGCAGCTGACTCTGCAGCAGTAGAAACAGTAGAAGAAGCAGCTCCGGTTGTTGACTCAACAGCAGTAGCTGACTCTGCAGCAACTGACTCAGCAGTTGTAGCTGAATAATCTCGGACAATAGAGAGAATTGAAAGTCTGTAAGCTCAGCCTACAGACTTTTTTTATGTCCATACGTTCACTTTTCTCCATCAGGGACAAGAAACGCAAAGGCACGGAAACACAGAGAATTCCAATATACGGTTCTGTGCCTCCGTGCCTTTTGTCAAACCGGCAACCGGGTATGTCTTACATCATTTTGCGGAAGCCCATTCCTTCGCACCCTGCTCCTTCAGCTTGGCGGTAAACGCCTCGGCCTTTTCAGCGGCGGCCTTTTCATCCTCAGGACTGGCAAAGGCATGTCTGTAACCTTTCACCACATTCCATTCGCCACGGGTAAAGTCAGGGAAAGCGACAGGAGCACATCCGTTGTCCATGGAAAGCTCGCCCAATTCTGCCAGACAGCACCATTCAGCCAAGTCATATACGTCCATATCCAACGGCAGTCCGTTCTGCAGGCAATAAACCAGACGGCAATCCATGATGAAATCCATACCGCCATGTCCGCCTACCTCCTTTGCCATCTCACCGTATTTTTTCAGGATAGGATGCTGGTATTTCTTTACCAATGCCTCCATCTCCGCTTTTGGCAAGAAGCTGTGCGCACTCAAGTCATCCACTTTCGGCTGCACGCCTGAGGCGTTCAACTGGTCACCGCCCAAAGCATATCCTTCTATCGGATACTTGTTGGCAAATCCTTTTGTTCCGGTCAACTGATACAGACGGTTATAAGGCTGGGGAGTCATCACGTCGTGCTGAATCTCGATCACCTTACCGTTTTCCGTACGGATCAATGTAGTTGTGTGGTCACCGTTGCGGAAATTGTTGCAGGTGGAATCTGTACGTTCTTCCACCAAAGCCTTACCGACAACCGATTTCGTGTCCATGGCCACCAAAGTCTTCATGCGGTCGCCACGATGGATATTCATAGCCTGCGCCACAGGGCCCAGTCCATGGGTGGCGTACACGTCACCGCGATGGCGCATGTTATAGTCAAGACGCCATCCCAGCTTGTCGTTCTCGCCGTTCTTCCAATAATAATCCCAGAACTCATCCAGATTATGGATATAAGCGCCCTGTGCACGGACAACCTCACCAAACACGCCTTGCTGGGCCATGTTCAGGGTGTTCATCTCGAACCAGTCATAACAGCAGTTCTCAAGAATGAAGCAATGCTTGCGGGTCGTCTCGCTCAAATTGACCAACGTCCAGCATTCTTCCAGATTCATGGCAGAAGGCACCTCGATAGCCACATGCTTTCCGTTTTCCAACGCACATTTGGCTATGGGGAAATGATGCATCCAGTCGGCGGCGATATATACCAGATCAATGTCCTCACGCTTGCACAACTCTTCATATCCCTTTTCACCTGAGTAGACAGCCGCTTTCGGCAAGGAAGCCTTTTTCAGGAATTCCTGGCATTTCTCCGCACGCTCCTTCTCATAATCACAAAGGGCCACCACCTGTGTGCCCGGAATATGAGTGAAACGTTCCACCGCACCAGGGCCACGCATGCCCAGTCCTACAAATCCGACACGCACGGCCTCCAGCTTCGGCGCAGTCAGTCCCAACGCACTCTTCTGGCCTTCCGGGCGCTGAGGAGTCTCAACGACAATCGTCCCCTTATCCCACGTCCATCGTGTACCATGTTCATTCACTTGCACAGCAGACTCCTGTTGGGTTGAGCATGCGCACAGAACAGCAACGCAAGCCCCCATCAACAATGCTTTTAAATTTCTCATGTCTCTACTTTTATTATATTTAAAATTAATGATAAGTCCTTTGCAGGCCGAGAACATTACCCCACCCTTTCATTTTGCCCTCAAAGGTAACGAATCCTTTTCAAACTTCATGCAAGAAGCCCGTACTTTTTCCACACATATTCATCACATCTCCATTGACACACATCAAGAAATACGTTTATCCTGTGAAAAAACAGCCACAAAAATATAAGAGGCTTTCTATTACTCAAAATATTTTATCTCCTCAGAAGTTAAAGTATCTGATTTGGATAAAACTTTCATTATATATTCTGTTGTACTTGAATTTTTAGAATATATTTTTATTTTTTCTATATATCCTGCTTTGGCAAAAGATACTTCTATTTTGGACATAATTTTTTTAAGCTCATCAGTTTTCGGAGTATAAACAATTACATTATTTTCAATATTTTGGCTGAAAGATTCTTTTATAGTCTTTTCATCATAAGTAAATATAGATTTTATTATATTTGCTATTTGAGAAAACATAGCATTGCTTGAATCTGCCATAATTTTTTTTGTACCGTTTGGAAGTATTTGAGTAACATTTTTATCTCCCATAACAGTAATTGATTCTTT
>CASFQC010000105.1 GCA_949296415.1 uncultured Bacteroides sp. | reverse complement strand
ATTAATACACCCTGTCCAGCACAAGTTTTCCTTGCGCATTAAGTTGCAGTTGTGGCCCATCAATAAGTACCATTCTGTCCGCTGTCAATTCTTCCAGCAGCCACCAGCCACTGATTTTAGAACTTTTTATCGTCAACAGTTTATCATCCACGGTATATGTAAATCCTTCCACATCTTCATAATCGTCTTTACCATCTTCGGTTCCTATCGTTGTCAGATATCCACACCGTCCTTGTGTATCCGTGGCAAATAAAATGCCTATACGATATTGATTGAACACTTCTCCGGTTTCACCACTGTAATAAATCAGTTCTCCCTTCCAAGCCGTTTGCTTCAGAAACTCCACCCCAAATCGATGGATTAACGATTCATCATGGTCATCACCGCAAGAGCAGAAAGGTATGAGACAGAACAAAACGATAAGCCATGTCCTTATGCTTCTTATATTCTCTTTCATATTACAACCCAATTATGGTATAACGCATGTATAAGTTCACCATAGATATACTCTTTATCAATAGAACTGATACCCTGCCTCCCTCATGGCATCCAATGTCCATGTGTAAGGCATCCCGGTATTTCCATCAAATTGCTGCTTCGGGATAAAGCTCTTTACGGAGTAAACCTCATTTCCTGCCGCATCCTCGGTCTTTGCCACTACCCTAAGCACAATATTCTTCCAGATGTTCACCCTTGCATCCTTAAAACTCAGACCCGCTTTCTTTATATCATCAAGCGCCCTTCTATTAGGCAACAAGTCTTGCACATAAATCATGGTTACGCTTCCACCGTCCCTTATATAAGTATCATCATCATCGTATATTATAGGTGGAAATGAATATTGCTCGGCGGCATACTTATATTTATTCTTGGGGTCTACATAGCTTTCATAAAACTGGGGCTTTTCGCCATGATATTTAAGATATTCCACCGGAGCAGCAGAAACGCTCACCGTACTCGTACCCCTATCATAAGCAATAGGGTTTATGCTGGCCTGAATAGAAGGATACGTAAATACCTCGTAGCCGAAATAGGCGCGCAGCCCATCGCCGGAAGAAGTGAAGTCTTTATACTCCGAGAAAGTCCGCGTGTAGTAAATAGGCTTGGTGCTTAAGTTCCAAAGGCCGAGGTCGTGCCCCAACCCACTGAGGGGGATGCCTGCCAACGGGGGCACCATGCCGCTGCTGGGCTGCGACGAAGTGCCGGTTATTTCCACCGTGCCGTTTGTTGTCACCTGCATACTGTAGTTTGTCTGAGAAACTCCAAGCAGCTTGCCAAACACCTTGTACAGCCCGGTTTTCACAAGCCCTGTCACGCCCTCATCCACTACGGTTTGCAGCACGTCTGCACCAAATTTGATGGGCTTGTCGCTATTCTTCTCCCCGGTATTGTCGGCTATCCACTGCTTGGCGTGCTTCCCGCTGACGTCGGCTATGCCATTGAGCACATTAGAAGAGGTTTGATTTGAAGATATTATTGTCCCTTCCGAAGTAGACTTATATGCGCCGCTAAATGCAAAAGTAGTCTCGTTCAACTCGAAAGCAGACACCGATATGGTTTCGTCTTTACTTCCAGGATCATAAGCTAACTCTTGCATAAAGCAATTCCAACCAACTTCAAAACCTTTGGTCACCCCGTTTTTTGTAATCGTGGACAAGACTACAGACTCCGGAGAGTTTTGGCTGTCGATGGCTTCCGCAAATTCAGGAGTAAAGTTCAACAGCGTGCTTCCCGGCTGCACGTCCAACCGCCAAAAAGCAGTATTGCTCTCCCCATTATAATTATCCAAGTACACAAATCCCTTAAGCACACCGGTGTAAATATTGTACAGCAACAGGTAGTTCACCCCCTCATCTACGCTTGTCACATTAATGTTGTAGCCTACAAACTCCATAGTACTAAACAGCACTTTCCATCCGTTTTCTTCTTTAATATCTTTCCTTACATCATCTGGGATATTAGAAGTTACTGTAGAAGCCCATGGTAAGTAGACTTCTTTTCCACTTTTCAATATAGCCTTCTGGCATTGGTTCCATGGAGTGATTGCACGAGTTATAGGGGCCTCCACCTCGTGTTCCTGCATGATGTCTGTCATCACCTCATCCTGGCAAGACGACCATAAAACAGTCGCCAACATTAAAGTAAATACAATGTTTTTCATACACCTAAAATTTAAATGGTTAGACATATTTAGTTATTGGAATATACCAGCGACATATAGTTGATGTAGCCATACCCTTCTTGTTGCTTCCCGATTACAATGCTCGAATGAACTTCCCATTTATTAGTTTTAAATACCCACTCAGGTATCTCACCCGAAAGCCTGTTCCCATCCAATATGGGAGGTACACCTATATACTCATCTTTCCATATCTCGAAAGGCAATTCCTCGATATTATTATTGGAACAATCCATCCCAAACACACGATCTCGCATAATTTCTATTGGAAGAGTGCCGGACAACTCGTTATCGCGAAGATCCAGCCTCTCTATTTTCTTCAGCTTGCTTAACTCTTCGGGAATCTCGCCGGACACGCTTGTTCCAGATATCAACAAGTCTGTCAAATTCTCCAAGTTTCCCAAAGACTTCGGTATTTCACCGGAGATATTCTTGCAATTGACTATATCAAGCCGTATCAGATTCTTCAAGTTACCCAACTCTTCGGGAATCTCTCCCGTCAGGTTATCCGCATTCTTGATGCCCAAATATACCAGGCTCTCCATTTCTCCAAGCCACGACGGAATTTCTCCTTGGAGGAACTTTCCCGCAATAACCAGCTTACGCAAGGCTGTCAACCTCTTGAAAGCCTCCGGAATCTCCCCCTTAGGGCGCATGGCACTGGTACACGTAAACCCGATTATCCGAAATTCATTGGTCGCGGGGTCATCAGCCAAACCCTCTATCCCCTCCCAAGAATAGATATCCGTCAAATCCCATCCACTCAGCCCCAGGGCATGATAAATATCCACCATGGCAAGGCTGTCTTCCACATTCAGGTGAATGGGAGGAGGCCCCTTGGGTAAGTCTTTTTCTTCACTGCACCCGGCAAGGGTGGAAAGCATGCCCAACACGGGGAGCAACATCAGGAAATACAAAATACGGTTTTTCATGTCGCAAGTATTTAAAAGTTATAGCAAATCGTCGGCAGGAGATATTGGGGAAAAATACTCACTCATTACCCACCAAGAAAGAGCCTTGATACCGACCTATCTCTGTATCAATGATGAGAGTATATTCACCAGCAGCGGCATCGCCAATAAACAAAACGTGTTCTGCCCCTGGAGCTAAAGAAGTATATTCCTCACAAAGCATGGAGCCACTGGCGTCTGTAACCACAATATGCACCTCGTGGAAAGCCTTCTCTGAATACAAATACAGAGTGTTGCTGTCATAACAGGCTGAAAGTTCTGTAACAAAAGAGCGGTCATCTATTACCCGTCCTTTATCATTATAATATGAGCAAGATAGCCAGATAATTTTTCTACTATCACTGGCGTACAGATTCACACAAAAAGCAGTTAGGATGCAGCACATTAATAGTCTCATGATTTCACAATTTAAGTTCAACTTTTGTTGCTGCAAAAATATGCTTTCACAAGCACTATGATTCACAAATGAAGTGTGCAAAATCGTGTGCTTTTACCTAAGGAGTGTGCCAGCAAGTGTGCATGAAGCCACCAATGCGGCACATTTTTACTTGTATATCAGTAGTTTATTGTCAAAAGGCAGTTTTCCCGTCAAAGAGTATAAATCACCTCGTCCCAATCCTTCGGGCTACCCTTGCTGCCAAATACTTTTTCATACAAACGACGACGGGTAGAAGTAATGCTTTCTTTGCTGTGCAAGGTCAGCTTGGCTATTTCTGTAGGCTGAAATCCAAGTTTTATAAGCAGACAGATAGGATACTCGTTTTCGCTAAGTTTACTGCATAGATTGTATAACCTCATTTTAAATTCCGGTGAAATTTGCTCAATCTCCTGCTCTATGGCGCGCCAATCAGTCACGGTCAATACCTTCTTGCAACTATCGCAAGTATTCAATTTGACCAAAATATCCTTCCGTATGCCTGATTCACCAATTGCAGCCAATACTTGTTTTTGCTTCTCTAAAGCCATATAAGCCTGCCTGTTCTCGTAAAGCATCGCTTCTCTTTGTGCTTCCAGCTGTTTCTGCAAAGAAGCATCACTTTCCCGCAACTGTTCTTCCAGCCGGGCTATTTTGACATTATTCTCTTTAATGTAGCTTTCGCTTTGCCTATACAATTCATTTTTGAGGCGTTCGGCCTTCTCTAACTGAATCCGCAGTTCTATTCTTTTCCTACGGCTATATTGCAGGTAAGCAAACAACAGTGAGAACAAAATCAAACCAGCAACAAGCATATAATTGAGCAATGTCTGCTGCTGTTGATTAGCAGCCTTTAACCGGGCATTTTCCTTTTCACGCAGTTGGTAG
>CASFQC010000104.1 GCA_949296415.1 uncultured Bacteroides sp. | reverse complement strand
TCATAACCTCACCGTTTTTCTTCTCCGAACCTTTCTTTAGGTAAAAGAGAACCTTAAATGTCGATTTCATAACTCAACTTTTTAATTGCAAAATTACTTCTTACACCTTGTTTTGAGTTATGCAGACTATGGACTAATCAAGTCATTATCAGGCCATTTATGGACAAATCGTTACCGTTTTTGTCCGGCGTGGAATAGGTAACGATTTAGGAACGAAACTTTGTCTTTTTCGGTACTTTTGAAGTTTTGGAAGCCGGACATTATGGCAATAAAAAAAGCCACAAATCATTGATTTGTAGCTTTTGTCCGTTTACTGACCATTTCTGTCCAGTATGTTCAGCGGAGAGAGAGGGATTCGAACCCCCGGTGCCTCTCAGCACGGCGGTTTTCAAGACCGCTGTAATCGACCACTCTACCATCTCTCCTTAAGGCTGAATGGCAACCTTTCTTTTTAAGACGGTGCAAAGGTATATATATTTTTTTACCCACCAAAGATTTCAATGAAAAAAACCGAATCAGACCACAGCTTTTTCGTTTAAAGAGCCTTGCATGAAGACACAGTCCTTTTATTTGGAACAGTTTTCCACTAACAAAGCTGCCATTAAGGGGCATTGGCACCAGCAGCATATCGTACCACTATTCTCTGATGATTTTTGGGTAACACGTTGAAAAATCAGGAAACAGATTCTGAGAACTTGTCGCAGCAAACTTCACACAAAATCCTGCCATACCGTAGATTTGCACTATATTTGCGTCATCAAACAAAACCCAAAACAACATGAAACATATCATAGACTTGGCTTCGTGGAACAGAAAAGACAATTACAGCTTCTTCGAAGGTTTCCTCAACTCCTGGTACGCCGTGACCACCGAAGTCAACTGCACCGAAGCCCACGCCGCCGCACACGCGTCGGGACGTTCTTTCTTCCTGCATTACCTCTACGCCGTAGTGAAAGCCGCCAATGAGGTAGACGAACTGCGCTACCGTACAGACAACGAAGGCCGTGTGGTGTTCCACGACCGGGTGGACATCATCACTCCCGTTGCCGTACCGGGACACACCTTCTTCACCATACGCATACCCTATCATGAAGACTTTGACCGCTTCTATCAGGAAGCCCGGAAACTCATAGACCACATCCCGGCCGACGGCGACCCTTACGGAGCGGAAAAAATACTAATGACCGCAGGCGACTACGACGTGATGCATCTCAGCGCCGTACCGGGACTGCGGTTCACCTCCATCACCTATACCGTAGCACAGGCCGGACGTGGATGCAACTACCCGCTCATGACAGCAGGAAAAGCCATACTGCGCGAGGGAAGGCTGATGATGCCGCTGTCCATATACGTGAACCATGCCTTTGTGGACGGCTCGCACCTGGCCGACTTCTTCCGCAGAGTGGAAGACTGCCTGAAGAATTTTTCCTCATAAACCACAGGCCGTCACGCCGGCGTCATACCTCATCCTCTATCAACTTGTAGCCTATGCCCCGCACGTTTATGATGCGCACATGCCCGTCCTTGCCCAGCTTGTGACGCAGCTTGGTGATGAACACATGCAGACTGCGCTGGTTGAAGAAGTTGTCATCACCCCACAGGTCAAGCAAGAGCTGGCGCATGTCCGTCACCTGGTTGCGGTTCTGGCAGAGACGGCGCAATATCTCGCTCTCCCGGTAGGACAGTTTCTGTATCATCCCTGCGCAGGCCAGTGTCTGCGTCTGGCTGTCAAAGAGGTAATGTCCTATTCCAAAGGTTTGTCCGACTGGCTCGTCCGCCACCAAGGAGCTGGCGCGCCCCAGCAGTGCCTTGACGCGCACAATCAGCTCCTGCATTCCGAAAGGCTTCTTCAGATAATCGTTCCCGCCCAGCTCAAACCCTTCCACCACATCGTTAACGGAGGAACGGGCGGTGAGGAAAAGCACGGGTGTCTGCCGGTCTGTCCTACGGATACGGCGCACCATCTCGAAACCATCCACGCGGGGCATCATCACGTCGGCCACCAATACGTCGGGCTTTTCCTGAAAGAAGAGGCGCAATCCCTCCTCCCCGTTCCCAGCCAGACGGATGCGGAAGCCCTGCCCCTCCAGTGTTTCCTTGATAATCATCGCCAAGGTAGATTCGTCTTCAACCAACAATACATTAATCTGTTCCATAGCCGGACGGTTCATTGGGGGACGGAAATCTCCGGAAAAAGCATTTCATAATCTACCACATCCAGCCACCGCCCGAATTTGTATCCCACCTCCCGGAAACACGACACCTGCCGGAAACCGAGTTTACGGTGCAAGGCACAACTGGCCTCGTTTTCTGCGGTGATGCAGGCTACCAAGGCATGACAACCGGACATCGTGCGGCATGTCGCCACCAGACGTTCCATCAGCTGCCGCCCCATTCCCCTCCCCCTTTGGTCAGGGGACAGATAGACGGTGGTCTCCAGCGTATGCCGATAGGCAAACCGCTCTTTCCAGGGATGAGCATAACAGTAACCGGCCACTTCCCCGCCTACTTCTGCCACCAGATAGGGGTATTCAGGCATTATGTCCCGCAGACGACGGAGCATTTCGGCTTCCGCCAGTACTTCCGTCTCAAAGGTAGCCGTACTATGCAGGATGTATTCATTATAAATCTGCGTGATGGCGGGAATGTCTTCCGCCCTCGCCGCTCTAATGCACAACCTTTCTTTTTCCATAAATATCTGTAGTTTCCAAAATCCGTTCACATGCTGATTACAAACCGGCTGCCCCGTCCCGGCTCGCTCTCCACCTCCACCGTCCCGCCGTGTCGTTCTACCATCGTCTTGACATAATACAGGCCGAGGCCGTAACCCTTCACCTCATGCAAGTTGCCAGTAGGGACACGGTAGAACTTGTCGAACACATGAGGCAGTTTGTCCTTGGGGATGCCTATACCCTTGTCCTGTACAGAGAGAACAAATGTCCCGTCCTCCTCATGCGCGTTTATCTCTACGTCCGCACGCCCGATGGAATATTTTATAGCATTGTCAATGAGGTTGCTTATAATGTTGGCCAGATGCGTGCGGTCGGCGGTCACCTGGAGGTCGGTCGGTGTGATGCGGGTGGAGATGCTGACGGGCTTGTCCGCCTTCAGCTTGTGTTGCTCCACCAGAGGAGCGATGAGGTCGCTGACAGGAAAGGTGGTCGGATGCAGGCGGAAGCCGTGCCGGCGCTCCATTGAGAGGGAAAGTATCTGCTCCACCAGTCCGCCGAGCCGGGCAAGCTGTTCCTGACAGATGCGCAGGTAGCGTTCGCGCTTCGCCTTGTCAGAGTCCTGTCCGAAGTTCAGCAGGGCATCGTTGGCGGCGTAGGCCACGGCAATGGGCGTCTTCAGCTCGTGGGTCATATTGTTGGTGAAGTCGTCCTTCATCTCCTCCAGTGTGCGTTGGCGCAGCAGGATGCGGATGAGGTACCAGAAGGAGAAGCCCAGCACGATGAGGATGACTGCCGATGTGGCCAGGATGCCCGCCATCTGCCGGAGCACGAGACTGTCCAAAGGCTCCGTGGTGAGGAGGTAGAGCCATTTGTCGTGCAGGTCATAGCTGTATTCATAGGTCTTGGCTCGGGCGGAGGGTACGTAACCTGCCGTGCGCCGGATGCCTAAGGTGTCGATGTAGGTATAGGATGAACCGACCTTCTCGCCCCGATGCAGGTACATCAGCCGGTAGGGAATGGAAAGCTCCAGCCGTTGCAGCTCGTCGTGTAGCAAGCTGTCGTAAGTCAGGAAGTCCGGGTCGCGGATGATGTCCAGCCCCGCGTGCAGCCCCTGCTGGAAGTAGCTCGCCAGTTCCTGCATCGCGTTCTTTCGTCCGAAAAGGAAACCCATGTCGTTGGTGTGCAGGGTAGATTCCATGCGTGCCGTGTCCTTCGCGGTCTGCTGCGTCAGGGTGACGAGCGTGGAGTCGCCTTCCTGTCCGGTGACGATGGTGCGGCTTTCCACGTAGGGACTCTCATTGTCGAACCCGGCGTTGACGGACACTTCGCCATGTTCGGTAGAGTCCCGGTCCAGCCGGTCTACACGGAGGATGATTTCGTTATAGTCGCTCAGCCGCATCGCCTCCCTGATGTCTCGCTCCACCGCCTGCCGTTGCGTGCGGTAGAGGTTCACCAGCCAGTAAGTCTGGTAGGCGAAGATGGCGGCCAGCGAGAGGATCACCACGAGGGCGATGTATTTCAAGGGTAGTTTCATAACGAAGGCAAAGATAGTCTTTTCATACCTTTATGTAAATAGAGATAAGACTAAATAACACTTCTGCTAACACTTCGTAAGCCGTCTTGTGTCGCCTCGCCTCTCCTTCCTCCGTACCTTTGCACCCGTCATCCCGGCTTTAATGCCCGTATTAGATGGGGGTCATATTGATATAAAAGACGTGAGTTCGGGATAAAATTAAAACAAAGTCAGTTGTTTTGATTGCTCGATAGTGTATCCTTGCAGTGCTTCAGGCTTGTTGTCAAAGAAGCAA
>CASFQC010000103.1 GCA_949296415.1 uncultured Bacteroides sp. | reverse complement strand
ACAGAAAAAGGCCAATAATAATGGCATATAAAGTGATTATACTCTATCGACTTTATATGCCAGCTTACTTTTTAGGGACATTTACTGAATATCCCGAAGAAACGGAAGACTCTTACAATGGCATGTTCCCATGCTTTTTCGGTGGATTGCTTTGGTTCTTGTTGCGTGCCATTTCCAAAGCTTGTACCAGTTTATATCGGGTTTCGCGCGGCATGATGATTTCGTCTATATATCCGCGTTCGGCGGCACGGTATGGGTTGGAGAATTTCTCTTCATATTCCTTTATTATGGCCTTTTTCTCCTCAGGCGAAGCCTTACGGTAGAGGATGTTTACTGCCCCTTCGGCTCCCATTACTGCTATTTCAGCTTGAGGATAAGCCAGATTGACATCGGCTCCAGTAGGTTTGCTGGACATCACGATATATGCACCTCCGTAGGCTTTACGTGTGATGAGCGTAATCTTGGGCACAGTAGCTTCAGCATAGGCATAGACTATCTTAGCTCCATGACGTATGATGCCGTTGTGTTCCTGTACGGTTCCGGGGAGGAATCCGGGTACGTCCTCAAAAGTGATGATGGGGATGTTGAAGCAGTCGCAGAAACGTATGAAACGTGCGGCTTTATCACTGGCGTCAATGTCAAGTACACCAGCCAGATAAGCAGGTTGGTTGGCCACAATGCCCACCGAGTGTCCGTTCAGTCTGCCGAATCCTATCACTACGTTCTTGGCAAAATGAGGCATGACTTCAAAAAAGTACTGGTTATCAAGTACAGGTTCTATGATATCCTTTATGTCATATGGCATATTAGGATCTTCTGGTATCACCGTCTGCAAAGCTTCTACTTGCCGGTGTATGTCATCGGTGGTAGCCGCCAAAGGAGCGTCTTCCATGTTGTTTGAAGGCAGGAAGCTGAGCAGTTCGCGTATGGTCATTATGGTTTCTTCTTCGTTGTTGCACATAAAGTGTGTCACTCCGCTTTTGCTGCTATGTGTATAGGCGCCGCCCAGCTCTTCCTTGTCAACTATTTCGTTGGTTACCGTCTTTACCACATCGGGACCGGTAATGAACATATGGCTTTGCTCTTTCACCATGAAAATAAAGTCGGTCAGAGCCGGTGAGTAGCATGCTCCTCCCGCACAGGGACCCAGTATGGCTGATATCTGTGGAATCACTCCAGATGCTATGGTGTTTTGGTAGAATATGGAGGCATATCCTTCCAGACTGTTTACTCCTTCCTGTATGCGTGCTCCGCCAGAGTCGTTCAAGGCAATGACAGGCGCTCCGTTTTTTAGTGCCAGTTCCTGGACTTTTACTATTTTGGCAGCATTTGTCTCGCTCAGCGATCCGCCATGTGCGGTGAAGTCATAGGCATAGACAAAAACCAGCCGTCCGTCAATTTTTCCGTAGCCTGTTACCATGCCGTCGCCGGGAATCTGCTTTTTTTCCATGCCAAAGTTGTTGCAACGGTGGTTTACAAATTTGTCCAACTCGTTGAACGTGCCTTTATCCAGCAGCATGTTTATGCGTTCGCGTGCGGTCATCTTTCCGCTAGTATGTTGCTTTTCTATTTTTTCCACACCTCCGCCCAGTGAAGCCTGTTTGTCAAGTTCTTCAAAGTGGCTGTATATTTCTTCTCTATTCATGGTTGATGTTTTTATTCTTCTACTTTCAATACTTCCAGCTCTACCAACACTTGATTGGCATTTACAGACTCGCCTTCACTTACTAGGATATTCCGGACTACACAGTCGGCGCTTACCTTGTAGTTGCTCTGCATTTTCATGGCTTCAAGCACCACTACTATGTCTCCGGCATTCAGCCTGTCGTTTACCTTTACAGGTATGCTGACTACTTTTCCTGGCATGGGAGCCACAATTTTGTTGTCCTGTCTTTCGTCGGCTCCCCGTTTCATGTGCAGGTATTTGGCTTGGGTGTCTACTATGTCTACGTGGAATGAGCGTGACAGAATGTTGACGTCGTAATTTTTCCCTCCTTCGCCACGTACCAGTCCGGCATTGAATGAGTTACCATTGTGCAATATGGAACAGTTGCCGTTTTCGGCCATCACAATGTCCACTTCTATGGGTTTTCCGTCTATGGTGAGCTGCACTTTGTTGCCCTCTTTACTAACCAACGTGACATCAGCCACGCGGTCTCCAATATGTATTTCCATAAATTCTTTTTTCTAAAAATAAAAATCAAAGAATAAAGGAGGATGGATGGTCGGTTCCGTCCAATGTATGGATTTTACACTTTTTCATCCACGGCTCCTTGATGGGGAATTTGCAGAGTCTGTTTTATATCCTCAACACGCCTTTCTGTAATCCGAATTCTCTCCACCGGCTTATGGGTCTTGCGTCGGGCAGCTGCGTGGAAGCATTTTCTTCCAGATTTACCAGATAATCCATATAGGCAGCTATCATAGCAATGTTTTCCAGTTCTTCATTGTGCGTATTGTTGCGTACCAGCATGCGCGCGTTCTTTTCTATGAAGAGTGTGTTGTACTCACCTTTCACAAAATCGGGTACATGCATGATGCGTTTCAAGTAAGCCAGGTTGGTCTTCAGACCTGTAATCTTATATTCGTATAATACACGCCGCATACGCTCTATGGCATATTGGCGTGTGGTAGCCCACACTATGAGCTTGCCTATCATGGGGTCGTAGTAGATAGGGATTTCATACCCCTCATACACATAGCTGTCTATGCGTACTCCTATGCCGTTGGGCTCGGTCAATTGCTTGATGATGCCGGGCGATGGCATGAAGTTGTTTTCTGTATCTTCGGCACAGATGCGGCACTCTATGGCATGTCCGCGTTGGAACAGTTCATCCTGATGCAGGTGCAGTATCTCATCGTTGGCGATGCGTATCTGTTCTTTTACCAGGTCTACACCCATAACTTCTTCTGTAATGGGGTGTTCCACCTGCAGGCGTGTGTTCATTTCCAGAAAGTAAAAGTTGCGATGCTTGTCTACCAGGAATTCTATCGTGCCCGCTCCGCTGTAGTTTACGGCTTTGGCTGCGGCTACAGCTTTTTTCCCCATTTCCTTGCGCAATTCGGGCGTGAGGAAGGGAGAAGGGCTTTCCTCTACAATTTTCTGGTTGCGGCGCTGTACGGAACATTCGCGGTCGAACAGGTGTATCACATTGCCGTGATTGTCTCCCAGAATCTGGAATTCTATATGGTGGGGTTCTTCTACAAATTTTTCCAGGTACACCGTGTCATCACCGAATGATGACATTGACTCCGAGCGTGCCGTATTGTAGGCTTCCACAACCTGATCCTCGCTATGTATGAGGCGCATGCCTTTTCCTCCTCCTCCCATGGAGGCTTTCAGCATTACGGGGTAGCCTATTTCGTTGCATATACGTACAGCTTCTTCCGCGTTCTGAAGCGGCTTTTCCGTACCAGGAACCACCGGCACTCCGGCGGCTATCATGCGCTTGCGCGCGGCAATCTTGTCGCCCATAGCTTCCATGGTTTCGGGGGCTGGACCTATGAAGATTATTCCTTCTTCCCTGCATCGTCTTGCAAATTCGGCATTCTCGGACAAGAAACCATATCCCGGATGAATGGCGTCGGCTCCGCAATGCTTGGCTGCGGCAATAACCTTGTCTATGTTCAGATAACTTTCTTTCGCTACGGCAGAACCTATACAATACGCTTCATCGGCATATGACACATGATGCGATGTGCGGTCGGCTTCAGAGAACACAGCCACGCTCTGTATGCCCATCTCACGGCATGAACGCATCACGCGCACGGCTATCTCGCCTCTGTTGGCAATCAATACTTTCTTTATCATTTTCCAATTCTTTAGAACTATCGTCGTTCGGTTACATAATTACCCATGCTTTTCATCGTCTTGTTATGTATAACTGAGAAGAGGACGTGTCGGAGATAAATGTGTCATTCTTATGGCCGCCTTCCTAATCCCACGAGCAAAGGCGGGGTTCGTAGTGTATTGTCCGAATGGCAGGTCTTCTGACTGACTCTTGTTTTTGAAGGCCTTCCCGATGTCCCGGCTATGCGACACATCAGTGGCATGGGTATATTTTTCATCACATTATAGAGTTTCACAGCAGCGGGACTGTCCGGGATTTGCACCCGATTCCCTTTTAATCCGGGCGGCCGATAGGACACATCCGGAACCAATTCGGCGGCAAAGGTACATATTTTTTTTATAATGCAATGAAATGGGGTAGATTCTTAGAGCCTGTTGGCACAGCTCTTTCTGCCTGAAACGACATGGTCTTTATGCTTCAGTGTGAAACGTGCTATGTGTACGGACAATATGCCGTTCTGGTCCCGACCTGTACACCGCTTGGTGCGGAGCTGTCCACCAATCGGTGTGAATCCGTTTACTGGAAGCTGTGGACGGATTAGCAGGACGCTATGAAACTGTTTGCAATAAATAATTGAAACACAGTATTATATTGAAATATCAGGCATATATCCGATAAAAGGAATGTCCCGTTATGGAACCTTGTTTGGGAGAAATTAAATTATAGAAAGGATAGAGGGATAAGCACAGGAGACATACCCAAACAGTGCTAAGCAAAAATTAAACGACAGGCTCTTATCGTTGATAAAAATACTGAAGTGTCCAAATAGAAACGCAACGTTTCGTTTGTTTGGCAGAAAAAACTCATCGGTCGGGGAGCGCCTCGCGGCAAGGGGCGGGACCACCCGTCC
>CASFQC010000102.1 GCA_949296415.1 uncultured Bacteroides sp. | reverse complement strand
GGTTCTTCTTTATCAGACACAGGTCGGCAATCTCTTTCAGATAGCTGTTCATCTTCTGATTGCAGGGAACAGGCAGCAATACTCCTTTCTTTTTGCAGGAAGGATAATCTGCATATTTTCTCAGGATTTCCAAAGGAATATCCAGCAGCGGAATGTTACACATGTTCTTTGTTTTCTGACGTGGCTTCCTGATCCACAGGTTTCCGTTGTTGTCTTTTACGATATGCTCAGGGGAGAGCTGTTGTACGTCGATGAAAGCCAGACCGGTAAAGGCGGCGAAAATAAAAACATCACGGACTACGGTGATTCGCTCCAGAGAAAATTCCTTGTGGTAAATGGTCGGTAGCTCATCCATAGTAAGAAACTCACGGATTACTTCTTTTTCATGGAACTTGATACCGATAAACGGGTCTTTGGCAATCCATTCATTGGCTAATGCCAAATTGGTGATTTTCTTCAAGCATTTCATGTAGCGGATAACGGTATTCTGTTGGCAGGACTTTTCCGTTTTGAGATAGAACTCAAAGGCACGTACCAACTCACCGTTGATTTCTGTCAGCAGTAAATCCTCCTTCCCGTATTTCTGCTTGATGAGTTCTGCGAGATAACGTTTGCAGCTTTCATAACGGCGGACGGTAATCAGTGATAGTCTTTTCCGACAAGCGCACGGCATTGGTCATTGTGTTCTTGCATCGTACCGATGAGGTGCGAACTTCTTCCGGCTTTTTGTCCTGCCCGAAGAATTTCTCCTGTAACAGACGTGCGGTAATGGGTTGCCGCTGCTCTTCGAGTTCATTAAAGATTTGGTGAAGCCTGATTTTAGCATCCTCAATGTAGGCATTCAAGTCGCACGCCTTGCGGCTTTTCCCACGGGCACACTCCTTTGCTTGATTCCACTAAGCTGGGTCGATGCTCTTGCGGATGTTGGTTCCCACTCGCGCACCGTCTACCGTGATGCGCATACATACAGAGGCTTCTCTGTTTTTCAACAGTTTGGCTTTCTTGATGAAGAAAAGCACATTGAACGAGTTCCTTTTCATTTTTCCTACAGTTTTAAATGGGACAAAAGTAGGAAACCATCCTCGTTTTCTTAATACGCAAAACATTGCAAATCAGTGAAAAAGAATCACGTTCGGTGGGGATTTCAGTTCCACCTTTTCCGCTCCACCTTTTGGAACACTGGAAACGGTCATATTCCGCACTTTTTTGCGTCCTACGGGAAAACAAAAACTCCCGATTTCGTTTGGAAATCAGGAGTTTATTCTCTTTTGCTTTTCTTCAAAGTGGTGCCACCAGGAATCGAACCGGGGACACAAGGATTTTCAGTCCTTTGCTCTACCAACTGAGCTATGGCACCTTTGTGGTTTGCGGGTGCAAAGATAGGAAGTTTTCTTCATATAGCAAATACTTTACGATAAAAAATACCGGAAAATTGTGCTTTTTCTTTCGAATGACCGTTTGTCCGGGCTTTTCGCCGTGTTGTGCGGGGATATGCATGTGGGGAATCCGGCAGCTGGACAAAGTGACGCTTTACATGCTTCAACACGGATGTGTGGCATTTTCCCGGCGGCAAAAAGAAGCCCTCTCCGGCTGACCTTTGGGGCATGTCGGAGAGGGCTTTGTGCGGAAGACGGGTGTTGTCCGTCGGATGATGGCTTATCGCATCTGCACTTTCTTCATTTCAGTCCGCACACGTTGCTGTCTGTCCATCGCTTGTGTCCGGATTTTGTTGACACTTGCGGGCTTGTGCAGGCTCATGGACGGCTGTGCGGAGCGTGTTTGGGCCTGTTCGGCTACCGCTTCGGGGAGCACGAGACGGAAAGCACCGTTGGCATTGGCGTAGAAGATGCTGCCCGGATCGCTTTCTTCCAAAGCGAGCAACGTCTTGGTCGGGAAGGTTATCACGCCGTCGGCCAGCGTGCCGCACATGCCGGCCGCCTTGATGTTTTCCAAGCTTTCGCCGCCGTCCAGGTAGTAGGCTGCGTAGCTGTACACGTAGAAGAATCCGTATCCCAGGTCAAGACCGATGTTCTGCAGGGGAATGTACACGCCTTCAGGGTCGGAGGCGTTGATTTCCATGAAGTAGTTGCGGCTGTCGTCGTAGTTGCCTATGCCTGCCGCGCCAAATTCAGCGTAGGGGTTCTTCAGACGGTAGAGTCCGGGTGTCTCCGCGCTTTCCTGCACTTCCACTTCCACAGTGTAGTTGCCTCCCACATTGTAGAGCGAGGCTATGTAGTCGTCGGTGTACAGTCCTGTGCCCAGTGTGTTCCATTGCGAGCCGCCTGCGGTGGTGAACTCAAAGCTGGTGGTGGCGGTAGTCTGTACTTCGCCCTCGGCATAAGCCAGTACGATGAAGCTGTATGTGCCGTCGGCCTCCACCTCGAAGTTCAGGTTGCCGCTGGCGGTTATCTCCTGGTAGTCTGCGGAACCGTCCTCTATGGCGGCCAAGGCTCCGTCAATGTCCGTGCCTTCTATCATGGCCACCCGTGCGCTCTCCACGTCCGCTCCCAGCGTGACACTGGCTACCGCATAGTTGGTCTCGCTCACATCGGTGAAGCGTCCCATGTAGTCCACGGAAGCCGAGTAGTCTGCTATAACCACGCCCGGCGACATGATGGTGATTACGCCGTCTGCCTGCGTGTTGTCGGCACCATAGCCGCTTTGAGCCATGTAGTAGTAGGGAGCCAGCTGGAAGGCGTCGGGCTCGCCGTCTTCGTTGTAGTGCAGCACGCGGTTGTGTAGCCAGTTGCTTTCAGACTGGTAGTTGTTGAAGGACCCCGGATGGTAGCAGTACACGGTCTCGGCATAGTTGGCTCCGTCGGTCTGGTAAAGTCCGGTGCTGTAAGGCTCGAAATAGAGCAGGCCTTCCTGGGTGATGGTCACATCGCCCTGCGTGTTGCCCGGTTCCATCACGGTGAACGTCACGTATTCGGCCGGCGCGTCGGCGTTGGAGTCGCTATATTCTATTTTCTCGTAATACTTGCCGTAAGGGTTCACCACACGGTACTGGTTGGGCTGCAAGTCGTTCTGTTGCAACTCTACGTGTATGGTGTCGGCATCCATGACAAAGGCGTCGTTGAATACGGCTTCGCACAGTGTGGTCCACGGTGCCGGAATGCCTGCCTTGAAGGTATAGATGGATATGCCGTAAGGAGTGGTGAGGCTGGCGTCATTGATGCTGAGGGTGATGTCGGTGTACTGGTCATACTCCAGCTTGGAGGGGTCGTAGGTGATGACGATGTCGGTGCTGTCCTCTCCCTCTGCAAAGCTGGCCGAGGTGGGAATGGTGAACACGCCTTCTCCGCCCAGCACGTTGAGGGGCACATTGAGCGCTCCGTCGGTCTTGACGCGCAGCAGGCTTACGGTGAATGAGGTCTCTTCCTTGGACAGGTCAATGGTGGCCGGACTCTCTGCCGCGAAGTAGACCTGCGCATTGTCCGGCATTTCGGCCGGCGTGTACTTCACGTCGTCGTCGCATGCCTGGAAGGCGCCGGCGGCGAGCAGTACGCACATGATGCTGAATAGATGTTTTATTGTCTTCATAATATGTTCTTGTTTTTTTCTTTTTTTAAAATGTCATGTGGCCTGCGGGGCGGAGGCGGCGTGCGGACTTCCCGCCTGGCCGCTCCGTTCCGTCTGCCTTTGTCAGTTTCTGCCCGGTGCGAACGTTCCTACGGGTGTGGGACGTGTGGGTATGGCGCTGGACGGGTCGGGGTTGTTCAGTCCCTTCAGGGCCGTGTTGGCGTTCATCTCGTCTATGGGGATGACCAATGTCCAGTTGGGTTTGATATCCTTGCAGTTTATCCGGAGAATATCCACCTGTTCGTTGGTGCCTTCGTAGTTCTGTATTACGTCGGGTTTCAGCCGTTTGGCGGTGGGGAAGGCCGTTCCCTCTCCCCAGAACTCTATGCGCATCTGCGTCAGCACTTCCAGCTGGAAGTCGCGCAGGTCGGTGGTGGTGAAGTTGTAGTCTGGCTGGCGGTAAGTCTGCATGAAGCTGTTCAGCAGAGCCGTGCCGGCTGCCACGCCTTGGCTGGCTCCTACGGCTTCGGCCTCTATGAGATACATTTCCTCTATGCGCATCACGGGTATGTCGACTTCCGCGCCTACAGTATAGGTGTTGACGTCCCCGCCGGAGCAGCGGAATTTCAGCGAGAAATAGTCGGGCTTTTCGGCCAGCCATTCGGCTCCCTGTGGCGACTGGTAGTTGTAGGTATCGCGTTCCGGGTCAAGCCAGGCATGCTTGCGGAAGTCCGTGTCGGCCATGTGGTCGTAGAGCGTGCGCGAGATGCACGGCATGGACAGGGTCCCGTATCCCCATCCGGCTTCGCCGGAAATGTGGCCTATGAAGTTGGCCAGGTTGCCCATCTGGTCGGAAGTGGGATGCAGATACCACATCCATCCCGACGATGCGGTGTTGAATCCGGTGTTTACGTCCAGCCACTGGCTTTCGGTCATGGGTGTTCCGCCATTGGTTTCGATGGCCTTGCGGGCATAGGTGGCGGCTTGCTCATATTTCTCGTCCAGCAGGTAGACCTTGGCCATCAGACCGTAGACCACGGAGAGGTCGGGGAAGTTTTTCGACGAAGGAGTGTACTTGGCCAGCAGTTCCTCGGCCTTGGCCAGGTCAGAGAGTATGAACTACGTGAGTTCGGGATAAAATTAAAACAAAGTCAGTTGTTTTGATTGCTCGATAGTGTATCCTTGCAGTGCTTCAGGCTTGTTGTCAAAGAAGCAATA
>CASFQC010000101.1 GCA_949296415.1 uncultured Bacteroides sp. | reverse complement strand
CGTGCTGAAGTTCTGCAATGACCAGGCAGATGAACTGCTTGGACTTTCCATGAACCATTATAATGTCAAGTTTGCAACGGTATAATTAACTAGAGCCCAAGTAACTTACATGCGATAGAATCTCAAGCTTTTAAAGGTTGTTCTGCTTTGCAGAATATAGATTTACCTGAATCGTTAAACGTTATTCAAAGTGAGGCGTTCAGCAATAGCGGTTTACAATCCCTTACGATAGTCAGGGAGCAGATAAAGGAAATAAAATTGGAAGGGAAAAGCCTGTATGCCGATGCGGTGAGTCTCAATGGATTTGAGGAGGCAAGGCAAATGGCCGTGGAGGAATTGCGCATAGTAGTAGGCAGTGAGTTGTCCGAAATGCAGAAAACCAGAGAAGAGATAGAAACGGCTTTGGGACGGACAGACTCCTTGTGCATGGTTCTGCAATATCGTAATATGAACATCTACAAAGCTTTTGCTTATGTAGGCAAGGATGGGATAGAGAGCGCGGAAACCAGTATGGCGGACGGTGACTCTGTCCGGCAGCCTTCAGATGCCCCGGCAGACACTGTGGCGGAAAATGCGGGTACGGATGTCCAAGAAGCTGTTTCAGCCCTTGTGGAGGAGCCTGTAGGCGGGACGGAAATGAAGGAAAGTGAAGAATATGTGCGGCAGGCTGACGTGGCGGCTGCCGACAGTATTACTGCGGAGCACGTTCCATCCATGGCAGATTCTGTAGAAGTGGACAACCTGATAGACGCATATCAGCGGGTTGTGGACGACCTGCTGGCCATGGACACTTATGAAAGCGTCATGCTTTATCTTGATGGCATGAAAGATGACGGGCGCCTGATATATGGCAAGATGAGTACGCTTGTCGCTCCGGATGAAGCCTGTTTCATTATTGTCAAGGACGGGAAATTGCTTGCCGTACTTGACCGTGGAAAAGGTGAAAAGCGCGTCAATCTCAAGACACACCAGCAAGAAAGCATACAGAAATACAAAGGGTGTGCGGTCATTTGGCTGAAAGTGTTCTGATAGGTTTAGAGCCTGTTTGAACTTTCCTTTTTAAGATTTTCTTTTTAAGATTTTGTTGACTCTTATGCGTAAATTCATATCATATTGTCTCTGTGCATTGGCGTTTCTGTCAGTCAAGGCACAGGATGTCCGGATGGAAATACCGGACGCTTATTCCGGTTCTGTCGATTCCCTGGCTTTTTATATAGACTCACACTGTGCGGACGATGAAGCCAAGTTGCAGGCTTTATATAGATGGATAACCACACATATGAAATATAATGTGTTTCCGACCTTTGTGTCGGTCAATGAAAAACGTGACGAACAGCGGGAAATCATGCAGGCATTGGCTAACCGGCAGGGAGTGTGCCGCGATTTCGCCAAAATATTTGAAGCGGTGGGTACAAGGATGGATATTCCTGTATATTTTGTCAAAGGCTACACCAAGAGTGGTGGAGTGGTGATGACCGAACCACATGCCTGGTGTGTGGCATTAGTAAATGACGGATGGTATAACTATGATCCCACTTTCGGCATGGGGTATATACGTAACCAGCGTTTTGTCTCTTCACCCAATATGGACTATTGCAAGGTGGAGCCGGAAAAATTCCTTCAGACCCATATGCCATTTGACCCCATATGGCAGCTGACCCCTAATCCGTATGCCTATCATGAATTTGATGATGGGGAGGTAAGGGGGAAATCAGATTCGTTGGACGGGCATGCATTCCGGTTTGCCGACAGTATCCGTATAAGTCTGAAGCAGACCCCGGTGGCGCGTCTGCAATCTATTAATGGGCGTATCCGTCGCAATGGACGTCCTAATCCATTGGTGGACTATTATCTGCAGTTGAATGAGTCGAACATGCAAGTGTACAGGCAGCGTGAAGTTTATGACATTTATAAGCGGGCCTTGAAATATTTCAATCGTGGGGTGGATCATTTCAATGAAGCTGTACGTTATCAGCGTGTACATCCTCGGTTGGGTAAGAACGACAAGCGTAAGATGATAGCGTGGTTGGATAAGGCTTCAGAAGCCGTGGCTGAAGCAGGAAAGGAGCTTCAAAAAGCGCACGATGTGCCCGAACAGTACGCTACGGCACTGGATAACCTGAAACAAGCCGTAGCTGAGACTATGGAGAAGATAAGGCTGAAAAATAAGATGTTGGGATGAAGGCTGATCTGGGTGGAGACAGTTTTGACTGAGACTTGCCGCAGGAAGCTATAAGACACACGCCTCTAAAGCCCTTTCCTGTCTTTTCCCTATCCTTATGAGGGGTATAGCGGACTATATAGAATAAGGACAGGGAAAAATCCTGGGCAATCTTCTTTAGAAAATTGTCGGAATAAATTCAAAACAGCTTCTGAATTTATTCGTATATTTGCCCCATATTGTCTACCTAACTACTTATTATTCTAAATTATCGGCGTGATGATGAAGACTACACGTAATTTTCTGGCGGCCGTTTTGGCCGTCTCGTTTCTGGCAGGGTGTTCGGGCTCTGCGTCATTGAGTTATACCAACTATGTGGATCCTAAGATAGGTTCAGGCGGACACGGCCATGTGTTCGTGGGAGCCAATGTTCCTTTCGGGGCTGTGCAGCTGGGGCCTACCAGCATTCCGCAGGACTGGGACTGGTGCTCGGGCTACCATGACAGCGACTCTACCGTCATAGGATTCTCGCATACTCATCTGAATGGCACGGGCATCGGCGACCTGTTTGACGTTACTCTGATGCCTGTCACCGGGCAGGTGACCTACGCCCGTGGCAGGGGCGATGACCCGAAGTCGGGTCTGTGGTCTTATGCCGACCGCAGCCGCGAGGAAGTGCGTCCCGGCTATTACAGCGTGCCCCTCACACGTTACGGCATCACGGCCGAGATGACTGCTACCGCCCGTGTGGGACTGTCGCGCTACACCTTCCCCGCATCGGAAGAGGCGGCCGTGGTCATTGACTTGGAAAACGGCGGATGTTGGGACTCGCCTGTGAAGACCGAGATGAAGGCCGTGGGCAGCGACGTTATAGAGGGATGCCGATGGTCCAGCGGATGGGCCAGCGACCAACGCGTGTATTTCGTAGCCCAGTTCTCGCGGCCTTTCAGCAGCTTTACCCTAACGGGCAAGAACAACATGTACGGACGTGTGTCCTTCAGTACCGGAGAAGGCGAGCAGATTATGGTCAAGGTTGCCCTTTCGCCCGTAAGCGTGGAAGGGGCGCGGGCCAACATGGCGGCCGAGCTTCCGGGCTGGAACTTCGAGGCGGTGGCTGCCCGCGCGGCGAAGGACTGGGACGAGGAACTTTCGCGCATCAGGATAACCACTCAGGACGAGAAGTTGCGTAAGGTGTTCTACACCGCACTGTATCATACCATGATTGCTCCTTCGGTGTTCTGCGACGTGGATGGAAGCTACTACGGAGCCGACCATCAGAACCATGCCTCGGAGGGGTTCACCAACTATACCACTTTCTCCCTGTGGGACACTTACCGTGCGGCCATGCCGCTGATGAGCCTTATCCACAGGGACCGTATGCCCGACATCATCAATACCATGCTGGCCATCTACCGCCAACAGGGCAAGCTGCCGGTGTGGCATCTGATGGGATGCGAGACCAACTGCATGGTGGGTAATCCGGGCATCATGCCTGTGGCCGATGCCATATTGAAAGGACTGGATGGTTTTGACCGCGACCTGGCTTACGAGGCGTTGAAGAACTCGGCCATGGTTCCTGACCGGGGGCAGGACCTGCGCATGAAGTACGGCTACATACCCGCCGGCATGCACAACCAGTCACTGGCCTACGACATGGAGTATGCCATAGCCGACGCTTCCGTGGCCGCCGTGGCTAAGGCGTTGGGCAAGGAAGACGATTACAAGTACTTCCTGGAACGCAGCCATTCTTACCGCCATTATTTTGATCCACAGACCGGATTCATGCGCGGAAAAGATGCTGAAGGGAAATTCATAGTCCCCTTCAATCCGTATATGTCCGACCACAACAACGATGTCTATTGCGAGGGCAATGCCTGGCAGTACACCTGGCTGGTGCCTCAGGACTTTGACGGACTGGTGAACTGCTTCGGCTCCAAGGAGGCTTTCCTCACCAAGCTTGATTCGCTGTTTACCGTGTCCTCCGTCATCGAAGGCGCGGCAGCCTCGCCCGACATATCCGGTCTGATAGGCCAGTATGCCCACGGCAACGAGCCAAGTCACCACATTATTTATTTCTACACTATGGCCGGACAGCCTTGGAAGGCGGCCGACCGCGTGAGAGAAGTGCTCACCACCCTCTATCACGATGCTCCTGACGGACTTTCGGGCAATGAGGATGTGGGGCAGATGTCGGCGTGGTACGTCCTTTCCGCCATGGGATTCTATCAGGCCAACCTGGCCGAACCGCGTTACTGGTTCGGTTGTCCTTTGGTGGACAAAGCCGAAATCAAGGTTCCCGGAGGCCTGTTCACGGTCCGTACCGAGGGCAATGGGGAAGGCAATGGCTACATCCAGCGTGTTACCCTGAACGGACAGCCTTATGACAAACCTTACATTGACTTCAAGGATATGGCGGCCGGCAACGAGCTGGTGTTCTATATGGGAAAGGAACAGACGGTGTGGTACTGACTTTTTAAATCTGTTGACAATGAATACACGAAGAGATTTTTTGAAGAAGCTTGGACTGCTGGCCGCGTCCATTGGCATACCCTCCTTGGGTGCGGATGCCATGACACGGAAGACTGAC
>CASFQC010000100.1 GCA_949296415.1 uncultured Bacteroides sp. | reverse complement strand
CTTTCACTTCATTGATGAACTTTTCGGGCTGTACAATCATCATGTGTACGTCAAGCGGTTTGCGAGCCTTGCGTGCCACATGTTTTAAGACAGGGAATCCGAAGGAAATGTTCGGCACGAACACTCCGTCCATTATGTCAAGGTGCAGCCAGTCGGCTTCGCTCCGGTTTATCATCTCTATGTCTTCATCCAGCCGACCGAAGTTGGCGGAAAGCAAGGAAGGGGCTATGATAGGTTTCATGGGGTTTTATGTCGTATTAAAAAGTTCGGGAAATCGTCTTTTCCGTTAACGTACGCTTGCTTGTCCTGCCAGTCTGAATCCTCGCAGAAGCTCTTCGGTCTTCAGGCGCTTTTTTCCCGGCAGTTGGAGCGAGCGTATGTCTACGAGTCCGTCGGATGCGGCGATGCGCAGGTAGGTTTTGCCGTCGGTCAGGATGGAGCCGGGCTTCAGATTGTGGGGCATGTCTGTCTTCTTTGTCTCGAATATCTTCAGTACCACCGGCTCTCCGTCGGCAGGTACCAGTTCGGTCCATGCGGCGGGATATGGCGACAGTCCCCGTACGAAATCGTATATTTGTTTCACAGGCTTGTTCCAGTCTATGCGGCAGGTTTCTTTGAATATTTTGGGCGCAGGTTTCAGTCCGCCTGTTACGTCTGTCTGTTCTTGTGGCAGCCGTCTGGCCGTTCCGTTCAGTATGTCGTCTACGGTGTCAGTCACCACTTGTGCACCGAGCGCCATCAGCCGGTCGTGTATGGTTCCTGCGTCATCTGTATCGGCTATGTCAATCTTTTCCTGCCTGATAATCTCTCCCGTGTCGATTTCCTGTTTCAGGAAGAAAGTGGTCACTCCGGTCTCTTTTTCTCCGTTGATTATGGCCCAGTTGATGGGAGCCGCGCCTCTGTATTGCGGCAGTAGTGAGGCGTGCAGGTTGAAGGTCCCCAGCCTGGGCATGTCCCACACGATTTGTGGCAGCATGCGGAAGGCTACCACAATCTGCAGGTCTGCCTTCCATTGTCTGAGTTGTTGCAGGAAGTGTTCGTCCTTCAGCTTTTCCGGTTGGAGCAAAGGCAGTCCGCGTTCCAGTGCGTATTGCTTCACTTGTGATTGTTGCAGCTTGTGTCCCCGTCCGGCAGGCTTGTCCGGCATGGTGATGACACCGACCACGTTATATCCGCCTTCTATGAGGCGGCGCAGGGGCTCCACTGCAAATTCGGGAGTGCCCATGTACACTATGCGTAAGTCTTCTTTCTTCATGTTTCTGTATGGGTCTGTATGGATATTGTTCTTCTCTCTTGTATTTTGGGCCTGCGGTTTTGGTGTCATTCGTCGGAAAGGTGCACCAATACGTTACGGTAGGAATTGAATATCTTTGATTTGGACACAAAGCCGATGTATTCTCCTCTTTTGTCTACTACAGGCAGGTTCCAGGCTTTTGTGTCGTCAAAGGTGCGCATCACCTGTTCCATGCTGTCGGTGATGAGCAGCCGCGCCGGAGCCGATGTCATAAGCTTGCTTACGGTGAACCGGTGATATAGTTCCTGGCGGAACATGATGTTGCGTATGTCGTCCAGCAGTACGATGCCCAGCAGTCTGTTGTCTTTGTCCACGACGGGGAATATGTTGCGGCGTGAGGCGGATATGGCCTTTACCAGTTCGCCGAGATCCATCTCCGGGCTTACTTTCACAAAGTCGGTCTCCACCACGTTCTCCACTTTCATAAGGGTGAGTACAGCCTTGTCCTTATGGTGCGTCAGCAATTCTCCTTTTTTGGCAAGTCGCATGGAGTAGATGCTATGGGGCTCGAATACGATTATGGTAAGGTAGGAGCTGACTGACACAATCATGAGCGGCAGGAACAGGTCGTATCCGCCCGTCAGTTCGGCTATGAGGAACACTCCGGTGAGCGGGGCGTGCATCACTCCGCTCATTACGCCGGCCATGCCCATCAGTGCGAAATTTTTTTCGGGAAGGAAAGGGGTCATCCCGAATTCGTTGCTGAGGTGCGAGAAGATGAATCCGGCGATGCACCCCAGATAAAGCGAAGGTGCGAATATACCGCCACATCCGCCTCCGCCGTTGGTGGCGCTGGATGCGAACACTTTGGTCAGAATGATGAGGCTGAGGTAGATGAGAAGCATACGGTCGTGTCCGTAGAACAGTGAGTTGTTCATTACTGTGTTCCACTCGGCATTGCATGTGCCGTTGAGCAGCAGCTCTATGGTGTTGTAGCCTTCGCCGTACAGGGGCGGGAACAGGAAAATGAGTATGCTCAGCATGACGCCTCCTGTCATCAGTTTCTTGTAGGGCTTGTCCAGCTTGCCGAATATGCCCTCTGTCCAGTTCATCGCGCGGGTGAAGTAAAGCGATATCAGGCCGCAGAATATTCCCAGGACAATGACATAGGGAATGCGTTCCAGTTCGAATGCCTGATCCAGATGAAACTTGAACATGGCTTCCTGCCCGCTTACTATATAAGATAATGTGGCGGCGGTGACCGACGTGATGAGCAACGGCAGAAGCGACGACATGGTGAGGTCTATCATCAGCACTTCCAGAGTAAATACCAGTCCGGCTATGGGAGCCTTGAATATGCCGGCCACGGCTCCGGCCGCTCCGCATCCCACGAGCAGCATCAGCGTGCGGTGCTCCATCTTGAACAGCCTGCCCAGATTGGAACCTATGGCCGAGCCTGTGAGGACAATAGGCGCCTCGGCTCCTACCGAACCGCCGAAGCCTATGGTAATGGAACTGGCCATGATGGACGACCATATGTTGTGGCGCTTTATCCGGCTTTGTCTGCGCGATATGGCATACAGTATCTTGGTCACTCCGTGGCTGATGTCGTCTTTCACCACGTAGCGCACGAACAGTCCTGTAAGGAATATGCCCACTACCGGATAGACCAGATAGAGGTAGTTGGCCTCTGTGACGTTGAAGTTGTTGGTAAGGAAAGCCTGTATCCAGTGTATCAGCAGCTTCAGCAGGAGGGCGGCAAGGGCAGTGAATATGCCTACCAGAAAACTGAGTATCAGGATGAACTGTTTCTCTTTGACGTGGTTCTCACGCCAGATGATGAATCGTTGCAGCCAACTTCTGTCTTCGAAAGCCATAGTCCGATGTCTCCTCCTTTCCCCTTATGGTCTGATGACTTTTATCAGTCCGCCCTCGCCCAGCTTGATGATGCTTGACGGTCTGGACTTGCCTTCTTCGTCGCGGCGGCTTTTCACAATGTAGTCCACAGACGATTTTATTTCCTCGCTTATCTCTGCGAAGCAGGCGGGCGAAGGTTGTCCGCTTATGTTGGCCGAGGTCGATACGATGGCTTTGCGGAACTGCCGGCACAGGCGGTTGGAGAACGGCTCGCCCGTCACTCTTATGCCTACGCTTCCGTCTTCGGCCAGCAGGTTGGGAGCCAGGTGCCTTGCCCCGCTGTAGATGATGGTCAATGGTTTGTCGGCCAGTTCTATCAGGTCCCAGGCCACAGAGGGCACATCTTCCACATAGAAATCTATCTTTACGGCCGAGTCGACCAGCACGAGCATGGCTTTGCTGTCTGTCCGCTGTTTTATTTCGTACACACGGCGCACGGCTTCCTCGTTGGTGGCGTCGCATCCTATGCCCCATATGGTGTCGGTAGGATAGAGTATGACGCCTCCCCGGTTCATCACTTCGCAGGCCTGGCGTATGTCTTCTGTCATTTCCTGTTGCATATATGGTAGATTTGTATCTTTAAATGATACGCAAAAGTAGTGCTTTTTGTGCGACAACGGCTCATGTTTGGCCTTTTTTTGGTGCAAAACATCCGAATGTCACCGTAGCAGGGGATGTTTTTTCCACTCTACCACCCATTTCCCTATGCTTCCCGTCTCTTTGCAGAAAGTTAGTCTTTTTCCTGTGACACACGTCGTGTTTCCGCCACTTTTTTGCTGGCGCGTCCTGCCGCCGGTTTTGTCTTTTTGCCAAATTAAGTTCCTTTAACTTGGAGAACCGCTTCTTTTCGGCCGGAGGAAGACTCGGACGGAAAGAGGGGCGTACATTATATGTGTTTTTATAATTTATTCTATTGTAATACAGTGTGTTGGTGCTGTTTTCCCGTTCCTGGAACTGTAGGGGGTTGCGGTCTGTATGTGTGGAAAACCTTCCGCTTGTATGCTCATCGGGTGGGGCAGGGGCTGTGAACCCGTCCGCCGCTTGCTGTGAATCCGTCCGTCGCTTGCCGATGACCTGTCATCCGTCTGCTGTCGACCTGTCCGCCGCTTGCCTCATGATGGGTGTTCTGCCGGAGCCGGTGGGGCGGAAAGCGGAGCGACAAGGGCTTTTCCCTGCTTCCCGGCCTTGCGGGATGGTGCTTCTCTCCTGTTTTTTGCCGGGACGTTACCGGTCATTTTCTCCTGTTTCTTTAACCTTGTGAAACATTTACGGGCTTTATCCGCCTCTTCTTTAACTTTTATATGTATTATAGCCTTGAAAAAGACGGTCTACGGGCTGATGTAGGAAAGAAAAATGTAAGCGGATGGGAGAAAAGCGGGGCTGGATGAAAGAAAAACCGCTTTTTCTATTTACCTTTGTCGCACCGATGCATGGACGGAAGCGTTTGTCCGCATTGGTTTTTGTGGATTTTATTAATGGGAATTATACGCATTAGTACCTAACCATGTTTTTGCTAACAAAGTAGTATAAATGCGTAGTTATTCATTTACAAAGTTTAATTATTCATAGACTATAAACTTTGTAAATATGAACTCCAAATTAGCAAA
>CASFQC010000099.1 GCA_949296415.1 uncultured Bacteroides sp. | reverse complement strand
TTATGTAATTCTTTCAAGGATCGACTTCTTTGCTTGCTACCGGACTTTCCGAAAGCGGCTGCAAAGGTAAGAACTTTATTCCGTATCTTCCAAATTTTCGGAGAACTTTTTTTTCAGAAACTTCAAATTCGCTTCTCTCAGTCTCCCCGAAAACGGTTCACAGAACTGGTCTCAGTCTTTCATTCAGCGCCGCTTCCTTTCCGAAAGCGGGTGCAAAAGTAGAGACTTTATACGTAACGGCCAAATGCTAACAACTCTTTTTTTGCAGGAAAATGAAAGTTTTTGAAAATATAGCTGAAAAACAGGAGGTTACGGAACGGATTCCTAAAGGACAGAGGAAATGAAGGAGAACATATATACATTATTATATAATAAAGCACTCTTTTCATTTTCACTCATCTCTATTCCTCACGCATCTTTTTTTGTTTAACGGACAGTCGTAGACACCCTTTCAAGACTTTCGATGGCCGCCGCCGCTTTCTTGGCATCCAGTTTCACAGGACTGGATGTGAAATCCGGCGTATTGTAAGAAAATACTGATTGACCATAATATGCTTTCGGATTCTCCTGTGGCAACAAGAATGGCTTCGTGGCTTGCCCATTATCATCAATGCAAGAAAGATAGAGCAACGAATACAATCCGTTCTCCCGCCGACTGGTGAACACGAACCAATGAGAACCTGCACTCCAGTTATGAAAACTATCCGCATCGTCACTGTTGGCAGCTACCACCGGAGTCATCTGCCCAGTTTTCACATCTATCAACCAAAGGTCGCTCTCCTTGTGCCAAATGGAGAAATAACCATAGTCGGCCAACGTCACCATGATGTACTTCCCGTCGTACGACGGACGGGGCCACGTCAGGCTTTTCCCCTCTTTGGTAGCATCAAACAACGTATCCACCTGCTGTCCGAACGTGCCGCTTTCCGCATCAAATCCTATGCTGCACAAGCTATACTTCTGTTCCCGGAACTCGGTGGGATAATGCCGTTGCAAAGCAGTCATATAATAAAGCGTCCGTCCGTCGGGCGAGAAGACAGGCGCATTCTCCGAATAATTCTTCTGACACAACAAGCTGTCCAACAATAGCTCATGCTTCACTGCATCATACACAAACACGTCCGACGACAGGTCGAACACCTCAACCCGCTCGTCTTTCACCACATGAAAGCCTTGGCGCGTCTGGTTGGTGGAGAAAGCGCAATAACGTCCCGAAGGATGCCAATAAGGATATACCATAGACCCTTTCAGGCTGTCATTCACCGCCTGCAGCAGTTCCGTTTCCTCGGCCCTTTGCACCAGCGTCCCCCCATGCGCACCACGCACATGAAAAACAAACTGCTCTGGATTCGTGCGATTGGGCGTGTGACAATTCACGCACATACCCGGCACTTCCGTATTCTCCAAGAGCGCCCTTTCCTCGAAGGAGCTCAATTCACGCTCATAGAGTCCCATTTTGCTATACACCTCATACCCCGGCGCAATCTTGCGATACGTCAACCCGTAATCCTCCAATTCATACGCGCTGACATAGATACGGAAATCCTTGTAGCGTTTCCAACGTCCATTGCTTTTGATACAAACCGAGCAAACCAATTCTCCTCCCTGGTTCTCTTCTACCAGGCGACGCCACTTGTCCGCATCAAATGCGGCATAATCCCCCTGCACATGCAGTTCTTCGCCGTCGCTTCCTTTCAGCACTACATCCAGACACTCCGATTCATCCGCACTGTTGAAGTTCAACGGTGCTATGCCCACGGGAATTGTCACTTCTGTATAATCCGGGAAAATGGGCGGCCAGGCATCCACCTGCACTGCGTCTTTCACCTCTTCACGACAAGCCGTCATCCCCAACCAGACAACTGCTGCCACTATCAAAAATTTCTTCATTGCTGTTTATTCATAAAATAATACCAATATGTCCCCTTGAACGCCTCCAGTTGCGGAGATCTTTTCCCGGAATACGTATAAAATCGGGCAAACTGCTCCAAACGCTTCATCACAACAGGATTTATCATGCCACGAGGCACTTGCATCTTCTGTATGACATAAGCAAAAGCCGCCGCCTCTTGGCAGGCTTTCGGCTGATAAGCGGCCAAAGAATTGACATACCTGTAATATTGCATAAAGGTGCCCAAATCACAGTTCAGCAAGGGGTAAGCCAATAGATATTGCCTGGCCAGCCCATTATCTTTGTCATGCATCAGCAACTGGCCGCAGATTTTATCCAACTCCCTGTCACTAAACAAGAAATCCTCCTTCAGCCTCTTCTTACGCATCGCTCCATATACCGGATGACGGTCTATCAGCCCCGTATCGGCCACCATCTCCATCCTGTTTTGTGCCCACTGCCGATAGAAAAGCGTCTTCTCCAACATCTTCAGATATTTTTCTGCCACCTTATACTGTCCGTTGATAAGGTTGGTTTCCGCCAGACGTTGCACCGCCCTCCCGCTCTTGTTATAATTAGGGATTGCCTCCATGGCTTCAAAAGCATATCGTTGCGCCGTATTCACCAGCCCCAAATGAAAATAGACCTCCCCCGTCAATAGGGTCGTATTATGGTCGCGCACAAATTTAGGAAACAATCCCTGCGGCCCGTTTTGGAAGAATTCAAACGCCCTGTCATCCAACTGATTGTTCATGCCCAATGCCAGATTGACAGCACACACGCTCATCGGCACATCCGGATGCCGTTGTTCTGCCTTGTGGATAATGTCATCCCAACGTTGCATGCGCACCAAGTAATCATAATCAATCAACTCCAATGCCTCCTTGGTGTACTGCCGATGAGCCAATCCCAGGAAACCGGCCAATATCACCAGACACATGCCTCCCGCCATCCAAGCCGGCTTCTTCATCCGCCCGGCCCATCGTTCCATCCACCCGGCCATCAGTAGCAACACTCCTATCACCACTACCGGCCATCCCAGGGGCAATGACAAGATATCAGGATAACTGTAATAGAAAAGCCCGCCAAACAGCCGGCGCAACGGATAGGGTTCAAACCACCCACTGACATAGATGCACAAACAGACATAAGCCAACCAGCCAATGCCTATCCCAAAGCCCAGCCCTTTCAAGCGAGCCGTCCGTATCTCTTTCAGTAGCCCATACAAAGCCAAAAACAGCACTAAAGGACCGGCCATCCAGTAAACCACCGGGAAAACCAAGAGTCCATAGAGCCATCTCCACCGCCGACCGGAAGGATACAGCAACATCCCTCCCAACACACACAGCCAAGATATCGTATAGGCCAACATTACATTCGCATCCCCCATCAGCAGCCACAGCACCAACGGAGGCAGGAAACTCCCCACAAACAACAACCACGAACCCCGAGCCTTTCCGCAACCGGCCTGTCTACGCATCAGTTTCCACACCAGTCCCTGCATCGCTCCATAAAGCAAAGCCACCACAGCCGCTCCTGCCAACGGATATTTATAGAATTGCACCAGACATTCAGCCACATATGCTGACAAACCTCCCGGCACTGCCAACCGCTCCATCAGATACGAGCCATCAAACAAAAACAGCTGAAACTGCTCTTGCCAGGCCAAGACCGACGGATAGCCTATTCCCCAAAAACAATAGGCTGCTATTATAAACACCGCCCAAAGGCACGCACGACATCCTTTACCGCGCATTTTATCCACATGTATCATATTAATCCTGTTAAGCTCGGCTAAAGTAACACTTTCACCCGAAACGACAAAATTCTCGCCCTACGAAATACACATCTTCCAACGATACGTCTTTTGAGGGCATCGCATGCCCATAGCGGACGATTGAACCGATAGCCGTTCCAACACCTCTTGCAGAACCAGTAAAACACCAAAGGCAAAAAAGGGAAATCCGTAATCCGGTCAGAACAAGAATAGTCCAACCGGGTTACGGATTGTCCGGAATACCACCCATACGGAACTCCCGTCCGTGTGAATTTCGCTGCCCGCATATGGGGGGGGCAGCGAATAAAAAAAGCCGCTGAAATCAGCGGCTTTGATTTTCTGCTTGTCGGAATGAGGCGACTCGAACGCCCGACCCCTACGTCCCGAACGTAGTGCGCTACCAACTGCGCTACATTCCGATGCCTCTCCGGAAGTGTGGTGTCACCAGGAATCGAACCGGGGACACAAGGATTTTCAGTCCTTTGCTCTACCAACTGAGCTATGACACCTTTATTTCTCGTTTGCGGGTGCAAAGATAGAGCATGTTTCTGAACTGTGCAAGTATTTTGAGAAAAAAGTGCAAAAAAAGTTTCTTCCGCCTCTCTTTTTCCTCCTCATTCTCCTCTCCGTTTCCTTCCTATACCCCTGTCTGAACGGTGTTATTATTCCTGTTATCAAGAACTTAAGCTCCAGCACCCTGGAACTTCGCTGCCAGATTTTCGTATTATCATCAAAAGCAGTGATTTCATTTTAGAAAACAAATACATCACTAAACAATATTGATTACCTCATTACACAAAAACAGAACTTTCCTACCGTCTTTCTTCCTATGGATACTTACCCCTCTGCTCCTCCATTATCGGGAGAGAGCACCCGCCTTGAAGGAAGAGGACTTTGGTACCACTTTCCTATCAGACAACACTATTTCTAATCCTTCTGAAATCGAGTAGGAGGAAAACGAAGTAGTTTTCTTCCTACTTTCGTTTTCCGACCTCTCACACCACCGTACGTGCCGTTCGGCATACGGCGTTTCCTTAGTGCTGATGCAATTTGATGTATAAGTCCACAAGGCAAGGGTAGCCTTGAAGTTTCAGCCTCTCGTTATTCATGGCTCGGCATAGTATCGGAC
>CASFQC010000098.1 GCA_949296415.1 uncultured Bacteroides sp. | reverse complement strand
TTGCGGGGGAATACCTAAAGATACAAAAAAGCCAACTAATTCGCAATACTTTGTGTATGAATTAGTTGGCTAATTTTATGCTATTTACTGAATGTCCCTCCCACAAACAGGCAACAGTACCGGTCCGGCCGTCAGAGAGATTGCGTCACGCCTCGTGAATCTGGCTGTCCATGGCCTTCAGATCTTCCTCACTGACCTTATACGCTTCCCTGTATATGCGGTTACGTACAGCGACGAAATCCCTACTGCAGTCCAAGTTGCCATAGGCCATCAGCCTCATAGGCAGGAATCCATCACCCGGTCTGTAAGGAGGCTGCAGATAATCTTTCTCCCAAAGGACAAACCCTTGCCGCTTGTAGAAATTGATACGCCGTATGGCCATCTCCTCTTCCGGCATCTCCACTTCCAGCACAATGGGTCCGGTCATGTCGCACAGACACTTCAGTGCACGCTGTCCGTATCCGCCATTACGCCGTTCCGGGTCTATGGCAAAGTGCTCGGCATAACAGAAGTCGCCGAAATCCCAATAGGTCATCAGCCCTACAGGAACATCGTCCTGCAAGATGACATTGTTATAAAACTCCGGACGTCCGTCGGTAATCTTCCGCAGTTCGTCCAGCGGACGATACTCTTCGGCAGGGAAGGAAACGGTCATCAGCCTCTCCATATAGGCATACAGTCCGGCATCACGGGTTGTAATACGTTGTAATCTTATCATAATCCGATATCTGTCAGTTAGAATTCATTCCGTATAAAAAACAATGAGACGCTCCAATGCCTTCTGGCACACAGGACAGAATGCCGGATACTCATTGGTACGCATCCGGCAATTGTACGAAGGACGATACACACCCTTAGCCGAATAATTTCCACCTTCGTACACGCCTACCGGGTATTGCTGCTGGGACAAGGGCGAAGTGGGTATCGGAGTGCCCTCCTCCAGCATAGACTTCCACTTACTGTCAAAATCGACCAGCGTGGTGACATTCTGTTCCCACGGCTCCACGTCAAGAGGGCAAGTGTCTGTCATGATGTCGTCCTCATAGAAATACTCATCGGCCAATCCTCCAAAGCTGTGTCCGAACTCGTGCACCACCACAGGCCTGAACAGGGCATGATGTGCGGTGGTCAGCGTATAGGAGTTGTAAATGCCTCCACCCCCATACTCGTCCGTATTGGCCAATACTATGATATGTTCATATGGGATGCCGGCCAACGCATCGTGCAACCTTTTCACCTGTGAGGTGGTGAGATAGCGGTCGGAATAGAAAGTACTGAAATGCGACGAGAAAGCCGTATGCCTCCATTCGCCCAACCGCGGGAGGCTCACCCCACTGTCAGTCGAAGGACTGCATACCGCCACCACATTGAACCGGCTCTTCATGCTCTTGAAAGGCTCGTGTCCAAACAGGCTTTCGCAAGCGACGGCCGCATCGCGCAGGAACTCTTCCATCTCTCCTTCCGTATAACCTTCGGCCAGAATAGCCACATCTATACAGTGTTCGGCACTGCCACTGCGAAGCAGATACTTGTGCGGAGTGACATGTGACAGACCTTTCTTCTGGATCAATATGTCCGAAGGATCCACCACATGGACGGCACGTGCCTGCACATTCCCCCGCGAATCGAACAAAGTGACCTCCACCTCAGCCGGACGAAGAGGAAAAGGCATAAGAAAAGTATTCTCAAACGCTTTTGAGACATTTCTTTCTGCTTCCTCCGTATCCAGCCATTCCTGAAACAGTGAGGAAAAAGAATGCTTGTATATTACGGTTCCGTCAGCCTTGTCTTTCATCACAATCTGCCCGTCGCCCTGCAAAGGCAGCTCGGCCAGATGATGCCTCCGGCCAGCCCATCCGGGTAAAACGGACAGTTGGTCCACACAAATCTCCTGACGGGACACATTGCCGGTGAACAGATAATCGGCCCGCAACGTCTTGTCAGAGAAATAATCAGTAAAACGCTGGGCATACGCACCGGCAAATGCGGTACAAACCAGCAAAAGAGATACTATGGCTTTCTTCATTCAAGAAACTTATAAAATAAACAATAAACAAACATGCCGGTTCCGCAATGCCTCCCATCCTTCTTCATCCGGCAATCACCTGGCACAGCCATGCAAAGGACAAAGAAAGAACCAGCATTTCCATCTTCCGGCACAAGAATGCGCAAAAGTAGCATATAAAAGCCAACTTTTATCTTTAAAATGTAAAAAAAAGGACTATCTTTGCAGAAAAAGAAGTACTAAAGTGTACCCGACAGTAAGAATCTGTCTTGACGATGCTCAAAAAAGACCGGACAGTACAGACGTTTATGAGAAGAGCGATATGCCGACAGATTCCGACACTAAGGACAGAGTTTTATCTTAAAATAATTAGCTAAAAAAATGGGACATCACCAACTTGACGCGTTAGATGAACAAATCTTGAAAATGATTGCCGATAACGCACGCATTCCGTTCCTGGAAGTAGCCAGAACCTGTAACGTATCAGGTGCGGCCATACATCAGCGCATTCAGAAACTGATTAATCTGGGAGTATTAAAAGGGTCGGAGTTTATCCTTGACCCTGAGAAAGTAGGCTATGAAACCTGTGCCTACATAGGACTCTATCTGAAAGACCCTTCCGCTTTCGATGAGGTGACAAACAAGCTGAGAGCCATTCCCGAAATAGTGGAATGCCACTTCACCACAGGGAAATATGACATATTCATCAAACTGTATGCACACAATAATCACCATCTGCTCAGCATTATCCATGACAAGCTGCAACCTTTGGGCCTGTCGCGGTCGGAAACGCTGATTTCATTCCACGAAGCTTTCAAACGGCAGATGCCGATTGACCTGGAGCTGAGTGATGATAACGAATGACGGTTACGCCTCTCCTATTCATTTACGAACATAGCGGACAAACGCGTAAGAGCAGGAATGCCTTTCATCAGAAGGACGGGCCTCCCTGCTCTTTTCTTTCCACACGCTAGGATCCACGGCCGGAAAGAAAGCGTCGGCTTGGGGTGCTTCGGCGTCAATCTCTGTCAGACAGAGCTCGTCCGCCAACGGCATCGCCTGCCGGTACACACTCTCTCCACCTATTATATATATATGTTCTTCGGAACTGCAACGAGACAACGCTTCCTCCAGTGAAGAACAGGTCTCGGCACCCGCAAAACAGGTATCCTTCTGGGTAGACAACACGATGTTCCTACGGTCTGGCAAGGCGCCCTTAGGCAAAGACTCAAAGGTTTTCCGTCCCATAATGACAGTATTCCCTACCGTAAGAGCTTTGAAGTACTTCAAATCATTGGGCAACCTATACAACAAAGCATTCTGAAAGCCTATGCCCATGCGGCGATCGACTGCTGCAATAATGTGAATCATAATCTGAATATGTACAATCTTAGATTTCTGTTCTTACCCGTCATGTAATCCGATATATCCTTCATGACAGCGGGATTTTATTCACGGCAAAGCGCTCCAAACAGTAGCGGACAGAAAATCAGGTCCTGTCCTGAAACCAGAAAGCAGAAAGCAGCCGCGACCGGCCCGCCGGACACGACACCTTGTCTGTGTCATACCGCCACCGTCCCCGCAATATGCGGATAGGGATCGTAATCCGTCAGTCTGAAGTCCTCGTAACGGAAACCGAACAGGTTTTTCACGTCGGGATTAAGGTGCATCCGGGGAAGCGGCCTCGGCTCGCGGGTCAGCTGCAACTTTACCTGTTCCAGATGGTTGAGATAGATGTGCGCATCGCCCAACGTATGGATGAAATCTCCGGCTTTCAGTCCGGTGACCTGTGCGGTCATCATCAGCAGCAACGCATAGGAAGCTATGTTGAAAGGCACCCCAAGAAAACAGTCGGCACTGCGCTGGTACATCTGCAGGCTCAGCCTCCCATCGGCCACATAGAACTGAAAGAACGCATGACACGGAGGCAGATTCATATTATCCAGATCGCCCACATTCCACGCGCTGACAATAATGCGTCTGGAATCCGGATTATGCTTTATAGTCTCCACCGCCTCGCTTATCTGGTCAATGAATCCACCCTTATAATCGGGCCACGAACGCCACTGATAACCGTATATATGTCCCAGACTGCCGTCAGGGCCGGCCCATTCATTCCATATGCGTACTCCGTGTTCTTGCAGATAACGCACGTTGGTGTCGCCCCGCAAAAACCACAACAACTCGTATATGATGGACTTAAGGTGCAGTTTCTTGGTAGTAAGGCAAGGAAAGCCATCGTCCATACTGAAACGCATCTGATGTCCGAAGACACTTATCGTACCCGTCCCTGTACGGTCGGACTTCTCCACCCCTTCATCCAAAATTCGCCTCAACAAATCTAAATATTGTCTCATCCTTTCATCATGTTTATGTTTTCCGTTCCCGCGCAGTGTCTCTCAGGTGCTTAGTCATCCCTTGGAAAAACCGGCCGACAAATCCCTTCACCATGCAGACGCACGCTGACACGAGCGGACAAAGATAACCTTTTTTCATGAATGACAGGGAAGTTCTTCCGGATTTTCATCAGAGACAAAAGAAGGGCAAAATACGTCACCCCGTCATAGCACTGTATTTCAACCGGTTGTAGCAAACGTATTCCCTGCTACCTGTGATTGGGTCCGCAGGATGCTGTGATTGGGTTCACAGCATCCTGTGCATAGGTCCGCACCAAGCTGCGAACAGGTTCACAGCAAATGCCAGGAATATCTGCAGCAAGCGGAAGCGTTTCCACTGGCCAACAGAAAGATTTCTTCTATTCCGTCATCCTTTGGAGAAAGGGATGGAATATCTTCTGAACAGTAAAATAAGTATCATACACACAACGGATTACCTGTACATACATACCAACAGGAAACAGCATATCCTTTTCCTATGGGAAGAAAATCCACATAAAAAACATAAAAAAACGCCGGAAGCTATTGCAGATTTCACAAAAAGCTGTACCTTTGCACCGCAATCAAGAGAGATAGTCAATAGAAACGACAACTAAGGATATTCTGGTGCGTTAGTTCAGCTGGTTAGAATACATGCCTGTCACGCATGGGGTCACGGGTTCGAGTCCCGTACGCACCGCAATAAACATTGAAAATCAATGTT
>CASFQC010000097.1 GCA_949296415.1 uncultured Bacteroides sp. | reverse complement strand
ACACAGAAAAAGGCCAATAATAATGGCATATAAAGTGATTATACTCTATCGACTTTATATGCCAGCTTACTTTTTAGGGACATTTACTGAATATCCCTTCTTTTTTCCTTTATAGATAGCTTCTGTCTTTACAAAAGCTTTTTCATTCAGAAAGCGGTTTCCTTTGGTGATGTGCCGTATTTGCCGTTGAACTCTTTCACGCCTTGAGGATCCAATTCCATGCTTTTCCTTATATCGGCCAAGGCTCCTTCCTTATCGCCCATCGTCAGTCTGACACGCCCACGTTCACTATAGATTTTAGCCGAATTCGGATCCGTCTCTATAGCTTCATCAAGAAGGGATAACGCTTCTTCTGTTCTCTGTTCGCCTGCAAGCAAATTGCTTAACAGCACGTAAGCCCGTTCCTCAAAAGGATTCAGTGCGATAACTTGCCTATAATCATTCTCCGCGTCCTGCAAACGGGATTCGGCCTGAGCCATTTCCCCACGAAGAATCAGTGCCGTCACATTCTCCGCATCATATAAGAGCACTTCAGCTATGTCCTCGGCCGCTTCCTTATACTGCATCATGGCCACCAGCACCTTTGCACGTGCCAAACGGGCTTCGATGAAATCGCTCTTCAAGGCTACGGCCTGAGTATAATGGGCTACACTCATCAGCTGATTTCCGTTTCCTTCATCGGCTTTTCCCAGCAAATAATGGGCTGTAGCATTGTCGTTCTCTATGGAGACAGCCTGACTGGCCGCATCTGCCATAGCCTTATAGTCACCCAGTGACTCACAGACATTGGCTAAAGAGACAAAGGCGCTGGCATGACGCGGGTTGTCTTTTACCATCTGTTCAAGCAATACACGAGCTTTCTCCAACTCCCCGGTATGTATATACACTTGGATAAGATACCCCATCGTCTCTAAATCGTGCCGCAGCTTCAATGCTTCTGTATAACACTTTATGGCATAATCCGTACGTCCCATACGTTGGGCGCGCATGCCATCATATTTAAATATCTCAAATTCTTTTTGAATGGCTTTTTGCCTGACTTCCTCTGGCGAGTCCTGCTTGCCGGTAAAGAAAGATTTGAAAAGTCCCATGATTGTTCTATTTATAAGTTATGTTGTTCTAAAACTGATTCCGGCCATCGGATATTGCACACATACAGCGACAGGCACAAGCATACAACAGCCGCTTTCCGTGCAAAAATAAGCAATATTTTCCAGTTAGGAGCCTGTTATTTTTTTATAGTCAGGTGGAACGTGCCATTACTTTCCGAGACCAAACCGTTTTCCACCAAATCCTGCAAAGCGTCAATCAAGCCATCGCCTTCCACATCCAACATCTGCCGCAGCATATCACGATAAGACATTGGAGCGTCCGCAAGCATGTCCAACGCACGCTGTCTGACCGAAGCTTCCATTGCCTTGTCCCGTTTACGCTGGGACAGGCATACATCACATATGCCACACTTATGCTCGTTCTTCTCTCCGAAATAGCGCAGCAGAATCCGGCTTCTGCACACATTCTCGTTTTCAGCATAATATAATATTGATTCAATGCGCTCAGCATATTGTTCCTTTCTCTTTTCATAAATATCGGGAGAAAGGTGAATGTATTTTTTATCAATTCTTTCCCGAGTATAGATTATGTAGGGTATCTTCTTGCGGGGTATATAGCTGACTATGCGCATGCGCGAGAGACCGGACAGCAGGTCATACACCTGATGTCTGGTCATTCCGGCCCGGGTAGCCAGCAAATCTTCATTAATGAATGCATAATCAGTAAACAGCCCTGTATATGAACGCAACACCACTTGCACCAGCTGCTCTGTCCGCTCGTCCAGGCCGTGCAGGCGGTAAAGCTCGTCACGCTGTAATGTAAACAGCAGACGCGATACACAGTCTTCCTCGTCTGTAAACTCCAGATAACCGGCTTGGGTCAGTATCTTAAGTGCATTCACCACCGGTACCGGAAAATATCCGTACTGCATGCAGAATTTGTCCAAATCGAACTCGCGCATACACCCCAGCCCGTCGCCCATAGCCATTTGAAAGAAATACTGCAGATGTTCGTACACACCGGTGATATAGTCTTTGTCCGGATAGGTGTCTGCTATGCGCTTGTGCAACGCGGTCTTGTCCGAAGGTCTGTAGAGCAATACGGCATAGGCTTTTCCCCCATCGCGTCCGGCCCGTCCGGCTTCCTGGAAATAAGACTCTATAGAGTCCGGCAAATCCACATGCACCACGACCCTCACATCGGGTTTGTCTATACCCATGCCGAAAGCATTTGTCGCCACAATGACACGGATTTCCCCGCTGTTCCACCGCTGCTGCCTGAGGTCTTTCTCCATGTCATTCAGTCCGGCATGATAGAAAGTGGCCGTAATGCCGTCTCTGTTCAGCCTCTCAGCTATCTCCCGGGTACGTTTCCTGTTGCGTGCGTACACTATGGCACTGCCCTCCGTCCTATGCAAGATGTGGAGCAGCTCTCCCTGTTTGTCTTCCGCATACCTTACGACATAAGCAAGATTCTCTCGCTCAAAGCTCATGCGGAATACATTCTCTTTCGGGAAAAGCAGTTGCTTCTGGATGTCTTTCACCACCTCAGGAGTGGCTGTAGCGGTAAGCGCCAGCACCGGGACTCCGGGAAGCAAAGCCCGGATTTCCGCTATTTTCAGATAAGCCGGACGAAAGTCGTACCCCCATTGCGAGATGCAGTGGCTCTCGTCTACGGCAATAAGGCAGATGTGCATTTTACACAGCTTTATGCGGAATATGTCTGTGGCCAGACGTTCGGGCGATACGTACAGGAACTTGTAGTTGCCGTAGATACAGTTTTCCAACGCAGTAACCATGTCCTGCCGGCTCATGCCGGAGTAGACAGCCTGCGCCTTGATGCCTCTGTGCCGCAGATGCTGCACCTGGTCCTTCATCAGTGCTATGAGCGGAGTCACGACCAGACACAAACCTTCCATAGCCAACGCCGGCACCTGGAACGCTATAGACTTTCCGCCTCCCGTAGGCATGAGTCCCAGCGTGTCCTCGCCACGTCCTATGCTCCCGATGATATCCTCCTGTATGCCCCTGAAGGAGTCGTACCCCCAATACTGCTTTAAGATGTGCAGATACTTTTCCGACGTCATGGCCTTATCCTTTCCACATACATGGGACATCCGTTCAAAGACGGTTGGGTTTGATGTCTTCTATCTGCAACTGCATTTCGCCGCGTTTGTGGGTATTCTCCTCTATGGTGTAGCATATATCAAACGAACGCTTGGTCTTAATGTAGCGTACCTGCGAACTTTGCCCAAAGGCTATGCCGTTCATCACGTTGTTCGACTTATTGTCCACCAACTCCAGCTTGATGTGCTCCTGTCCCCGGCCTACTACCTTGCTCGTTCCGTAGTCATAGACATTGTGCGTGCAGAATACAGGCTTGGGGTTGCCCGGCCCGAAGGGATTGAAACGCTTCAGCTCGCCGAAGAACTTCTTGGTGATGTCCTTAAAATCTATCTCGGCCGAGATGTCTATGACCGCGCATGTCTGTTCGGGCAGTATGTTGTGCGATACGTATTCCTCAAACCGTTCGGCAAAAGCCTTCACATTCTCTATTTTCATAGAAAGGCCGGCCGCATAAGTATGGCCGCCGAAGTTTTCAAGAAGATCCCTGCAGTATTCTATAGCCTTATAGACATCAAACCCAGACACCGAGCGTGCCGAGCCGGTGGCCAGCCCGCCTGTACGGGTCAGCACGACGGCAGGCCTGTAGTACACTTCGGTCAGCCGTGAGGCCACGATGCCCACCACGCCTTTATGCCAGTCTTCATTGTATATCACTATGGACCTCCGTCCCGACAGCCCTTCCAGCCCATTGACTATGTGACTGGCCTCCTCGGTCATGCTCTTGTCCAAGTCCTTACGGGTCTCGTTGTACTGGTTGATGTGCCGGGCCTTCGCCTGAGCCGACGGAAGGTCCTTCTCAGTCAGCAGATCTACAGCCTCCTTGCCGTTCTGTATACGTCCGGAAGCATTGATGCGCGGCCCTATTTTGAAGACAATGTCACTTATCGTTATTTCCCTATCGGCCAGTCCGCAGACATCAATAATGGCTTTCAGCCCAACGCTGGGATTGCTATTCAGCTGTTTCAATCCGTGATAGGCCAAAATGCGGTTCTCACCCATGATGGGCACAATGTCCGAGGCGATGCTCACGGCCACCAGGTCAAGCAACGGAATCAGATGATAGAACTCTATGCCGTTGCTGCCGGCAAAGGCCTGCATGAACTTGAACCCCACGCCGCATCCGGACAGATGTTCGTAGGGATAAGTATTGTCCGTACGCTTGGCATTCAATATGGCCACGGCTGGAGGCAGTGCCTCATCGGGCACGTGGTGGTCGCATATGATGAAGTCTATGCCCTTCTCCTTGGCATAAGCAATCTCTTCCACAGCCTTTATACCACAATCAAGCACAATGACCAGTGTCACCCCGGTCTCGGCAGCATAGTCCACCCCTTTGAAAGACACGCCATAGCCCTCGCAATAACGGTCCGGTATGTAATAATCTATATTGGAGTAGAACTGCTGGATGAATTTGTAGACCAACGCCACGGCCGTGGTGCCGTCCACATCATAGTCTCCGTAAATCAGTATCCTTTCTTTCCTTCCCATCGCCGTGTTCAGACGCTCCACAGCCACGTCCATATCCTTCATCAGGAAAGGGTCATGCAAATCGGGGAGCTGCGGACGGAAAAACTTCCTGGCCGCCTGTACCGTAGTGATTCCACGCTCCACCAGCAGCCGCCCCAATATCGGGCTGATTCCCAAGTCCCGGGCCAGTCGCTGGCTCGTTTCGGTCTGTTCGGGTGTAAAAGGCAGATAATTCCATTTGTGAGTCATTATATTGTTATTTTTTCTTTCGCTTATCCGAATGCCGGAGAACCGGCGGCCAAAGCCGGTTTGTCCAACAAGCGTGTAAAGGTAGGAAAAATATAGGGAAACAGGGCTTATTCATTGGAAAATAATCTCAGAGCCTGTTTAATTTTTCCTTCTAAAGTTTCCCACCCAACCCCCACCGTCATCCGAGATACACATGTAACATAAAGATTATCAACCACTTGTCATTCTCCCCAACTTTCCTCAAAAAGTCCGTCCGGATGCGGACGGACTGACACCGGGCTGCGGACGGACACACAACTTGCTGTGAGTGGGTAAGCACCAGACTGCCGACCCATCCACACCACCGTACGGACGTACTGGCACCGGAAGCTTTCTCCAACCTGTCCGGAACACGTATCCCAAAGCCTGAAATTCCCCACACAAATCTTGGTTATTCTCCGGGTTACGCTTATCTTTGCGCGGTCAATATACCTTATTTCATTAGTGTCCCGTTAAAATCGGGACAAATTAATATTAATCAAACAATCCCGGAAAAAGGAAAGAATTAAGTTCTTTGACATTGTTGAAATTAGT
>CASFQC010000096.1 GCA_949296415.1 uncultured Bacteroides sp. | reverse complement strand
CGGGGGAATACCTAAAGATACAAAAAAGCCAACTAATTCGCAATACTTTGTGTATGAATTAGTTGGCTAATTTTATGCTATTTACTGAATGTCCCTAAAGTGGTGTCACCAGGAATCGAACCGGGGACACAAGGATTTTCAGTCCTTTGCTCTACCAACTGAGCTATGACACCATCGCTTTGGGTTTGCAGGTGCAAAGGTAGTGAAAGTTTCGGACTGTACAATATCTTGCCTGATTTTTCCTGTTTTTTCCGCCGCCCGACCGTCACTTGACGAGTCTGTCCGGATTGTTGTCCGACACCAAAGGAAGAAGTTCCTCTAACAACCGGAAACCAGAAAAAGGTTCAGAACAAGCTGAATCTTAGAAGCTCAGAAACCATCTCTAAGACTCAGCATCCAAAGTGTCTGCGGAAGTCTGTTCCGTTCTCAACGGATTCCAGCCTTGTGCCTTCAGCTCGAATTCCTGACCGTCACGGGTTATAAGGGCGCATCCCAATTCCGGGCCGGTAATATGGCCTATAAGCTTCACGCCTTCCATTTCCGATATCTTCTCATGGTCGGCTATGGGTACGGTAAAAAGCAGCTCATAGTCCTCGCCTCCGTTAAGGGCGCAAGTAGTGAGGTTCATGTTGAACTCTTCTGCGGTGACAGCTGTCTGATAATCTATAGGGATATGCTCCTCATACACCCGACAGCCTACCTTGCTTTGCGTGCATATGTGCAACAGTTCGGATGAAAGGCCGTCGGATATATCCATCATCGCAGTGGGCAGCACGTCAGCATCTGCCAGACGGCGTATTATGTCGCGCCTGGCTTCGGGCTTCAGCTGGCGTTCCAGCAGATATTCACGTCCTGAAAAATCTGGCTGCACATCGTTTCCGGCACCGCGCAAGGCCGCTTTCTCACGTTCAAGCAACTGCAAGCCCATATAGGCTGCGCCCAAGTCACCGCTCACACAAATCAGGTCGGTCTCCTTAGCGCCATTACGGTAGACCACGCGGTCTTTGCCGGCTTCTCCTATACAGGTAATGCTTATGGTCAGTCCGGTGTAGGAAGAGGTGGTGTCACCCCCTATGATATCCACGCCATAATCCTCGCATGCCATCCGGATGCCAGCATAAAGCTGTTCCATGTCTTCCACGCAAAAACGCTTGGAGAGTCCCAAGGACACAGTTATCTGGCGCGGCGTTCCGTTCATGGCGTATATGTCGGAGAAATTGACCACAGCCGACTTATACCCCAAATGTTTCAGCGGCACATAGGTCAGGTCGAAATGCACACCTTCCAGCAAAAGGTCTGTAGTGACAAGCGTCACTTTGTCTTGCGGACAGGAAAGTACGGCGGCGTCGTCGCCTATGCCGTATAGAGTGGACTTGTTGGCCAGTCTGATGCCTTCGGTGAGGTGACGGATAAGACCGAACTCACCGAGAGAGGATATTTCTGTTCTCATTGTCACTATTACGATATTTATGTAAGAAAGGAAAGCGGAAAAGCCGCAAGCATATGTCATGTGTGCATGGCCTTGCCGCTTTCCCATCACATCAAGATACAAGTCATTCTCCGGACCTGGCTATCAGCTCACGCATGATAGCGGTCATTTTAGGCTGTGCGGCATCGGCGGCCTTCTGTACCTCTTCGTGCGACACTTCCACCACCTGGCCTTCTAAACCCAAATCGGTGATGACCGACACGCCAAACACCCTTATGCCACAATGTCTGGCCACGATAACTTCGGGCACGGTAGACATGCCCACGGCATCGGCTCCCATGATGTGGAACATCTTGTATTCGGCCGGAGTCTCGAACGTAGGTCCTTGCGTACCCAGATACACACCATGTTGCACCTTTATGCCCATTTCGGCAGCTATGGCATCGGCTTTCTTTATCAGTTCCCTGTCATAGGCCTCGCCCATGTCCGGGAAACGGGGACCGTAGGGAATGTTCTTCCCACGCAACGGATGTTCGGGGAAAAAGTTGATGTGGTCGGTGATTATCATCAGGTCGCCGATGGAAAACTCCGGATTCATGCCACCGGCCGCATTGGACACGAACAGGGTCTTGATGCCCAACTCGCGCATTACTCTCACAGGGAAGGTCACTTCCTTCATGCCATAGCCTTCATAGAAATGGAAACGTCCCTGCATGGCCATGATGTCCACTCCGCCCAATTTGCCGAAAATCAGTTTTCCGCTGTGTCCTTCCACTGTGGACAGGGGGAAGTTGGGTATGTCGGCATAGTTTATTTCATAAGCATCCGTAATGTCGTTCACCAGGCTGCCCAGTCCGGTACCCAGAATGATAGCCGTTTCAGGATGGGTGTGCATTTTCTGTTTCAGAAATGCGGCTGTTTCTTGTATCCGTTCTAACATAATCTAAAATGTTTTGGTTGAATGATTGTTTATCTTGCAGGAAGTCCACTTCCACCGGCATCACACTGACGTAAGGTCTCAGTTCTCCGTCCACGCCCGGATGTCCCGCAAGCCGTGCGGCATCCTTTTCCGTGGTTACTATGAGCTTATGTCGCGCTTGTAGCCTGCGGAAGCGTTCCCTCACATGATTCAAGTCTTTTTCCGCGAAGTCGTGATGGTCGGCATATGACAGGACGCTCACCTGTTCCGTGCTTCGTCTCAGCTGCCTTTCCAATGCGGCCGGCGAGGCTATGCCCGTAAGCAGCAGCACCTGAGTATCCGCCGTGATTTCCTGCGGAACATTCCTTCCTTCGGGATAAAGCGGATAAAGGCCGCCGTAGCGCAGCGTGGAGAAATACAGCCGCTGGTCCGGCCTCAGCCTCAGCCGTGCGGCCACTCCGGCCATACAGTCCGGCTCCATATGGTCCGGACATTTGGTGACGACCACCACATCCGCCCTTTTCCTGCCGCTTGCCGGTTCGCGCAGCCTTCCTGCAGGCATCAGGGCATCTTCGCTGAACAAGCGATGATAATCGGTCAGCAATATGTTCAGACCGCTACGCACATAACGGTGCTGGAAAGCATCGTCCAGCAAGATGACGTCTGTTTTCGGATGATCCATGTCCGACAACAGCCTTATGCCACGCCTGCGGTCCTCGTCCACCGCCACCCTTATGCCGGGAAACTTGAGCCTCATCTGCATGGGCTCGTCGCCTATGCTCCGGGCATCGCAACCTTCACCGGCCAGAACAAAGCCCCGGGTGTGCCTCCTATAGCCCCTGCTCAGTGTGGCCGGACGAAATCCGGCACGGAGCAGCAACCGGACAAGGTATTCCGTATGGGGGGTCTTTCCCGTCCCTCCCACAGCCAGATTGCCCACACATATGACGGGGATGTCAAAGCGTTCCGACCGGAGACATCCCCAGTCGAACAGCTTGTTCCTGAGCCATACGCCCGCTCCGTAAAGCCAAGCCAGCGGATAGAGCCAGCGGCACACGCCGACACGCGGCACCTCCGTATTCATCTCCCGTGCGGTCCGCATGCCGTTCATTGGATGTTCAGGTCAAAAGGCAGACGGGCCTGTATACGGTCCGCTTTCTCCACTCCGTCCATCAGTTCCAACAGGCGGTAAGAGGTATCCCCGGTCACAGACTTCAAGACCCGGCTTCTGATGTAGTTCCCCGGATTAATGTCAAGCAGACTCTCGAACATGCCAGCCTTGCGCGGATAGGACAACAACGAGTAGTTCTCCACCCCGGCCTTCTCCACGGCTATACCGATGGCCGTATCCAGTCCGCCCAGCACATCCACCAGTCCCAGTTCCTTGGCCGTTGTCCCGGTCCACACTCGTCCTTGTGCTATTTTGTCCAGGTCTTCCTTAGCTATGCCCCTTCCGTCCGAGCAACGTGTTAGAAAGAGGTCGTACCCTCTGTTCACGTTTGCCTGCATCAGCATCTTCTCGTCGTCGTTCATAGGACGTACCGTCATGCCAAAGTCCGAGAAACGGTTGGTCTTCACCACATCGAAGTCCACCCCTATCTTGTCCATCAGCCCTTGGGTATTTGTCACCATGCCAAATATGCCTATGGAGCCAGTCAGCGTGGTAGGTTCGGCCACGATGGTATCGGCATTGCACGATATGTAGTATCCGCCCGATGCGGCATAGTCACCCATTGACACAATGACCGGTTTCTTCTTCTTCAGCTCACTCAGCGCATACCATATCTGTTCGGAACCGTAAGCACTTCCTCCCGGCGAGTTCACACGCAGCACCACGGCTTTCACATCGTCATCGTCCTTCAGCTTGCGCAGGTCGGTCATCACCTTCTCCGAATCTATACCTTCCTCCCCGTCCATATAGGAAGAGGCTCCATCTATCTCGCCAAAAGCGTAATACACGGCAATGATGTTGCCGCTCTTGTCTTTCGGCACGTTTTTCTTCACGTTTATCATATCGCGCAGTCCCAGCACGTGCAGGTCGTCGTCTTCGCCCACACCGGCCATGCGCTTCAGATAGTCCCTCACGTCATTCCTGTAAATCAGCGTATCGGCCAGTCCGCAGGCCACACAGTCTTCGGCAGGCTGCATCAGCAGCATTCTGTCGGCCACGGCATTGAGCGAATCCACACTGAGGTTACGCGACCCGGCCACGTCGGCTGTAAGCTGCGACCATACAGAGTTGAGATAGGCGCTGATCTGCTCGCGGTTGGCGTCGCTCATCTGGGTTGCTATAAAAGGTTCCACAGCCGACTTGTAAGTACCCACCTTGAATATCTGCATCTCTATCCCCACTTTGTCCAACAAATCCTTGAAGAACACAGGAGCCGAGGCCAGTCCGCTCCACTCTATGCTACCCTGCGGGTTGAGCAGCACCTTGTCGGCCACGCTTGACAGATAATACAATCCCTGCGTATAAGTGTCGGAATAAGCTACGATGAATTTGCCCGACTCTTTGAAGTCGGTCAGGGCATCCCTTATCTCCTTTAACGAGGCAAACCCGCCCCCCAGGAACCCGGCCTGCAAATAAATGCCCTTGATGTCCTCATTCTCCTTGGCCTTGCGTATGGACGAGAGGATATCATCCAGTCCGTAGCTGTTATACTCCTCGCCCAGGAACCGGCCGAAGGGATTGTCCTGCGAGCGTTCCACCAGACTGCCCTTCAAATCAAGCATCATAACAGAGTTTGGTCTCACCACGGTTTCCGTCTCTGTGGAAGAGGCCATTCCCAACAGTGTAACCACACTCAACAAAAAAAAGAGCACACACGTAGCCACTATACCTGTGATGGTGGCTACCGTAAATTTTAGAAAATCCTTCATATATATTTCTGCATTTTATATCTGCCGCCTTCAATCCATTAACAAAGGTAGGCATTTAGGTTGATATCTGCACCATATGTCGCATGCTTTTTTGATTTGTCACAGAAGATAGAAGAGACAAATAACTCTTAATAGAAACACTTCGCTCCTTTCTAAATCTTAATAAATCCCTATCACATAGATTTTATAGAAGCTGATCAAAGGACACAAAAAGTTTACAGTGAAAAACAGACAATCTTTCTCAATCCAGAAAAGAAACATTAAAAAAACACTTCATGTTAAGTAAGTCATAAGAATTAATTTATACTATGCCGCATGTGCAAAATTGATATAAAGTTCAGTTCCGATCGCCGCCAAAGCCCTGTTTGTAGCATAAA
>CASFQC010000095.1 GCA_949296415.1 uncultured Bacteroides sp. | reverse complement strand
CTGGGTGGCTCCGTCCGCATAGTTCAACCCTTTGAGGATGGCGTTCTTGCCGAACTTCTTCTTTATCTGCAGCACGGCTTCCTGGCGGCGGCGTTCCCTGGCCAGCATCTCTTCTTCGGCTTTCTGTTCCTTTTCCAGTTTCTCGTAATCGGTGAAAAGGTCGAGTTGCACCGCTTTATTATCTGGCTGTATATCCGTCTCGTGCATAAGATGGTTTGCCGACAGGGTGATGCGGCGCACCAGCAGGTCGGGGTTTACAATGCGGTCGAACAGTCCGCCGGCATTCTCCATGAGGATTGTCTCGGAAGAGGTCGGACGCTCCATGTTGGCTGTTCCGTGGGCATGAGCCGGGACTTGTCTGCCGTAGCGGTCTGTCGCCACTTTTCCCTGATACTTTTCCCTGATGTTCCTGTCCGTCAGCGATTCGGTGTCGTAACCGATGGTCAGCACAAGCTGGTCGGTCACCAGTCTCTTGTCAACCAGATCGAGTGAAAGGCTGTCCGCCATTTCCAGCACCACATTCCGGGCTTTGGTTGCCGTGTAGGGCGACTGGAGCACCTGTCCGCTGCTGACGGAGCCTGTCTCTGGGCGGTATGCCTTTATCATGTCCATTGTCACCGGCTCCCATCCCCAGGCGTGGTCTATCAGCAGTTCCGCATTGATACCGAACAACTTATACAGCAAGTCCTCACGTTCAATGGAGCAACGGGCGATGTCGCCCATTGTCAGGATACCGTAGGTGGCCAGCCGTGCGGCAATTCCACGGCCCACGCGCCAGAAGTCCATGAGCGGCGTATGCTCCCATAACAGACGGCGGTAGGTCATCTCATCCAGTTTCGCAATGCGCACGCCGTCCTTGTCGGCAGGCATTTTCTTGGCCACTATATCCATAGCCACCTTACAGAGATAAAGGTTCGTGCCGATTCCGGCGGTGGCGGTGATGCCTGTCTCGGCCAGCACCTCGCGGATGATTCTCATGGCCAGCTCGTGAGCCGTCATCCTGTAGTTCTTCAGGTAAGACGTGACGTCCATGAACACCTCGTCGATGGAATAGACATGGATGTCCTCCGGAGCGATGTGACGGAGATATATCTCGTAAATACGTGTGCTGTACTGGATGTAATGCGCCATGCGCGGCTGTGCCACCAGATAGTCCACGGCCAGTTCTCTGTGCGCGTCCAGCTCCTTTTTCGAGTGGGATTTCCCGGAGCATCCCCGCTGCCGGTTCACCTCACGCACCCTCTGCACCACCTCGAACAGCCGTGGCCTGCCGCCTATGCCGTAGCTTTTCAGCGCGGGCGACACGGCCAGACAGATGGTCTTTTCCGTCCGCGACGGGTCGGCCACGACCAGGCAGGTGTCGAGCGGGTCAAGTCCCCGTTCGACACATTCCACCGAGGCGTAGAATGATTTCAGGTCAATGGCTATATATTGGCGTTCGGACTCCATGTTCATTGGTCTCCTTTGTTATAGTCCACCGTTGGTTCGGCGGCAAAGGCCGTTTCATTCTCCGGAATCCCCAGAATGTAGGGCCGTATCTGTTTGGGCGATACCGGTTGCGCAAATGCCGGGTTCAACCGTTCTTTCAGTCTCGTGTTGCGTTTCAGCACCGTCATGTTGCGGATGGCAAACGACAATGCCTTCTTCGTACCGATGAGCACGCAAATCTTCTTGGCACGGGTGATTCCCGTGTAAATCAGGTTGCGCTGCAGCATCACATAGTGGGTCATCAAGACGGGCATCACCACGATGGGGTATTCCGAGCCTTGCGACTTGTGGATGGTGGTGGCGTAGGCCAGCGTCAGCTCGTCCAGTTCCGAGGCATCATATTCCACCAGTCTGCCGTCGAAGTTGACGGCCAAGGTGCGCTCCTCCAAATCGACCGATTCCACGAAACCCAGGTCTCCGTTGAACACATCCTTGTCATAGTTATTACGTAGCTGCATCACCCGGTCGCTCTGGCGGAACGAATAGCCGCTACGGTTCAGCGACACGCCCGAAGGGTTCAGCGCCTGCTGCAAGGCCATGTTCAGATTGGCCGCGCCTACTATTCCTCGTTGCATGGGTGTCAGTACCTGGATGTCGGATGTCTTCCGGTGGTAGGCTTTGGGCAACCGGTTCTTCACGAGGTTCACGATTTCTGCGGCAACTCTTTCCGGGTCTTCCTGTTGCATGAAGAAGAAGTCGGTGTCCTTCCCGTTGCTGGTATCGGGGAAACGACCTTGGTTGATGGCGTGCGCACTCATCACGATGCGGCTGGACTGTGCCTGCCGGAAGATGCGCGTCAGGCGGATGACGGGTATCTTTCCGCTTTCCATAATGTCGCGCAGCACGTTGCCGGCTCCCACGCTGGGCAGCTGGTCGATGTCGCCCACCATGACCAGTCGCATGGAAGTGGGGACTGCCTTCATCAGACTGTTCATCAGGATAATGTCTATCATGGAACATTCGTCCACAATGAGCGCGTCGCCTTCCAGCGGATTCTCATCGTTGCGCTTGTAGCCGTCCTTCGGGTTGTACTCCAGCAGGCGGTGGATGGTCTTGGCCTCCATGCCCGTGGCCTCGCTCATCCGTTTGGCGGCCCGTCCGGTGGGGGCGGCCAGCAGGATGCGCAGGCCCAGGTGTTTCAATGCGGTGATGATACCTTGGGTCGTGGTGGTCTTGCCCGTGCCGGGGCCGCCTGTCAGCACCATGACCTTGGAGCGGAGGGCTTCTCCGATGGCCTGCAACTGCACCTCGTCATACGTGATACCCGCTGCCTTGGACAGTTCCGCCGCATTGAACCGGGTCGCGAAGAGGTTGCCTTCCGACTCACGGAGCAGGGCCAGCAAGCGGTTGGCCGCGCCCGTTTCGGCATAGTAGAACGGAGGCAGGTAGATGGCTCCATCCTCTATCTTCAGGTCTTCCGTCCGTGCCATATCGGCCAGGGCTTTGCGGATGGAGTCCTCTTCCGCTTCCAGCAGGTCGGTGGCGGCTTTCACCAGCTGCTCCTCTTCGGCATACACGTGTCCCTCGTTGGCCAGCTGGTTCAGGGTGTAGATGATGCCGCTCTTGCAGCGTCGCAGGTCGTTCTTCCCATACCCCATCTTCCCGGCGATTCCGTCGGCCGTCTTGAAGCCGATGCCCCAGATGTCATCCGCCAGGCGATAGGGATTTTCTTTCACCTTGTCGATGCTTTCCTTGCCGTATTGGCGGTATATCTTGGCGGCATAGGCCGTGCTGACGCCATAGCCTTGCAGAAAAAGCATCACGTTCTTGATGTCCTTCTGCTTCTCCCAGCTCTCGCGGATTTTCTCCACGCGCTTCTTACCGATGCCCGGCACTTCATACAGCCGTTCGATGTCGGTCTCTATCACTTCGATGGTGTCCACTCCGAACTGCTTCACAATCAGTTGGGCAAACTTCGGCCCGATGCCTTTCACCAGGCCGCTGCCCAGGTACTTCTCGATGCCATAGATGGTGGCGGGCATCACTTCCTCCCAGGTCTGGCAGACGAACTGGCTGCCATAGCGTTTGTCCACCTTCCAGTCGCCTTCGCACAGTAGTACGCTCCCGGCAGGCACCTCCAACAGGTTCCCTACCAAGGTCACAAGGTCGTCATAACCTTTCACCTTGACTTTCATCACGGAATATCCGTTCTCCGGATTCTGATAGGTGATGCGTTCTACTACACAGCGAAGTTTGGGCATGGGCGTTATTTTTTGAAGAATAAATCTTTTAATTTGACAATACTATCTTCAGACAGTTTCTCTTCCGGTTGGCAAGAACCGATTTCACGGTTGCTCAAGAAGTTTAGTTCCTGCAAGTCAACTATAATCGGTCCTTTGACCAACGTCAGTACATACGGGGCGCAATCATCCACCATGTTCATTTCCTCTTCTGGGTTCTCCAAGAAAGGCATGGCATCCTCTCCTATGGCAATCGTGTGCATCAGGCAGAGTTCTGCACCTACCTTACATCTGTGAATGAATACCACCTTATCACCTTTTCGGGGTAAATCTCTTTCCCAAGGAGGGAAACCACCCCAACGGAAATGTGCAACGCCATCTTGGTAAAGAGATTCCAAAAGGTCTTGGTAGGAACTATTATCCATCTTTTGTACATACCAACTTTCCGTACTCTCTATCTTACTTTTAATATAGATGGTCATGCGCAAACGTTCATCGTAAGTCCCATTATCCTTGACTGTGGTAAGTTCTGCTGTAAAGGCATCGCCCCATCCCATATCCATCATCTTCGCCATCATTTCGTTTTCCTTTCGTGGCACATAGCCGATGATGCAGTCAAAGTCAAAATTTTCCGTGTCACCTTCCATATCATCAGCTAATGCCACGGCCACTGCATTCCGGTCGTGCTTATTGGCACGTTCGCGGACCAAGACAAGCTCCGCTCCTTCATACAGCTCATCCCAAAAGTCTTCCGGATGATGGAAGTTCCAGCCGGCAATGGCACATTCCTTAAAAAACGCTCTTTTCTTTTTGGGCTCGGGAAAATTAGACATTCCTTCAGGAGGCGGTGCAGGCATACCTTCTGTAACTTCTATTTCGTCATTGTATTCGGGTGGGGCGACATCGCCTTGTAGGGCAATGAGGTCATTGCCCGTATCACCGCCCGGATTGAAGGTGTCAACCCTCTCCTTCATCTGCCGGTCAAGTTCAATATTTTCAATGCCTTTCTCCTTTAATTGCCTTTGCAGGTCTTGCAGTTCAGCATCACATTTTGGGCATGTGCCTGCGCAATTCCCTTCGTGGCGGCATTCTTCTGGCTGATAGGCCAATCCATACTGTGCGGCTATCCGCTTTCGGATTTCTCTGAGCAAGTTGCATTTATCTCTTCCGTTCATTTTACTATCCTTTTGTTTGAGGGTGATATTTAGATTCTCTTTGAAGGTAACGCACAAATTCAAAATTCTTATACCCCTTCCTTTCCAGCACATCCAGGCTGTAATCCACATCATCATCCGTATTATAACCAGGGATAAGGGGAAGTTTCACGGTGATATTATCCGCCGGACAGGTATCGAGCAGTACGCTCAGTGAGCTGTCACGGACACAGCTCGGTAGTCCGGTATATCGTTCGTAAATGACGTGGTTTATATCCTTCACATCCACGATCCAATGGTCCACAATCGGTGCGAGTTGTCGGATGGTGTCCTCGGAACAGTAAAGTGAGGTTTCCAATGTGATTTTCCAGACATTACCGCATACCCGGCGAAATTCCTCTATGAAACCGGCGTATCGGGTCGGCTCACCACCTCCAAAACAGATACCGCCTCCCGTGGCCTGAAAGTAAAGGTCGTCTATCTTCACACGGTCATAGAGTTCATTGGCATCCAGTTGCATGATTCCCTTATTTAAGTAAAGTCCACGGCTACCTTTTGAATAGATTTCCTCATGACAACGATCGTTCAGGCAGTAAGCACACCGAAGCGGACAGCCCATGAGACAGACCAGTGTGGTGATTCCATGGCCGTCCGTTCCCATCCGTAAACGGTCTATGGCGAATATGGAAGCCGTATGATACGTTTGAAGTTTTTTCGATGATTCCATAGTGGATTTCTTTATTATATCTTACTGAGTTTTTCCCTCACATCCATCAATGCAAACCCAAGCAGGTTTTCTCCTTTCCATAAACGGGGATTCCTGCAGTCTGGGTCATCTTCTTTCATGCCAATTCCCCAGACTGTATCGTAGGGGCTGGCTTCCACCAATATCTTGTTTCTTGTAGCAAGCAGAAAGACTTTCAGTTCTTCATTGTCCATGAATTTATGCAGATTGCCGGTAATGACAATTTCCATACGGTGCTTTTGCCATTTGTATTCGTCAAAATTCCGCACTTCTCTGCCTAATGCCTTTATTTCTTTAGGGTCAGT
>CASFQC010000094.1 GCA_949296415.1 uncultured Bacteroides sp. | reverse complement strand
CTCTACCGCTCGCCCGAATCGTCACTACAACTCACACCTGAATACAACCTGCTGCGTGCCCAACTCAAGGCCGCCCGCATAGAGCGCAAACTCACCGTAGGACGGCAGCTTCCCACACTGGCCATAGGCGGAGGATACATGTACGAGAACATCCTGGACCACGACCAGGCCTTCTGGCTGGGATTCGCCACCGTCAGCATCCCGCTGACCGGATGGTGGGGAGGCTCGCACGACATGAAGCAACAAAAGCTGGCCGTGCGCACCGCAGAGAACGACCTCAAGGACAAGGGCGAGCTGCTCGTCATACGCATGCAGAGTGCCTGGAACGACATGAACGACGCCTACCGCCAGGTACAGATAGCACGGAAGTCCATAGCCCAGTCGGCCGAGAACCTGCGTCTCAACACCGACTACTACCACGCCGGAACCTGTTCCATGAGCGACCTGCTTGACGCGCAGACCCTCTACCAGCAGAGCCGAGACCAGTACGTGGAAGCTTGGGCGCAGTACGAGGTGAGGAAACGTCAGTACCTGCAAGCCACAGGACGCTGACCGCGCCCCAGAAGGAAGCCAAGTGCTAATAATGCTGAAAGGCACGGGGAAAAACCTGTTCCCCGTGCCTTTCTCTATATAGATATACGTATATTTGTACCTCGTAGAACCCCAACGGACATAAGACCTTATATGAACAATGACATCATCAGGGTGGATACTGTGGAACAGTATAACCGCCTCTTCGGACTGAAAACGGTCCATCCTTTGGTAAGTGTGGTCGACCTGAAGGAGGCCACACGCTTTCCCGTAAACTTTACGGTGAATTATGGCATATACGCCCTCTTCCTGAAGGAAACAAAGTGCGGGGACCTGCGCTATGGACGCCAGACCTACGACTATCAGGAGGGCACCGTGACCAGCTTCGCCCCCGGACAGGTGGTAAGCGTGGTTGGGCGCGAGGGGATGCGTCCCGCCGCCCTGGGCCTGCTGTTCCATCCCGACCTGCTGAAAGGCACCTCGCTGGGCAAGAACATACGCCGCTACTCCTTCTTCTCCTATTCCTCCACCGAGGCGCTGCACATGAGCGACGGGGAGCGAGCCATGTTCACCGATTGCCTGGACATGATAAAATCCGAGCTGTGCCATCCCGCCGACCGCCACTCGCGCCGCCTGCTGGCCCGTGGTATAGAGCTGCTGTTGGACTACTGCATGCGCTTCTACGACCGTCAGTTCGCCACCCGTGCCCATGCGAACCGCGACACGCTGACTCGTTTTGAGACACTGCTGGACGACTACTTTGACCGTCACATGCCCCAGTCGGCCGGACTGCCCACGGTGAAGTACTTTGCCGAGAAGGTGTGCCTCTCACCCAACTACTTCGGCGACCTCATCAAGAAGTCCACCGGCAAGTCACCTCAGGAATACATACAGGACAAGCTGGTGGACGTGGCCAAGGAGCAGATTCTGGGTACGGACAAGACGGTTTCCCAAATAGCCTTCGAGCTTGGCTTCCAATATACACAGCACTTCAACCGCCTGTTCAAGCGCCACGTGGGGTGTCCGCCGCTGGAATACAGGAAAGCCGCTGCCAGCTGACCTTCATCCCAATCATGCGTTGGGACATATCTGTCCGTCCTTCAGGTGTATAGTCCGGTCGGTGAGCCGCGCCAGCTCCTCGTCGTGTGTCACGATGACAAAGGTCTGTCCCAGCCGGTCGCGCAGGTCAAAGAACAGCCTGTGCAGTTCCATCTTGTTTTGCGTGTCCAGACTTCCCGACGGCTCGTCGGCCAGCACTACGGCGGGACGGTTGATGAGGGCGCGTGCCACGGCCACCCGCTGTTTCTCTCCTCCCGACAGTTCGGCCGGTTTGTGTGCCGCGCGGGAGGTGAGTCCGAGGAGCGCCAGCACTTGGGCCGCACGTTCCTGTGCCTCCTTCCTGCCTATTCCCGCGATGAGGGCGGGAATCATGACGTTCTCCTGTGCCGTAAATTCGGGCAGCAGCTGATGAAACTGGAAAACAAAGCCTATGTGACGGTTCCGGAAGGCAGACAGCCCGCGTTCTTTCAAGCGTGCCACATCGGTGCCGTCTATCATCAACTGTCCGCCGTCTGGCCTGTCCAGCGTGCCCATTATTTGCAGCAGGGTGGTCTTCCCCGCTCCGCTGGGTCCTACAATGCTTACCACTTCTCCTTTGTCTATGTTCAGGCTGATTCCCCGCAACACCTGCAGAGAGCCGAAACTTTTGGTTATGTCGGTCAGTTCTATCATCATAATCTTGTTATCACATATTCAGCCAGATAGCATCCGAATACAGCAGGCAGGTAACTCACGGTCCCGCATACCGTCTTTTTTCCTCCTTCCTCACCGTCTCCGGCAGACGCCACGGCTGCGGGGGAAGCCTGTTCGGTGCTGAACACTACAGGCAGCTTCCGTTTGGACAATCCCATCTTCTGCAACCTCTTGCGTACGGCTTTGCTCAGCCCGCAGTGGTAGGTATCCCATAGGTCGGCAAATCTCACCTGAGTGATGTCGGTCTTGGCTCCCGCCCCCATGCTTGACACTATCTTCAGCTTCCTCTGCCAAGCTCCAGCTATGAGGTGGCATTTGGGCGCGAGCGTGTCAATGGCGTCTATCACGAAGTCATAGGGTGCGGCATCCAGCAGTCGGTCCACCTCCCCGTCCTTGATGAACAGTGGCAGCACATCAAGTTCCAGCTGCGGATTGATATCACGGAAGCGTTCCGCCAACACTTCGGCCTTAAGGCGACCTATGGTGGATCGCAGTGCGGGCAACTGCCGGTTGAGATTCGTGGGCTGCACAGTGTCGGCATCCACCATGGTCATGTGACCTATCCCAGCCCGACATAACATCTCTGCGGCATAGGCGCCCACTCCTCCCAGACCCACCACCAACACGTGTGCCTGTTCCAGCCTGCGCATCTTCTCTTCCCCCATCAGCAGGGCGGTGCGTTGTTTCCAGTTGCCCATGTCAGTACTCCAACTCTCCTCGGTAAGATATGGACTCGCGTTCCGTGGGCTGCACGTTCAGACTGGCCTGTCCGTCGGGATATACGGTGAGACGGTAGGTATAGCTGTCCTCGTCGCTCCGGACCTTTATGGTTATCAGCCTGCGTCCTTTCTTCCCCTCTTCATCTTCATACTGGCTTATGGCGGCACTAAAGTTCAGTCCCTGTCCTCCTCCGTAAGGTACGTTAAACCCTCTGCCCACATAAGGCAAGCAAGAACAGATGGAGTCGCCCCTCACTTCCACACTATAGGGCGAGGTAAGAGCCCGCGACTTGCCCCTCCGCGGAATCATGTAGTCTACGCCTACCTTAAAGGTGCGTGCGTCCAAGGCTTTGGCCACGGCTTCCGCCCGTCCGGCTTTTTTTTCTTCACGGCTCTGGGCTTGTGCCGGAAGGGTCATGGCTATGCATGCCCCCAGAATGAGTACTGTGAATGCTTTCATCGTCTTTCCGCTTTTTATTTGCATATAAATCATATGCCTGTTATGGTCGCAAAGATACGAAATGGTTTATAACGTGTCACGTTTTGTCCCCTCAAAATCACGGTTCTTTCATTTAGAGCCTGTTCAAATTTTCCTTTTTAAGAGTCACATAATCCCACGCTCCTCATGACTATAGAAAATGTTACCGAAAGAAACATTCCAGAACAGTACTGAGCAAAATTCAAACAAGTTCCCTCTAAAGACCTTGCCACAGACTTTGCACTTTCTTTTGATTTCAAATCCGATTATTGGCACATTTCCTACTTTTAAGAAACCAAGAACCCTATAAACGCAAAAAGCGTGCAGCTCGTTGAGCTGCACGCTTTTGCTTGCGATTTAGTATTTGTTTACTTATCGGAATCATTTCACTTCCTCAAAGTCTGCATCCTGCACATTATCCTTGTTATTGTTGCCAGTGTTTTGGTTATTATTCGCCTGACCGGCATTAGGATTTCCTTGTGCTCCGGACTGTGCATACATTTCCGCACTTGCAGCCTGGAATGCGGTGTTCAGTTCAGCCATCGCGCTATCTATGGCACTCAAGTCCTGAGCCTTGTGAGCGTCTTTCAGCTTCTGAAGGGCAGTCTCAATGGGAGCCTTCTTGTCAGCCGGGATCTTGTCACCAAGGTCTTTCAACTGGTTTTCGGTCGTGAATATCATAGAGTCAGCCTGGTTAAGCTTGTCCACTTTCTCACGTTCCTTCTTGTCCGCTTCGGCGTTGGCGGAAGCTTCAGCCTTCATGCGTTCTATCTCTTCCTTGCTCAAGCCGCTGGAAGCTTCAATACGGATGGCCTGCTCTTTGCCTGTGGCCTTATCCTTGGCAGATACTTTCAGAATACCGTTGGCATCAATATCAAAAGTCACCTCAATCTGCGGAACGCCACGGCGGGCCGGAGCTATGCCTGTGAGGTTGAATTGGCCTATAGATTTGTTCTGTGCGGCCATAGGACGTTCACCCTGCAATACGTGGATAGTCACTTCCGTCTGGTTGTCGGCTGCGGTAGAGAACACTTCGCTCTTCTTGCAAGGTATGGTTGAATTGGCATCAATCAATTTGGTCATTACCCCACCCATGGTTTCGATACCCAGAGTCAGCGGAGTGACATCCAGCAAGACAATATTGCCCACACCTGCTTCTTTGTTCAATACGGCACCCTGGATGGCAGCACCTACGGCTACAACCTCATCAGGGTTCACTCCTTTGGAAGGTACTTTGCCGAAATAGTCCTGTACCAGTTTCTGTACGGCAGGAATACGTGACGAACCACCTACGAGAATCACTTCGTCAATATCAGACGTGCTCAGGCCAGCGTCGCTTACCGCTTTCTTACACGGCTCCAGACAAGCCTGAATCAGGTCGTGGCAGAGTTGCTCAAACTTGGCACGGGTCAATGTTTTCACCAAGTGTTTGGGCACACCGCCTACCGGCATGATGTACGGCAGGTTGATTTCCGTAGAAGTGGAGGAAGACAATTCTATCTTGGCCTTTTCCGCAGCTTCCTTCAAACGTTGCATGGCCATCGGATCGCTCGTCAGGTCGGCGCCTTCATCATTCTTGAACTCCTGTACCAGCCAGTTGATGATAGCCTGGTCAAAGTCATCACCGCCCAGATGGGTATCACCGTTCGTAGACAACACTTCGAACACGCCACCGCCAAATTCCAGGATAGAGATATCGAATGTACCTCCACCAAGGTCAAACACGGCAACCTTCATATCCTTGTTAGCCTTATCTATTCCATAAGCCAGAGCGGCTGCCGTAGGCTCGTTCACGATACGTTTCACATCCAGTCCGGCAATTTGTCCGGCCTCTTTGGTGGCCTGACGCTGGGAGTCAGAGAAATAAGCCGGAACGGTAATGACGGCTTCGGTCACTTCCTGACCCAGATAATCTTCAGCCGTCTTCTTCATCTTCTGCAGAATCATAGCTGAGATTTCCTGCGGTGTGTAGTGACGTCCGTCCACATCCACACGAGGCAGGTTGTTGTCGTTCACTACTGGATAGGGCACACGGCTTACTTCCTTCTGAACTTGTTGCCAATTCTCACCCATGAAACGTTTGATGGAGTATATCGTACGTTTCGGGTTAGTGATAGCCTGACGTTTGGCAGGATCGCCCACCTTACGTTCGCCACCATCAACAAAAGCCACTACTGAAGGAGTCGTACGCTTGCCTTCACTGTTGGCGATTACCACCGGTTCGTTACCTTCAAATACGGCAACACAAGAGTTTGTAGTTCCTAAGTCAATACCAATGATTTTTCCCATGATTGTTATCTTTTTATTTGTTATTATTCGGTTTTCTGTGTCTGTCTTGCGGGCAGACGTCTTAGGAAAGACAAATGCTGTGCCAAAGCGTTCATGGGGTTGTCATCGTATGGAGTTGGCAGCATTACTGACATTATGGCATGAATCATTCCGCTTTCTTATGGCATTTACCGGTATATTTTCCGCTCGTTCAGCGCTTTCCAGTATTTCCGGGCGTTTCTCATGTGGGCAGTGTAGCGCTTTCCAGTATTTCCGGGCGTTTCTCATGTGGGCAGTGTAGTTGCTGGCGAAATTGTGGGTGCCCGAAAAGTCTTCTTTGGCACACATGTAGATGTAATTGTGATGTGTGTAGTCAAGCACCGCTTCGATGTCTGTCCGCGAAGGTATACGTATGGGGCCTGGGGGCAATCCTGTATTGAGGTAGGTGTTGTAGGGCGAGTCTGTCTGCAACTGTGCGTTGGTTATGCGGCGTAGGCCGAAATCCTGCAACGCGAATTTTATAGTAGGATCCGCCTGCAACGGTATTCCTCGTTTCAGCCTGTTCATATAGAGTCCTGCCACTACGGGCTTTTCGGCTGCGTTGTTGGTCTCTTCGGCCACAATGGATGCCAAGGTACATACTTGGTCTGGGGTCAGCCCCATTTCTTCGGCTTTCTTCAGCCTTCCGGCGTTCCAGAAGCGTCTGTGCTCTGTCTGCATGCGTTTGAAGAAGGCTTCGGCACTGATGTTCCAGTACACCTCATAGCTCTCGGCCATGAAGAGTGCGGGCAACGTCTGGCGTGTATAGCCCAGCGAAGAAAGGAACAAGGAATCGTGCATGAGCGAGGCTATCTCTGCAGAGTCAGCCATAATCTGTCGCCCAACGTTGCGTGCCAACATATCCAGCGTGCGTACACCTCCTACCGTAAGCATGATGGGTTCCTGATGGGCTCTGTAAAGGCGGTTGAATACGGCGTATATATTGTCGCCGGGATTTATCCTGTACCGGCCGGTATGGATGTTTTCGGCGTACCGGCGGCGGTGTGCCAAACATTGGAATCCGGTCAGGACGGCGTCGGGCGACAGCCGGTTCAGCTTGCATATCACGGAGTCCTGCGTGTCGTCGTTGTCTATATATAAATAGGTGTAGTCCGTCAGACGGAACTGGGGGTAGAACAACAGGTAGTATCCGGCGCCTCCGCATGTCATGGCTGCAAGCAGCACAATGGCAGCTAAGGACAGCAACAGGTTGCGCGTCTTTCTTTTCATCTTTGCGGTGTGAGGTTGAAAACAGAAAGGCACCGATTATAATGTGGTATAACCGGTGCCGTTTTTTCTATCTTTTGAGCCGATAGCCGGACTTGAACCGGCGACCTACGCGTTACGAATGCGTTGCTCTACCAACTGAGCTATATCGGCGACAGGCGTTGTTTTACGGAGTGCAAAGGTAAGCCTTTATTTGGAAACGCGCAACTATTTCCGCCTAAAAAAGCGGGACTTCGTGAAAAGTCGCGTTTTACTTCTCTGCTCGTCCGGTACGAATGTACTCTGTGACGGTTGCAGGTTGCCTACCCGCCCTGTGGACGGACTATGGCGACTGAAAAGCAGCGTCCATAGGCCACCATTTGCCTGCTTTTACCCCTGCGTATTCCCCCGCATCACCTTGCGCATCCTTTCTATCAGCTCGTCGCCCAGCGCGCTCTTCACTTCGATGTGCTTCAGTACGGCGGTGACAAAGGGGTTGCTCTCAAAGTCGCCCCGCACCTGCTCGAAGTCCTGCTCTTTTTCCAGCCGCGAGCCGTCGGCTCCGAATCCGGTCATGGAGGCCAGGGAAAACTCTTTCTTGGCGTCCTCGTACACCATGCGGTCCAATCCGATGACCGACTCTTTCCACTTCTCCACAATGCGGATGATGTCGGCGGCGGTCATATCATCGGGGCGCACACCATAGAATTCTTCCAGCTTGTCGTAAGCCCAGGTCCACTCATAGGTGTAATAGTTGGCATGCATGCGGCCGAAAGCGTCGTTTATGTCGCCCAGCCGGTCCATGCGACCCTGCTCCACGGCATCGGCCAAAGCATCCACCTCGCTTTTGGGAGCGATGAGTCCTGACAAGTCCACCCACTCGCCCCGTCCTATGGGAGTATCGGGGCGCAAACGGAGACGTATTTCCTCGTCGGTGCGGAAGTCGGTACCTTCCAGCCGCTTGATGACAGAGTTTCCCAGAAACTTGTTGATGGCTATCTCGTAGAAACGTAGTCCTTTGACCAGAGCCGAATTGCGTATCTTGGCGCTGTGGAACGAATAGATGTCTGACAGCTCTCCGCTGGCCTCGCGCAGCTTCTGCAACAGTTCGCGGCCCTTGAACATCTTGTGCACGGTGTAGGGGCTCAGCAGATTATAGTTGATGTAGTCCAGTTTGTGGGGATCCTTGCGGCCGTCGCGCTTGGGCCACTTCTGGGCGTCGCGTATGGTGCCCACACTACGCAAGTTGACACCCGGTACCAGATAGGTAGTGTTATTCTGCTCAATGAGGTAAGAAAACGGCAGGTTGGTAGTGTCCGAATGGTTGACGTGCCGACCCATGACCAGCGAGAATGCCCCTACCCTCGCGGGCCACAAGATGTAGGAGTCCGAGGCCGTCTTGGCTCCGCGCTCCAACGTGCCTTGATGGATAGGTCCCAGCTTGTACATGTGGTTGCTTTGGTTGGAGCCCGAACCGGCGTTCATAAAGGAAAACATGCCGGCAATGAGCAGAGTAGACTTGTGGTGGGTTACCGTAAAGGGACCGGCGAATATGGAACAGGCTTCGCCGTTCTCGCCCTGGCAGTTGCTGAAGAAAAGCGACTCGCTGGCCGAATAGTTGTGACCCAGTTTGCAGGCCTGTCCCACGAAGCAGCGGCTCAGCATCGTACCCTCGTCAATATGCGACCCGCTGGATATGATAAAGTCGTCGCATATCACCCCGCTGCCTATGTGCACGGGAGCGAACTCGTTGCTGTTGACGCTGCCGTTGTTCAGGCGGCTCGCGCCGTATATGGTGCAACAGTCGCCTATGCGCACATTAAATATGGTACCCGCGTTCATTATAGACACGTGATGGCCTATGCTTCCCCTGTCCGAGGCATGCTTGTCCGCATAGCGGGCCGACAGTTCCCTGAGCCTTCCGGTGAGGAGCGGACGGTGGCGGTAGAGAGCCATGATGTAGGCCAGGTGGGCAGAAAGCTTGTCGGTCATCATCACCTCGCGCCCGCCCACTTCGTTGAGCACCGACACGTCCGTGCCGTTGCCGAAGCTGGTGCGTCCGTCCACCAGCAGCATGTCGACGTTCTCTATGAAGCAGTCGTGGCCTATGTCGTAATTGGCTATGTAGTTCTGGATGTGCTCTATGCAGCAGTTGTCGCCCACCGTCACGTTGTGCAGGCAGACGTGGCGCAGACCCGAATGCTTGCACACCCCGCCGGGCAGCCGGAACTCGGTGTCCATGGCTCCCAGCCTCACCTTTCCGGAAAAGCGCACATGGTGCACCCATGCCGTGGAGAATCCGGAAGCCACCTCCACGTCCGCCCAGTCGGCAGCCATGCACGACTGGCTTTCCAGCGCACGCACCTCCCCTGCGGTCAGTCTTCTATATTCTTGCGTCATGTCCGTTCCCTCCTTTCAGGCTTCGTCATCGGTATAGGTCTGATACAGGAAATCATTGTAGGGATACTTCTGCACATGCAGTTCCCTGACCCGCTGGTACACCATGGACTTCAGTCCGTCAAGGTTGGTCTTTTCGCGGGCGGAGACAAATATGCAGCTGTCTTCCATCTTAGCCATCCAAGTGTGCATCAGCTCATCCAGACTGATGTTCTCACGGGTACGGGGTGTGAGGTCATCCTCGGCCTTGCGCACGTACGTGTAGGCATCTATCTTATTGAACACCAGCACCACGGGCTTTCCACCCGCACCTATGTCCGCCAGGGTCTTGTCCACCACGCTGATCTGCTCCTCGAAGTCGGGATGCGAAATGTCCACCACATGAAGCAGCAGGTCGGCCTCGCGCACCTCGTCAAGTGTGGATTTGAAGGAGTCCACCAAATCGGTGGGCAGCTTGCGTATGAACCCCACGGTGTCGCTCAGCAGGAAGGGCAGGTTTTCTATGATGACCTTGCGCACGGTTGTATCAAGTGTGGCGAACAGCTTGTTCTCGGCAAAGACCTCGCTCTTGGCCAGGAGATTCATCAGCGTGGACTTGCCCACGTTGGTATATCCCACCAGTGCCACACGGATGAGCCTTCCCCGGTTCTTGCGCTGGGTACTCTTCTGCCGGTCAATGTCGGCCAGACGCTGCTTGAGCAGGGCCATACGGTTCAGAATGATGCGGCGGTCCATCTCCAGCTGGGTCTCGCCCGGTCCGCGCAGTCCCACCGAACCTTTTCCACCGCCCGCTCCGGAGCCTCCTCCCTGACGTTCCAGGTGGGTCCACAGACGTTGCAGGCGGGGCAGCATGTATTTGTACTGGGCCAGCTCCACCTGCGTCTTGGCATTGGCCGTCTGGGCACGCATGGCGAATATGTCGAGGATAAGCGATGTGCGGTCCAGAATCTTCACTTTAAGCTCGGCTTCGATATTGCGTATCTGCTTGGCCGACAGTTCGTCGTCAAAGATGACCATGCCCACCTCACGTTCCGCCTCTTCCTCGGCCTGTATGTATTCCCTTATCTCGTCCAGCTTGCCCCGTCCTACGTAGGTCACCGAATTGGCCTGCTCCAGTTTCTGCGTGAAGCGGTGCACCACCTCGGCACCGGCGGTCTCGGCCAGGAAGGCCAGCTCGTCCAGATACTCGTTGGTCTTACGTTCGTCCTGCGTGCGGGTGACCAGTCCCACCAGTACGGCGGTCTCGGCCTTCGCCTCGGATATCACAAATTCTTTCATTGCCATAGGCTGATATATTAATAAGTAACTAATAGTTAGTGTATACTAAATGATAATTTATGTACTTTTCTTTTGCCTTGATGCAAAAGAAAAGCTACCAAAAGAAAAAATCAAGCGCTGAACCTCGGAGGCTACTCCGGCATTGTTTTTTGCTAAAGGGCAGAAACTCACTCCGCTTCGCTCCGTTCAGACAGGTCTGCCCTTTTTGACGCAAAAAACAACGCCTGCGCTTTACGCCTCCTCGCTTAGGCGCGGGAGCTGCGCTGTGTTTGCAGTGACGACGTGGAGAAAGAACGCATAGTCC
>CASFQC010000093.1 GCA_949296415.1 uncultured Bacteroides sp. | reverse complement strand
CCTACATAACGCATTTCTACGGCGAGCCCGATTATGTCGGTCAGGACGTAGCTACCGAAAAGTTTGACGAACTGTTTACCATCTACGACACCTTATTGGAAAGACGGGCTCCGGTCTGCATCTGGCTGACGGAAAAGAACAAGATAGTGCTGCTGGAAGACCGTGAATACCCCACAAACACTATCTTCGTGCTGGTCGAAGAGAATGTGGAGGGTTATTAGGTTCAATCGTGCCCTTCCCTCTGTGGGTGCTCTTTGGATGAAAAAACATCCTCTTTCTTCTTTTGTTTGGAAAAAAGTTCGTAACTTGCCTACCGAACTCGTGATAATACCTGTGAACAGTAACATATTGTCAAACAAACTAAAGAAAAACTATGGATTTACCTTTTGCCGAATCTTGGAAAATCAAGATGGTGGAACCTATCCGCAAGAGTACCCGCGCCGAGCGCGAACAGTGGATCAGAGAGGCTCATTACAACGTGTTTCAACTTAAAGCCGAGCAGGTGTACATTGACCTTATCACCGATTCGGGCACCGGAGCCATGAGCGACCGCCAGTGGTCGGCCCTCATGATGGGCGACGAGAGCTATGCGGGAGCCACTTCGTTTTTCAAGCTGAAGGAAGTGATTACAAGGCTTACGGGGTTTGAATATGTCATTCCCACCCATCAGGGACGGGCGGCGGAGAACGTGCTCTTCTCTTATCTGGTGCATGAGGGCGACGTGGTGCCCGGCAACTCACATTTCGACACTACCAAGGGACACATTGAAGGACGTAAGGCCACAGCTTTGGACTGTACCATAGACGAGGCCAAGGATACCCAGCTGGAGATTCCCTTTAAAGGAAATGTGGACTTGCGGAAGTTGGAGGACGCCCTGAAGGAATACGGAGACCGCATTCCCTTTATTATTGTGACCATTACCAACAACACTGCTGGAGGACAGCCCGTATCCATGGAAAACCTGCGGCAGGTGCGCGCGTTGGCCGACAAGTATGGCAAGCCGGTGGTGCTTGACTCGGCCCGCTTTGCCGAGAACGCCTACTTCATCAAGACAAGGGAAGAGGGGTATGCCGGGAAGACCATAAAGGAGATTGCCCGCGAGATGTTCAGCCTGGCCGATGGCATGACTATGAGTGCCAAGAAGGACGGCATAGTGAACATGGGCGGATTCATAGCCACCCGCCGTGCGGACTGGTATGAAGGGGCGAAGGGATACTGTGTGCAGTTTGAAGGCTACTTGACCTACGGAGGCATGAATGGCCGTGACATGAACGCATTGGCTGTGGGACTGGACGAGAACACCGAGTTTGACAATCTGGAGACGCGCATCAGGCAAGTGGCCTTTCTGGCTCGGAAACTTGACGAATATGGCATTCCCTATCAGCGCCCGGCCGGAGGTCATGCCATATTTGTGGATGCGCCCAAGGTGTTGCCTCAAGTGCCCAAGGAGGAGTTTCCCGCGCAGACGCTTACTGTAGAGCTCTATCTGGAGGCGGGCATACGCGGATGCGAGATAGGTTATCTGCTGGCCGACCGTGACCCTGTGACGCGCGAGAACCGCTTTACAGGACTTGACCTGTTGCGCCTTGCCATTCCGCGCAGGGTATATACGGACAATCACATGAATGTGGTGGCCGCCGCTCTGAAGAATGTGTACGACCGCCGCGAGAGCATTACCCGGGGCGTGCGTATAGTATGGGAGGCACCGCTGATGCGCCATTTCACCGTGCGGCTTGAGCGGTTGTGATTCCAAAAACAGTTTCTCAGCACGTCCACGTCAGCACAAAGCGGGGATGCAGCAGGTAGTGTATGTCGAAATGCCTCCTTAGCTCGGTCTTGTCCTCAAAGGCACGGATAGTGCCGCTGGCCTGCGGCTGGAATGTGCGGATGTGCAGGTGGGCCTTGAAGTCTGTTTCCGGAGTGTCCATGCATTTGAACATCGTCTCCTTGGCCGACCAGTGCAGGAGATGTGACCATGTGGCCTTGCCCTGATAGGGCAGGGCTTTTTCCTGTCCGTTCATGAACATGTGGGTCAGGCGGTCTATGCGCTCGCCGTATTGTTCTATGTCTATGCCTACGGTCTGGGCGTTCCGTCCCAGTATGACTGCGGCGTAACCGTTGGTATGCGATATGCTTATGGTGTCGGAGCCGTCTGCGAGGTAGGGTTTCCCGCTTGGTTCGTGGGCTATGCGGGCCTGTGGTCCGGCCAGTGTGGCCAGCAGGACGCGGGTGGCGGTCCATTCGGTGCGCCGTTTGGGGGAGGCGAAGTGTTCGGTTTCTCTCTGGCATTCGTCAGGACGGGGCACAAGGGCAAGCAGTTGTCCGATTGTCTCGCTCACCTCCCATATTCCCCACAGGCAGGAGGGCGATTCGTGTCGCATCAGCAGGGGCATAGGAGGCTTATTTGTCTGTCCCGCTGTCGGCCGGGATGGGGTTGATGGTGAACTTTACTTTCAGAATGCGGCGGTTATCCAGTTCCAGCACCTCGAATTCGTATCGTCCGAAGCTCACTTTCTCGTGCCGTGCGGGAAACTCGCCTTTCAGTTCCAGCACCAGTCCGGCCACAGTGTCGGCGTCGCCTGCCACATCATCAAAGGTGTTTTCGTCTGTCTGCGTTATCTTGTAGAAGTCGTTGAGCAGGGTTTTTCCCTCGAATACCCAAGAGTGGTCATTGAGTACGGCATAGGTACGCTCTTCGTCGTCGTATTCGTCATGGATCTCGCCTACTATCTCTTCTATGATGTCTTCCATGGTGACCAGTCCCGAGGTGCCTCCGTATTCGTCCACCACGATGGCTATGTGTATCTTGTTGGTCTGGAAGTCGCGTAGCAGGTCGTCTATCATCTTGGTTTCCGGCACGAAATAGGCAGGGCGGATGAGTGACTGCCAGTGGAAGGCCGGCCCTTTGTCCAGGTGGGGGAGCAGGTCCTTAATGTAGAGTATGCCTCTGATGTTGTCTCTTGTTTCGTCGTAGACGGGTATGCGCGAGTAAGCGTTGTCTACAATGCACTTCAATACGGAATGGTAGGGGGTATGTATGTCTATGTCTACCATGTCGAGCCTTGAGGTCATTATTTCTTTAGCCGTCTCTTCGCCGAAGCGTATGATGCCTTCCAGTAGGGTGCTTTCTTCTGAAATCTGGCTCTTGTCTGTCAGTTCCAACGCCTGTGACAGCTCGTCTACCGAAATGTTGTGTCCCTTGTGTGTGGCGTGTCTGTCACACAGCCTCATGGAGTGGACCAGTATGGATGAAAAGGGGTATAAGGCGGATCTCCACAGGAGGACGGCTTGTGCGGCAAACCGGCAGAAGGCCAGCGGACGTTGGGTGGAGTAGATTTTGGGTATCATCTCGCCGAACATCAGCAAGAGGAAGGCCAGCGAGGCTGTCAGTGTGGCCATGGCAGCTGCGGCGGAGTGGAAGTGTGCCACTTCGCGGAAGAAGAAGTGGAAGAGTACCACTATGGTGATGTTTGCCGTCATGTTGGTTATCAGCAGGGTGGCTTTCAGCCGTTCGGAGTCTTCAAGCAGGCGGCTGATTTTCTCGTCGGATGGATGTCTTCTTTCCGCTATGGAGTCAAGATCCGAATCCGAGAGGGAGAAGAACGCGATTTCCGAAGCCGAGGAGAAACCGGAAACCACCAGCAGCAGGACTGCCGCTGCCATGCATCCTATGGCCGGAATGGAAGGTGTCTGTACGGTCAGGCCGTCAGTGAGCAGTGCCGTCAGGCATAAATAACAGTCGGGATCCAAAGATTCAGGGTTTAGTTAGACTTCTTGTTGGTTAGGGGCGGAGGCGCCTGCCGCCTTTGGGGTGAGCATTTCCATGTTGTCCACGTATATTTCGGTCACGCTGCGCTGCACGCCTGCTTGATCGTCGTAGTAGCGGGTGTGTATTTTGCCTTCTATGTAGAGTTTGTCGCCTTTGTGCACGTATTTGTCCACAATCTCGCCCAAGCGGTTGCGGAACACCAGATTGTGCCACTCAGTACGGTCGGGCACCTGGGTGCCGTTCTGTAGGGTGTATCCGCGTTCGGTTGTGGCAAGGGGTAGTTGGGCCACACAGCTTCCGCTGTCGTAATAGGTCACTTTAGGGTCGCGTCCCACGTTGCCTATGAGTATGACTTTGTTGACTGACATGAATAGCTTTCTTATGTAATTTGTGCCAAATGTAGTAAGATTTATGTCATGACGCAAGCTTGTATGCCGTTTTTTTATAAGACGGTAGTGTGATGTTTGTATATGGGAAAAGGTATCTGGATGGGTATTTCCTTTGTATGATGCTGTGCTTCAGTGGCTTGCTGCGTGTGAAATCACAGCTTCCTGTGTGTGGGCCTGCGGTCGGAGGGCTGGATGCAGGTTGCCCGGATTTCCCTCTTTTCCTGATGCTTCTCCGGTCTTTTGCGGGGGTGGAAATGTCTGAGGGAAATCCGGGCAGCCTCTGGTGCGTATGTACACGTGCAATGTGTGTGCGTCGCGAGTTATCGGGCTGGTGTCTGCGGTTGTTCCTGTCCTGCCGTTTCAGGGCTTTGGGTGTCCATGAGTGTTCCCCGGTCTCCCTGTTGCTTCATCCAAGCTTCAAGGGCGGTCCGCATGATGGCTATGCGGTCGGCATAGGCCGGGTTTCCGGCAAGGTTGTTCAGTTCCCAGGGGTCGGACTGCAAGTCATAGAACTCGATGGCCGGACGGGTTACGAAACGGTCGGTAAGCTGTCTGGCCTCCGCATTTTCCGCAGCGGTCTCAAGCCATGATGCCCACATGCTGCACTTTTTTGTGGTGAGGTATTTGTTGTGGTAGTTTGTGTCCGGCGAGAGGTTTACTATGAGCTTGTAGCGTTTGTCTTGTATGCTGCGTATGGGGTATGCGGTGCCTTCGGGTATGTTGTTGTGGATGCCGTAGGCCCATTGACGGTGCTCTTTCCGGTTGCCGTAGAGCACGTCAAGGAAGCTTTTGCCATCCAGTCCTTCCACCGGTTTCCCTCCTGCGAATTCTATCAATGTGGGCAGTATGTCCTCATATTGCACTATGGCATCGCTTTGCGTGCCGGCTTCTATGGCTTTCGGGTATCGGGCAATGAGCGCACTGTTCGTGCCATACCGGTAGAGTGTCCATTTGCCGAAGGGCATTTGCGGACCTTGTTCGGCCAGGAAGATGAGCAACGTGTTGTCCAGTTTGCCTGTCTCTTCCAGCGTCTTGTAGACCATGCCCACCTCATTGTCAAGCAGACGGATTTCGGCCAGATAGTCGCAGAATTCCTTCCGCGTTTGCCTGTTGTCCACGCAGTTGGGCGGGAGCTTGATGTCCGCAGGGTCGAATTCGGAGCTGTCGCCCGCGTCCCATGGCATGTGTGAGTTTATGCTGCACACGTAGAGGCAGAAAGGCTCGTTGTCATTGCGGGTAATGAAGGACTTTATGCCTTCGGCTGTCGATATGGCGGGATGCGACGCCACGCAGTTCACCTCAAAGCCGTCAATCTTTTCAAAAGGATAGACTTTCGGCTGATTGGTCGGATGGTCTTTGCCGGTGCGTCCCACACGGTATCCGAGGCCGGTCAGGTAGTGTGCCGTGCTTTTTACCGTTCTGTACGTGGCCTTGTGGTTCTGGAAAGAGCCGTGGCGTGCAGGGTACAGTCCTGTGTAAAGCGACGCGCGTATGGGCACGCTCATGGCCATTGACGCATAATTGTTGGTCATGCGGATGCCTTCTTCCGCCAGCCGGTCGATGTTGGGCGTTGTGATGTTTTTCCCGCCGTAGCATCCTATCTCGTTTGTTCCCATGTCATCGGCCACAATGACCACGATGTTGGGGCGCTCTGCTACTGCCTGTTGTTGTGCGACAGCCGGCATCGCCGCAGCAAGCGGCGTGAGCAGTGCCGGAAATGTCCTGTAGAAGCTCATGATGTTGGTTTTTTATTTAAAGAAGTGATTTAAACTTATTTCATTCTCTTAAAATCGTATCAAAATGTTAAAGCACAGCGTACAAATTGGATTGTTCCCTATATTATGGGTGACCAAACTCATATATAGTGAAAGTCCAATGTACACTGTGCTTGACAAAGATACGATAAAAAATGAAATATTGCCTCATCTTTCCAAGGCAAAACGTGGTTATGTCACTCAAAGTTGTCTCATAGAGGTGGTAAACGCCATC
>CASFQC010000092.1 GCA_949296415.1 uncultured Bacteroides sp. | reverse complement strand
TTGCGGGGGAATACCTAAAGATACAAAAAAGCCAACTAATTCGCAATACTTTGTGTATGAATTAGTTGGCTAATTTTATGCTATTTACTGAATGTCCCAAAGAAATGTCCCAACAAGAAGGGAAGGAATGCCGTTAAAAAGAGTGGCTTTCTTTATTCCCTTTCCGTTGGGACATTTCTTTTTTTCTTATACGCTTTTCTTCTTATTATATAAGGAATCCCAGCAATACACCGGCAGCTACAGCCGAACCTATCACACCGGCCACGTTCGGGCCCATGGCGTGCATCAGCAGGTAGTTGGTCGGATCATATTCCAGACCGATGTTCTGTGAAATACGTGCTGACATAGGTACAGCCGAAACGCCTGCATTACCAATAAGCGGATTGATCTTATTGTCCTTACGCAAGAACAGGTTGAAGAACTTGACGAACAATACACCAGAAGCGGTGGCGATGGCGAAGGCGCAGAATCCTAAGAAGAAAATGCCCAGCGTGCTCCATGTGATGAATTCCGAAGCTTGCGTGGACGCGCCTACGGTAACACCCAGCAGTATGGTGATGGTGTCGGTCAGAGGACCGCTGGCAGTGTCGGCCAGTCGGCGTGTCACACCACTTTCCTTTAACAGGTTGCCGAAGAACAGCATGCCCAGCAACGGAAGGCCTGAGGGTACGAGAAAACATGTGAGCAGCAGACCGATGATGGGAAACATGATTTTCTCCGTATGCGACACGGCACGTGCAGGCTTCATCCTGATGAGGCGTTCCTTGTGTGTGGTCAGTGCCCGCATGATGGGAGGCTGTATGATGGGCACCAGTGCCATGTATGAATAAGCGGATACGGCTATGGCTCCCAGTAGGTTTGGTGCCAGTTTCGATGCCAGGAATATGGCTGTGGGACCGTCGGCTCCGCCGATGATGGCGATACCGGCTGCCTGATTGGGCTCAAATCCTATGGCAAGGGCGATGATGTAGGCACCGAATATGCCGAATTGGGCGGCTGCGCCTACCAGCATGAGCTTGGGATTGGAAATCAGTGCGGAAAAATCGGTCATTGCACCTATTCCCAGAAATACCAGCGGAGGATACCAGCCTGTGCGCACTCCTTGATAGAGGATATTGAGCACAGAACCCTCTTCATAAATACCCACTTCAAGTCCGGCGTCAATCTTGAATGGAATGTTGCCTATCAATATACCGAAGCCAATGGGGATGAGCAGCAATGGCTCAAAATTCTTCTTGATAGCTAGGAATAAGAAGAACAGACCTACCAGAATCATGATGAGATGTCCTGGCGTTGCGTTGGCAAAGCCAGTATATTCCCAAAAGTCAGACAGGTTGTTGGCTATGAACGAGAAAAAACTTACATCTTCCATAAAAGCATCATTCGATTATTATTAAATCCGTACCTTCGAGAACAGAATCTCCTTTGTTCACCTTGATGGCTGTCACTTTTCCGTCCTTGTCGGCGTTTATGTTGTTCTCCATCTTCATGGCTTCCAGAATGACGATGACCTGTCCGCGTTTCACCATGTCGCCTTCCTTCACTTTGATGTCTACAATGACACCTGGTAGCGGCGATTTCACGCCTGAACTGCTTGAAGCGGTGGCGGGACGCGTTACGACCGGTGCGCCCGAAGCCGTTGTGGGTGCCGCAGCCGGACGCACAACCGGCTTGAGCGTGGTTTTCAGTGGCTTGTCCAGCTCCACCTTGTAAGGGGTGCCGTTTACTTCTACGTGTGCGATGTTCTCTTCTACATCCTTTACTGTGACATTGTAAAGGTTGCCGTTGATTTTGTATTTATACTGTTTCATTGTTCGATTGTCTTTTGGGATAGTGAGTGTTATTTATGAGGCGTCTGCCGCAGGGCGTATATTTTCGAGTTCCACGGTGAGTAGCTTCGCTTTACACGGTTGATGGTCAGGATGGTGTCTTCTATGTCGTGTACGTTTTCCTGATATTCGTGCAATGCCATGGATATGGCTGCGAACACTTCACCCGATTCTGTACCGATGGCTCTCTTCTTGGCTTCCTGCTTGTCTGTGATGCCGTGGGCACGCATGGCGTTCTTCTTGGCAAAAGCTATACCAATATTGTTCACTATCTTAAAGACTGCATACAGCAGAATCAGTCCTACGAACACTACCAGCATTGCCATGATGGCCATGCCTATGCCGATGGGGTCTTTTGTCTTGAATCCGTCAATCTTCTCGTTAGTGTCCAATGTCTTGTTGTTGGTGCTGGGGGTTACGAATCTGTTGTCTATGCCCATAATGGCCCAGCCTTTGTCTTTCACGCCGTCTTCCACCAGACCGTAGGAACAGTTTGCAGCGAGAGGCGGTACGGTGATGGAGTCAATCAGTGTCGTTGCGTTGGCATCGTACAGCGCTATCCAGTTGGAACCGTTAGGGTCAAGCGTGAAATTAAGGTGGAAGTTACCCCGTTTGGGCATGTTGTCGGCCCAGAACAGCACGTGCTGGCGCGGCGGTATGCTGGTCAGTACGTCGCCTTTGGGGATGGGGTACATCATAGCTGCCCTTTCCATGGGGGACAGGCTTTTGTCCAGCACTCTTCTGTCGTTCGTGAGGTAGCAGTTGCGTATGTCCACACTGGCGAAAGACGTGTTGAACAGCTCTATCCAGGGCTGATGCGTGCCATAGTCATCTTCGAAGTTGTCTGTGTTGTTCACCAGCACTTCGTTGATGCGCATGCTGGTAGCACTTTGACCGAACGTGCTGCCGCATATGAGCGTCAAGGCTGCGATGAACATTCCTATTCTCTTATAACTCATCATTGTCTTTTCTCTGTTTAAACGTTGGGGCTTTTACAATGGGATGTTTCCATGCTTCTTGGCCGGATTGGTCTGCTTCTTGGTCTGCAGTTGCTGCAGGGCACGTATGACACGGAAGCGTGTGTTGCGCGGTTCTATCACATCGTCTATGTAGCCGTATTTGGCTGCGTTGTAAGGGTTGGCAAACAGCTTGGTGTATTCGGCTTCTTTCTCGGCCAGGAATTCTGTGGGGTTCTCGTGCGTTTTGGCCTCTTTGGCATAAAGCACGGCTACGGCGCCTGCGCTGCCCATTACGGCTATTTCGGCTGTGGGCCATGCGTAATTGATGTCGCCGCGCAGCTGTTTGCAGCTCATCACGATGTGCGAGCCTCCGTAAGATTTGCGCAGGGTCACAGTGACTTTGGGAACGGTAGCCTCACCGTAAGCGTACAGCAGCTTGGCGCCGTGTAGGATTACAGCGTTGTATTCCTGTCCGGTGCCCGGAAGGAAGCCGGGTACATCGACCAGCGTCACTAGCGGAAGGTTGAATGCGTCACAGAAGCGTACAAAGCGGGCGGCCTTGCGCGAAGCGTTGCAGTCGAGCACGCCGGCCAGATAGTTGGGCTGGTTGGCCACGATGCCTACGGACTGTCCGTTCATGTGTGCGAAGCCTATGATGATGTTCTTGGCATATTCGCGCTGCACTTCAAGGAACTCACCGTTGTCTATGATGGCTCCTATCACCTCGTACATGTCGTAGGGCTTGTTGGGGTTGTCGGGGATAATTTCGTTGAGCGAGTCTTCCAACCGGTCTATCGGGTCGGTGCATTTCACCAAGGGCGGTTCTTCCAGGTTGTTCTGGGGAATGAATCCCAGCAGTTTGCGGATAAGGGCAAGGCCTTCCTCTCCTGTGGCTGCGGTGAAGTGTGTCACACCCGATTTGGAGGCATGCACGCTTGCTCCTCCCAGATTCTCCTGAGTGACGTCTTCGCCGGTTACGGTCTTTACCACGGCCGGCCCGGTGAGGAACATGTAGGAGGTGCCTTCGGTCATCAGCGTGAAGTCAGTCAGCGCGGGGGAGTAGACAGCACCGCCGGCACATGGGCCGAATATGCCTGAAATCTGAGGCACAACGCCCGATGCCATAATGTTGCGCTGGAATATTTCGGCGTATCCGGCCAGAGCGTTGATTCCTTCCTGGATGCGCGCGCCTCCCGAATCGTTTATGCCTATGATGGGAGCGCCCATTTTCATGGCCATGTCCATTACTTTGCAGATTTTCTGAGCCATGGTTTCAGACAGCGAGCCTCCGAATACGGTGAAGTCTTGGGCAAATACATAGACCAGACGTCCGTTGATGGTGCCGCATCCTGTCACCACGCCGTCGCCCAGGAAGTGCTTCTTGTCCTGTCCGAAGTTGGTGCAGCGGTGTTGCACAAACATGTCCATCTCTTCGAAACTGCCTTCGTCAAGCAGCTGTGCTATGCGCTCGCGGGCTGTGTATTTTCCTTTGGCGTGTTGCTTTTCTATGGCTTTCTCGCCGCCTCCCAGACGTGCCTGGGCCCGCAACTCTATAAGTTCCTTAATTTTTTCAAGCTGGTTGCTCATGTGAATGTGTATGTTTGGGGTTTTATATTACATTATTTTAAAATGGATCTGATGGTGGTGCCGGGAAAACGGATGTTTCGTTCTCCCGCTCCTTTATTCAGGGCTTTTCGCAGAGTTCGGTCAGTACGCCTGCTGTAGATTTCGGATGGAGGAATGCGATGTTCAGTCCTTCCGCTCCTTTTCTCGGGGCTTTGTCTATGAGGCGTATGCCTGCGGCTTCGGCTTCGGCCAATGCGTTGGCCACACCGTCTTCTATGGCAAAAGCCAGGTGGTGTATGCCACCTTTTCCATTGTTCTTTTCTATGAATTTGGCTATGGTGCTGTCCGGGCTTGTCGGTTCCAGCAGCTCTATTTTCACTTCGCCCACTTTGAGGAAGGCGGTCTTTACTTTCTGGTCTTCTACGGTCTCGATGTTGTAGCATTTCAGACCCAATACGTTTTCATAATACGGCAGGGCTTCTTCGATGCTGTTCACGGCAATGCCCAAATGTTCAATGTGAGAAATCTTCATAATCTTAAGATGTTATTTCGTTTTTAAATGGATGATATTCCTGAAGGTATCTTCTATAGGGAATGAAGCTTTAGGAATGCACAAAGTAAGGTAATTCTTATCTAATAAAGAAATTTTTCGTCAATTAATTATAGGCTATGGCGGTGATTTATGGCTTGGCCGCGCTTTTTTTCTTCAGATGGGATGTGCCGACGGCTCGCACCGCGTACATTAAAAAAAGAAAGCGCGGCCCGCAAACTGTTCCGATACGGAAAGCTTTGCGGCCCGCGCTATCTTTATGCACTGTGAAACAGACCTGTCAGGGACGGGAAGGCACCGATATGCGCTTCCGTCTTTTCCGTCATTCACCTGTCCATCTTCTGGCTACCCGGTTGAGATACTTCAGATCCTCGTCTATCGCTTGCTGGAAAATGCAGTAGCTGTAACGGGTATCCTTGTTTCCTTCTATCCTACGGTTCCGCCAGACGGCGGTGAACTTGTCCTCATCGGCACTGATGATTCTGAAGGCATTGTCTATGCATCCCATTGGGGTGGTTATCTCGTAAGGGCTGTATATGTACCAGTTCCTTCCGTTATGCTCCGGTGAGCGTAAGAAGCACTTCACGCTGTCCGGATTGTTGAAGTAGTACATGGGCTTTCTTACTCCTATCTCCAGGTGCGGTTCGTCACATTGTCCTGTGGCGAGAATGGCATAAGAGGCATTGCACTCCCAGGCCTTTCCCAATACGTACTTTCTGAAATCCTCTCCGCTCAGGAAGTCTTTTTCCGGCAGGTAAGGCATGCCGTCCTGGCCGAAAGAGAATACGGGCGGCTGTTCGTTCAGCGGCCATTCCCGTGACTTTTGGTTGAGGCGTTCCAAATCCTCATCCTGCTCCCGCTTGAAGATGCAGTAGTTGTAACTGGCATTCTTGCTTCCCACATCCCCGTCGTTCAGAAAGATGGCGGTGAACTCATCCTTGCCGGCGGAAATGATTCTGAGGTTGTCGTCAATGAACCCCATGGGGTCGGTTATCTCATACGGTACATATTCATACCAGCTTCTTCCTGTAGCACTGCCTCCGAAAAAGGTCTTGACACTGTCCGGATCGTCAAAATAATATGTGGGTTTTCCTCCTCCTACGTCTATGAGTCCCGGATCCTCACACCAGCCGTTCGCAAGGATGTCATATGAGGAACTGCAGTACCAGGCTTTCCCCAATACCAGATTTCTGAAGTCCCGCTCACTCAGGAAGTCTTTGTGCGGCAGGTAAGGCACGCCGTTTTGGTCGAAGGAAAAGACAGGCTGTAACTCATTTTCATCGCAGCCGCTTACGAGGAAAAGAAGTAAGGCGACAGATAAGTGAATGAAGTGTCTCATAAAACTATGCATTTTTTTATTGTCTAATGCGAATCAGGAGTAGAAAATAGCTTCTGATTCAAGTTTTAAAAGTTTGTAATTCAATTAATTATCTGATTGTTTTATTTGTAATCTCCTTGAAAA
>CASFQC010000091.1 GCA_949296415.1 uncultured Bacteroides sp. | reverse complement strand
ACTGTTGCGGATGTCGTCGTAGTCCTTGAAGAGGCCCAGGTCTATCAGACCCATGGCCTGGTCAATGCGGTGTCCCTGGCTCAGCTTGTAGGTATAGATAGTGTTTTCCTCGTCACGTTCCAAGATTTCGCTCTTGCTCACGGTCATGTTGCCACGGACGGTAAGGTCCACCTTGCCTATCTTGTGGTTGAAGGCGAAGTTGCCGTCAAAGCCATAAGCCTTTACCGAACCCACATTGGCTTTCGGGTTACTCTCCACACCCACCATATAGGGAAGGTAGGAGCGGGTCTGGTAAATCTGCTCACGCTTCTCGTAGAAGTAGTCGGCCGAACCGGTCAGCTTGTTGTCAAAGAACGAGAAGTCCACACCCAAGTCCTGCTTGGTGGCGACCTCCCACGTTACGCCGGTAGAGGCCAAGGCGGAATAGTGTATACCGCCATATATCAGTGACATGGCCGGATAGTCGGCAAAATCGTAACCGCCTGTAGGATTACCATCGCCATCTACCATATCTTCTATGGTATAAATGTAAGGGAAGCGTTCGTTGCCCAAGTTGTCGTTACCGGTCTTACCCCAAGAGTAACGGATTTTGAACATATTGATCCACTCGCCTGCGGCGGTATTCTTGATGAACGGCTCCTCGGCCACGTTCCACGCGCCGGAAGCGGCGGGGAAGAAGCCCCAGCGGTGGTCCTTGTGGAAGTTCTCCGAACCGGTGTAACCGAAGTTGAAGTCCACGAAGTAGCGGTACTTCCAGTTGTAGCTGGCGCGTCCGGCCAGACCCTGGTTGCGGCGGGCCAGACCGCTCTTCAGGTCGGAGCCTATGTTCACCGTGGTCAGCTTGGAGTTCTGCGTGTACTTCAGCGTGCCGCCTACATGATGGTCGTGGAAGCCGCGGTCGTAGTGGAGTTCCCATTCGAAGAACTCGTTGCGCGTGCCGCTGCCGCCCGAAGACTGGGTCATGGTGAGGGGTTCCATGATTCGGTTGAAGATCAGGTTACCGTCCGAGTCGCGGTTCTCCGCCTGCCAGAGTTCGGGGCGCTTCTTGCGGTTTATCCAGCTGTTGTTCTCCGTGTCGTAGCCGAAGCGGCCCACAAAGCGCAGTCCCTTGGTGATGAAGTCCAGGTTCTGCTCCAGCTGTACGCTGGTCTGGATGTTGTTCGTCCAGTTCTCGTCATAACCCGAACCGGTGGCCAGCGTCCACGGATTGACACGACCCCAGTTGGCCAGGTCATTTTCATTAGGCTTATAGTCCGAATTATAATCCGCCGGGATACGTCCGTCCGAATAGGTGATAGGCGCGGTGGTAGGGTTGTAACCCAGCATGGCCGTCCAGAGGTCGGTCTGTCCTATGCCGGTGTCGTTCTTCTTGCGGAGCGATCCGGACACTCCCACCTTCAGCAGGGTGCTCTTGGTGATGTCGATGTCCACGTTCATGCGGTAGGTCCACTTGCGGAAGTTGGCGTTGGTGTTGTACTTCTTGATGCTCTCGTCCGTCTTGTACATGCCGCCCTGGTCCTGGTAGCTTCCGGACACGAAGTAGCGCGCCGTCTTGCCGCCGCCCGACAGGCTCAGCTGGGCGCGGCTGCTCCACGCGCCGTCGCGCATCACCACGTCCTGCCAGTCCACGTTGGGATAGAGGTCGGGATCCAGACCGCTGCGCAGGATCTCCAGTTCCTCGTTGGTGTACAGCGGCTGCTCGTTGCGGGCCAGCTTGGCCTCGTTGGCCATCTCGGCATATTGTATGCCGTCCACGAAGTCGGGGAACATGGTGAAGGTGCTGTAGAAGCCCTCCACCTTGGCATTCACGTTGATCTTTCCTTCCTTACCGCGCTTGGTGTTGATGAGCACCACGCCGTTGGCGCCCTTGCTGCCGTAGATGGCGGTGGCCGAGGCGTCCTTCAGCACGGTGAACGACTCGATGTCCTCCACGTTCACCTCGTTGATGTCGCGCTCGAAGCCGTCCACCAGCACCAGGGCCGACTGGTTGGCGCCGAAGGTGGATATGCTTCGTACCCAGAACTCGGACACCTCGCCCGGCACGCCGCTGCTCTGCATGGCCATGATGCCCGGCACCACGCCGGCCAGTCCGTCGGCCACGGAGGTTGACGGGGTGGTCTGCAGCTGGGCCACGTCCACCGTGGTCACGGCGCCCGTCACCGCGATCTTGCGCTGCGCGCCCAGACCGGTGATGACCACCTCATCCAGGATGTTGTCCTGGGTCTCCTTCATCTGCACGTTCACCACGCGCTGTTCCTTTACCAGTATCGTCTGCTTGTCATAGCCCAGGAAGGAGAACTCCAGGCGGTTGTAGGGAGGCATGGTGATGGAGTACTTGCCGTCCACATCGGTGATGGCGCCCAGTCCGGGCAGGTTCTGTACGACGACGCTCACGCCGATCATCGGCAGGTTCTGCTCGTCGGTCACGGTTCCCGTCACGGTGACGTTCTGGTCATCCTGCGCCCACGCGCCGGCGGAGAACTGGTCATCCTGCGCCCACGCGCCGGCGGAGAATCCGATCAGTAATAAACAGGTTATCAGAAAATTTCGTATCATAAATCAGGTATAGTTCAATAGGGGTTATTCTTCTGTTGTCGTCTCTCCGCTCTCGTCCCCGGTGGCCTCGTCACCGTCTTCCTCTCCCGCAGGCTGCGTATCCGTGTTCTGCTCCAGACGGATGGTGCGGATGACCTTGTTGCTGCGGTCGGCCACGTAGAAGCACTGGCGCTTCTCGTCGTAGGTGATGGCCGACGGGCCGTTGAACAGGGCCTGTGTGCGCAGGTCGCCGTCATTGAATCCTTTGTCGGTGCTGTTGCTCCGTCCGGCCCAGGTGGTCACACGGCCTGTAGGCGTGAGGATGCGGATGCAGTGGTTCTCCTTATCGGTGAAGTAGAAGTCATACTCGTCGCTCTCGCCCATATCCACATACTCCTGGTTCTTCACGAACACGCCCTGTATGGGCTGGTTGAAGCGTGCGCGGGTGCCCACACCGTCCGCATAGCCGGAGGCTCCTCCGCCGTCTCCGCAGATGACATACGGGGTAGTGAAGGTCTGGTTCTCCCAGTCGTAGTCCGTACGCATGATGTAGTGCTTTTCCTTCATCAGGATATAGGCATAGTTGCCTGTGGGGTGCATCACCATAAAGGAGGAAAGTCCGGCATGGGGAAGGATGAATACCTGCTCCGCCGTATTGGTGGCGTAGTCATACCGCCATACGTCACCCGCACGGTAACGGGAATAGTACAGCTCGCCGTTCAGGTGCGTCAGCAGGGAGTTCACGCCACGGGCCGCGCCGCCCAGCAATTGTGATTCCAGAAAATCGGACGAGCGTGTCCACAAGTAGATGGCCACCTTGGAGTCCGAAGAGTGGTTCTCCGCATAGATCATGTCGCGGTCGTGCTGCGTGTCGCTTGCCGCCGTCCAGTCCATGGCCAGCATACGCGCAAACGGGGTGGTCACGGTGGAGGCATAGCCGAAGGTGCCGTCGCCGTTGTCGTGGCCGAAGTCCAGCTTGCGGTAGAATTGCTTGTCTGTGGTCATGTAGAGCACGTCGAAATTGGACTTGGGATCCCAGGAGAACCACCAGCCCTCGCTTATCGTGCCACATTCCTTGAACGGGCCGTCTATCTCCATCTCGTCATTGGAGGTCTCGTAGTGCGTGCCTATCTCGGTGGTCACCAGCCAGGATCTGGCATAGGAGAATTCGGCCGACTCACACACTGCGGAAGCCAGAATGTTCTCCCCGCCGTCCGTTATCTCCACCTGTATTTCATTGCCGTAGGCACCTTGTGGCACCACGCAGTACATGATGGTGTTCTTCACGCCGATTACTCTGGCGTTCTTACCGCCGATGGTGACCTTCACTCTGGACACATCGTTTCCGAAGTTCGTCCCGTAGATGACGATGTCCTCCCCGTAGGCCGCGCTCTTGGGCGAGAAATCCGTCACCGTCACAGGCTTGCTGGGGTCGTAAGGGGACACCGCAGCCTGATCGTCATCGTCGCTACATCCGACAACGCAGCAGCACAGCAGTGCCATCAGCATCCATCGGAAGCGCAACGCATGTTCTTTAAAGATGTTAGTGTTCATAGATGTTTTTGTTGATTAAAAAATTAATTGATTAAAATGATTATGAATTGAGTATATAGTGTTTAGTTAGTCTTGGAAGTCAAGTTCGGTGAATTCCACGGTCAGTGAAGTAGTATAGAAATCATATGCTATAGTTCTTGAGGCATCCTTCACTTCTGGGTATGGGTCGTTTTTTTCCGTGCACTTGGCACTTATGGTAACAGTACCCCCTTTCTTTCCTATATGGTAAAGCATGCTGCCTGCTTCTCCCTTGGAATTCGTTCCTTCGTTTTGATGAACCTCTCTATAACCGGCGTTATGGTTGACTATCTCATAAGAGAAATCCCAGTTAGTGAGCATATATTCCGGAAATTTCACTTTCACATAAAGGTCTCCCAAGCCTATTTCCGGAGCACCATCTCCGGGAAGACCAGGCTGTGGCCTGTCGTGTCCATGTTGGTTGTGATAAACCACATATCCGTCGGAAGGATCTGAGTTCCACGGAGAAAACATACTGCGGTCATACAGGTCTTCGCCGTCTATATTGGGCTGGGAAGTCAGGAAGTCCTTATCTATCATACGTAACCTTATATATAAATCACCTGACCCATAAGGAAAGGCATATGCCGGAATAGGAGCAAAAGTCCTTTCACCTATAACTTCAACCAAGCCATGCCCATTAGGCATAAGAATATTGTTCCAATGAGTAGTGAGGGAATACGGGTCACCAGTCGTATACTGAACCTGTAAATAATAGTCATCATAGCTGGCCTGAATGTGAGGTCCAAAAGCATTGGCGTTCCATTCAAAATAAGCCATGAAGAAATAGCCGTCTCCTTCACCCTGATGTTCATTCACCAAGATTTCAAAATAATCCGGAGCTGTCGGCTGATGGATATTCGTTCCGGCATGTCCTTCCGCCCATTCCATAGGCGTAGGTATCTCATCAGTAAGGCTTCTGGTCTTTACAGAATCAGTAAGCTCTTCCGTAGGAAATTCTTGCATTTCGGTATTGTCGCATGAAGCCAGCAGCCCCATTGCAATACAACCACATAACAGCAAGCCTGTTCTTTTGATTACATTATTCATATAGGTAAAAGTTCATAGTTAGGCAAGTAGAATCAACCTATTCTATACCGCCAACGGAGCATCATTGGTTGTCGGAGACATCTTGGGGTTAGTCTTGGACATGGGGCTTTTTTATCTGTGCTCGCACACACCTTCATGTGCGCGAACACAATCGCCCGCATAAAAAAGAGAGCTTGGTGTATCTGTCTGTAGCAGGTATCTGTACTTCTGTATAGAATGTAGTTTCCTCATACTTGTTGTCCGTTAATTGTTTTTGTCCAGTGATGTTATAGGTTCTATATATTTGTTCTAAAGACTAAAGATTCTGTCCTTTGCCCGGAATGGAAATATCCGTTTTTTTCTTCATTACTTCCGGGGTAACGGCATTGATGTCGTTGCAAATATAGTTGTTTTTTTATAAACGAATAAAAAGAAACGTTTTTTTTTGAAGTATATCATAAAAAAAAGTGCCAGACTCTATAAATACCTTAAAGGTTTCAGCCTTAATAATCACTTTGTCATTCTGACACTTTGCATTCTTTTAACACTGAGAATCGCGTATTTCTAGCCAAGAGGAGACTTGGTAGGAAAAAACGCAAGGATTTTTAGCCTTTTTAAGTCTAATGAATTAAAATATAGATAGATAACTGAAGAAATTAACATTTCGCAAATGCTTCTTTTTGCGCGGAAAAGAAAGCGTTTTTTGTATTTCCTTACAAGACAATCCGGGAAACAGGTGGCCTGGTTGCTGGCAATAGGTTGTCCGGTCGGTGGCAATAGGTCATCAGCGCACGAATTGACCTGTATGCAAGGGCTGCAAATGGGATTTTCGCGGTTTTATTTTAGTATATGATAACATTATTCTGGCATAACAGGTTTTCATTTTACATATATACACACTTTTTCTGCGCGTATATAAAAAAGTTCCGGTTAGCAAAAAGAGAGAAATAGAAGCATTCTGACATGAAAATAACAGAAATAGCGGCTTTTTGTTCTGACGAAATACGTTCTTTTAACCAAAAGGGGCTCCTCTGTGGCACGTACCTCCCTTACCGGAGAAGCAAACGTCCTTCGGATAGGATGAAAATGCTGGCGGCAGCTACCTTGTTGCTATTGGACCTCTCCGAGGTTTGTGTACAGGTGGTGGCTTGTAAACCACAGGTTCGCTGCGCTTAAGCATGGTTCGACCTCTTCGAGGCCGGTGCAAGGCGTATCTCCGTTATTCGGGGGGCGTATGTGCGCCGTTGCATTTCACAAACTCCACCACCTGCCGGTTGGCCTTGTCTATGCGGTCGTTGCGGAAAGGTCGCAGATAGGTTTCCGTTATGGCAATGGAGGAATGTCCCATGGCTTCGGATATGATGCCCGGATGTATCTCACAATAGTAGGCCATGGTGGCCCAGGTATGGCGGGCTACGTACGTGCTTAGCGTCAGTGAGAGGGTGTCACCCCATGCGGCCAACCGGCGGTTGAAGTTGCGCAATGCCCGTTGGTATTCACGATAGGCGGTTTCGGTTCCTTCGGGGCTATGCAGGAACGGAAGCAGGTAAACAGATTCGTCGTTGTTTCTGCACATGACCTTTATCAGTGCCACGGCTTCGGGCAACAGTGTCACCGACAGCGGACGTCCGGTCTTCTTCCGTCTGTAACTCAACGTGTTCCCTCTTAAATCGGTTTTGCGAAGATACACCAAGTCAACAAACGGGATGCCCCTCAGCAGGAACATCAAGGCGAAGCAGGCTTTTGTCCTGTCGGGTATAGAGGGCTTCTCCTGCGTCAGTACATATTCGGCGTCCTGCAAGACCCGTTGCATCTCAACTGCCTCTATGGCTTTTTTGTTCCCTACGCACGCGCGTACGCGTACATTTTAAATAGGTTATGTACATAAGGTGTCTGCCCCTTGTCCACAGCACGGTTATATACGGCCTTCAACACTTTCATATAGGTAGCCACCGTGTTCCAACTGCATTGTTTCTGCCGCAGGAAGATTTCAAACTGTTTCAGCAGTGCCGGCGTGATTTCTTCGAATGCGATGTCTTCGCCGTTTCTGAACAAAGCGAAGGCGTTGCATGAGCTGTTATACACATGGGCAGTTCCCCATTGCCCGTTATCGCGCAGTTCCTGAATGACAGAACGCATGCCTTGGAATAAAAAATACTTTTCCATAACTAACCAATACTTAGTTTATCCAATTTGAATATACTTTTCTTTTGTCTTGATACAAAAGAATAGATGGCAAAAGAAAAGATAAAGTGCTGAACTTCGGAGGCGGGGTTGCGGGTGGACACAAACAACGACCTCTTTGAGGCCGGTGCTCCAGTACACACTGGGCAGCCTGATTCTTCATTCTTCGTTCTTCATTTTTCATTCATCTTTCTCCCTTGCCGTTACCCCGGAAGTAACGGTCGCCGGAACCGAATCCGGACCCTCCGGAAAAGGACACAAATCTTTAGAGCAAATAGTCTATAACTTATAACATCACTGAACAAAAAAACAATTAACGGACAACTGGTATGAGGAAACCACATTCTATAGGAAAGCACGGCTATCCGCCATATGCGGACGCACCCAGAACCCCCTTTTTTTATGCTTGCGACTGTGCTCGCGCACATGGTGCTGTGTGCGAGCACAACAGAACTGTCCGGATACAATGTCGTCCATATAGAGACGCGGCGTGCCACGTCTCTACCGATAAACACTAAACTCAATTCATAATCATTTTAATCAATTAATTTTTTAATCAAAAACATCTATGAACACTAACATCTTTAAAGAACATGCGTTGCGCTTCCGATGGATGCTCGTGGCACTGCTGTGCTGCTGCTTTGTCGGGTGTAGCGACGATGACGACCAGGCGGCGGTGTCGCCTTACGACCCCAGCAAGCCTGTGACGGTGACGGATTTCTCGCCCAAGAGCGCGGCTTACGGGCAGGACATCGTCATCTACGGGACGAACTTCGGAAACGATGTGTCGCGTGTGAAGGTCACCATAGGCGGAAAGAACGCCAAGGTGATCGGTGTGAAGAACACCGTCATGTACTGTGTGGTGCCCCAGAGCGCCTACGGCAATGAGATTCAGGTGGAGATAACGGACGGCGGGGAGAACATACTGGCATCCGCCGTGTGCGAGTCGGCCGAGTTCTCCTATGCCAGATCCTGGCTGGTGACCACCGAGATTGGCACACACTATGAGACCTCACAGGATGAGGAAGAAAAGGACGGCCCGTTCCATGACTGCGGCACGATAAGCGAGGGCTGGTGGTTCTCCTGGGACCCCAAGAGCAACTTTGACGTGCTCTATATGACCACGGACAAGAAGTTCTACCGCAAGCTTGACTTCGCCCATGACAACGGAGACGGCACCTTCGGCTATGCCTCCACCATAACCACCCCGTTTGATCGTATGCTGGCCATGGACTGGACAGCGGAGAGCGACACGCAGCACGACCGCGACATGATCTATGCGGAGAACCACTCCTCGGACTCCAAGGTGGCCATCTACTTGTGGACCCGTGTGTCCGGCTTTACCGAATCGCAACTGCTGGGCGGTGCGGCTCGTGGCGTGAACTGCCTGTTGACGCACCTGAACGGAGAACTGTACTACAGCCGCTTCCGCGCGGGCGACTTACAACGCTATGACTTCGCGACCAATACGGCAACCCGGGTAGCCACACTGCCCCATGCGGGACTTGCCGCCATGATGGTGATGCATCCCACGGGTAACTATGCCTACATCATGATGAGGGAACAGCACTACATCATGCGTATGGACTACGACTGGGAAAACAATACGTTCACCACTCCTTATGTTATCTGTGGAGATGTAGGTCATGCAGGTTATACAGAGGGAGTAGGAACCAGGGTGCAACTGAACCAGCCCAACCAGGGGGTATTTGTGAAAAACCCGGACTATGCGGGCGAGAGTGACGAGTATGACTTCTACTTCTGCGACAAGGAGAACCACGTTATCCGCATCCTCACGCCTACCGGACGTGTGACCACCTGGGCCGGACGGGGCAACAACCAGACCTACGGCTTCAACGACGGTGACCTGCGCACACAGGCTCTGTTCCACGGCCCCGGTGCCATAGCCTATGACGAGAAACGCCAGTGCTTCTACGTGTCCGACCGTAGCAACAAAGTCATCCGCACCATCCGTCTGGAACAGGCGACTGACTCGCAGCCTGCGGAAGAGGAAGGCGGAGACGAGACCGTCGGGGACGAAAGCGGAGAGACGACAACAGAAGAATAACCCCCTATTGAACTATACCTGATTTATGATACGAAATTTTCTGATAACCTGTTTATTACTGATCGGATTCTCCGCCGGCGCGTGGGCGCAGGATGACCAG
>CASFQC010000090.1 GCA_949296415.1 uncultured Bacteroides sp. | reverse complement strand
CCGGGAATGGCATGGAAACGTATCAGATTGATGCGGCAATCCAATCCGCGCAACAATTTCAACAACTCTTTGGCATGTGCCATCGAATCATTTACTCCTTTAAACACGATGTATTCAAAAGACAGCCGACGCTGTTTGCTGAAATCATAAGCCCTCAATAGCTCCACTATTTCCGTAATGGAGAAAGCTTTCTCGGCAGGCATCAGTTCGCGCCGCAACATAGGCACAGGGGCATGAAGGCTAATGGCCAGATGGCAGTCGCATTCCTCAATATAACGCTGCAATCCTTTACGCAGCCCTCCAGATTGTCCAGCGGCTCACCCATCCCCATCATCACGATATTGGTCAGTTTATCCCGCTCCGGCAGCGAATTAATCTGATTGACTATTTGCCCTGCAGTCAGATTGGCCGTGAATCCCTGCTTGCCGGTCATGCAGAACTTACAGTTCATTTTGCAGCCCACTTGGGAAGACACACAAAGCGTGGCACGGTCTTCCTCCGGAATATAAACAGCTTCAACAAAATGTCCTTCCCCTGCCCTATACAGATATTTCACAGTACCGTCTACCGAGCGCATTGCTTCTATCGGCCCTTCTGCGCCCACCTCATAAATATCTTTCAAGGCCTCTCTATGCTTCAAGGAGAGGTTTGTCATTTCATCAATTGAAGCGACCTTCTTATCATATAGCCATGAGGCTATTTGCTTTGCAGCAAACCCCGGCATTCCCGCATTTTTCACTACGGCCTGCAATTCCTCCAATGTCAGGCCTAAAAGCGACCGTTTCGACATACCTATTCGTTTACTATTTTTAGCCAAAAAGCCACCCAGACCTAAACCCGGGTGGCTTTTTTATTATTTAGAATGGAGAAAAACCTACTCCGCTTTCATTAAAAGAACAGATAACGAGTATCTTTTACATCTGCCTTCAGATACAAGTCGTTCAAGAACTGACTTGCCATGCGGGTATATAGACCTACCAGCGCTTCTTCCTCTGTCTTTTGGTCGTAAGTGCCATCCAAGTTCTCTTTTGCATAAGTCTGGAGGACAAATACGCCGCCATTGCCCTTAATCGGTGCACTCAACTTATTCACTTCGCCCACCGAAGCATATGCACTCACCAGAGGTTCACTGCTACGCAAAGCCGATACATAAGCAGGAGCGCCGAAAGTAACCAACTTCACAGAGTCTTGAACAGCATTTTCCAAGTTCTTATACTGGTCAAACGAAGCAGCACCCGAAGCTTTCATATCTGCCATGATTTTTTCTGCTTTCTTATCACGAAGCACCTCATATCTCAACTGGTCTTGTACCAAAGTTAAAGGACGATAACCTTCGGGCACTACGCTCTCCAAACCTACAACCAGCATGTGGTCGCTTTCTCCACACTCATACAGGCCGGAAACCTCACCCGGTTTAGCTTCGAATACCCATCTCAAGGCATCCTTAGTGTCGCGAATGCCACCGATACCATGCTCAGCACTCGACAGGTCATTTCTATCCAACAATCTGTAACCGGCATCTTCTGCATTAGCCACCATCTTCTCCAAGGTATTGTTGGTAGCAATAAAGGAGCTGAAGTCATTGTATGCTTTGCTATAAGTTTCCTTGCTGAAGTCAACCGTACGTTTTACAATAGCCACTTTATATTTGTCTTTCACTGCTTTCTTGTCAGTAACCTGCATGATGACATTGGCCTGAGTCAAAGCCAGGTTTACCAACTCGCCCTTGTTCAAGGTGGTAATGGCACCGATATACTTCAAGTTGTCACCATCAATCTGGGCACCTTCATAATTGGCAGACGAAATCCACGTAGGCTCACCCGTTTGGCCATACTTCTTAGCCAATTCTGCGAAATCGGCACCACCCTTAATAGCACCGTAAATGCTATCGGCCAAAGCCTTCGTCTTGGCAGCATCTGCGGCCACTACTTGAATCTGGCGGAATTCAATAGAATCGGCCATAGAAGCCTTGCCCAACTTTTTAAACGAATTCAAGGTATTATCTGTAGCATAATAATAGGGACCAAAGACATCACCTACCGCTACAGAATCCAGACGAGCCACAACATCCGAAGGCAATGTACGAGTAGTGTAGTACAAATCTACATAAGGAACTGACGACCCTGTAGAACGTACAAATGTAGCATAATCGGCTGAAGTATTGGCCAACTGAGTCGTATATTCTTCCATTTCTTTTTGAAGTGCATCTCTATCGGCCTGGCTGGCAGTAACCTGCACATCGATATACTTGATGTTACGGGTTTCAACGTATTGTCTGTACTGTTCCTTCTTCTTGTCGTATGCAGCCTTTAAGTCGGCTTCGGAAACCGGAACCAACGAATCGGCAACAGCCGTATAAGGAACAGCTGCGAGCAACAAGTTGCTTTGGCTATTTTTCCCGTTGAAAGCCTCCTGGGCTTCTACAGGATTGGAAAGAAGAGAATTGGAAATCAAAGCCATGTATTTTTCCTGCAGACGGGTCTGTATCAAAGTCTTCTCAATGAACCGCCAGAAGTTATACATGTTCTGATAGTATTCGGCATATTGCGAAGGCAACTGTGCCACATTCATCTTGGAGTATTCTACCAAGAATTGTTTCAATACGTCCTTGTCAAAAGCGCCGGTACTCGGGTTGCGGAACGGTGTCTGCTGCAATATGGGGTGCGTACCTGCATCTATGATAGCCTGAACTTCTTCATTAGGAACAGTCAAGCCCAACTTTTCAGCCTCATTTTCAATCAACTTATTGTTAACGTATGTCTGCCATACTTCATCTTTCAACTGATCAGACTGTGCATCGCTCAGCGCACTTAGACCGCTGGAGAACTTAACAACTTCCGTATACTCCTCCAACAGTGTTTGATAATCCTGGGCAGAAAGCGATTCACCATTAATTTCACCTACATCTTGCGATTGGTGCGGCTGGATTACTTGCCATGCATCACCTGCAATAAAGGCAAACAAGGCCAAACCCACAGCAATCACCAACAAGGGTCCTTTTGACCGAATTTTTTGTAATGTTGCCATTTCTTTGTAAATATGTTTTTATTAATTATTTATATTTATTCTGCAATCATGTTCATTTTTAGCGCACGAAGATACAAAAAATGCATTTACCCATCTACCTATTCCCTAAAAAAATATTCGCAAAGGCAATTATTCAAGCACTTTCAAGCGCACCAATTCTATTTTCGTAGCCGTCACTTTGACTATTTTAAATATAAAATTGCCAAATGCGACTTCTTCATGCAGCTTCGGGAAACTTTGGTAATGGTTTAATATCAACCCGCCTATCGTCAGGTAATCATCCGATTCGGGCAATGCCAAACCAAAAGTCTCATTCACTTTGTCTATCTCCAGACGGGCAGAAAGTAAATATTCATGCTCATCTACCTGCTTGCAAATATAAGAACTATTGTCATGTTCATCCTCTATCTCACCAAAAATTTCTTCCACCAAATCTTCCAGCGACACAATACCGGTGGTTCCGCCAAACTCATCTACCACCACTGCAATTGTTTTCTTCTGCTGCATGAATAACTTCATGAGTTTATGAGCACCCATGGTTTCCGGCACAATGGGCACTTCCTTCACATTCTTTCTCCAGTCTTGAGGATTTCTGAACATTTCCGAAGAATGGATATAGCCCACCACATGGTCAATATCGCCATCATAAACAATGATTTTCGAGATGCCGGATTCTACAAACAGATTCTTCAAGTCCTCCAGCGAGGTACTTACATCCACCGACACAATTTCTGTGCGGTGCACCATGCAATCGCGGATTTTTATATTGGAAAAGTCAAGCGCATTCTGAAAGATCTGCATTTCCGTATCCATTTCACCGTTTCCTCCATCCGTGTTTTCCAAGCTTGACTGAATAAGATGGTTCAACGTGATTTTCTCAAAAGCCTTATCCGAGGCATCCTTATGGATGACTACGCCAAATAGCCTCAGGACAATGGCCGAAACCCCGGATATCAGTTTGGATACAGGGCATAACAAGGCATAAAACACGAATAAAGGCACTGCCAGAATACGCAAAACTCCATCGGGATTCACCTTAAAAAGCAATTTCGACATCCCCTCGCCCACAAACAGTATGAAGAATGCCGAAACAACTATTTGCACCACAATCAGCAAGAAGCTGTTTGCCTGCCAGATTTCTCCTATCAAATCCACCGTCAGCACCACACATATCACCAATGCCAAATTTTTCCCGACCAGCATGGCCGAAATAAAATCCCCAGGATTACGCAAGAAATGAGACAGAATATCCAATGCCAACCCAGACTTCCGCTCTACCTCAAAACGCAATTTGTCGACTGACATGAAAGCAGCCACTCCACCTGCAAAAAAAGAATAAAACAACAACGTTACTATCAAGCCGATAATGTCTGCCTCCATAACCACCTAACTTTATTGAACAGAATCGTTTTGCAAGCTGTCCGCCGGGGCGGCTGCCGCGCTCTCTTCGTCTACATAGAAAATGGTATTGTTCACTTTATAAAAAGTGTATTTCGTCATTTGCTCATTGGATTCAAACCCTTCGGCATAAATAATGCGGTCCACTTGCTCCACCCTAACTGCCTTGTCAGAATAAACCCTCTTTTTATTTTGGTCCCAATACAACAACTCAGTATCAAAGTTCTCCCCTTTTTGATTCTGTATATGGACATTGTGAATCAGCTTCCACAACTTCTGCTTGTCATAATAATAAGCTGTATCGGCCTTAATACTGGCTTCCACTTGAAACAGTGAATCGAATTTTTCCACATAAACCCCTTTCTCAAACGACCAGTACGACGGGGTTTTCTTGTCATACACCAACCATTCCTCCGCACTCAGCCGATAACTGATGACGCCCGAGTCTGAAACCAGCGATTCCACCCCACGTGTATCCATCACCGGCAACGAATCACGCTCTGTAATGGCGGCACCAAACTCCTTCTTCTTCCCTGAGCAGGAAGAAAACAAAAGAAGCATAACCGTCGCCAAAGCGACGATTATGCTCATATACTTACAATATACAACGTTTATCTGTTGTTGTACTTGCATGTCTCTTATCTGATGGTCGTAGATTCACCAATCCAACCGCCTATATCAATACGGTCGCCTGCCTGATAACCCAGCATGAACAAATCTTCAGCAGAAGGAGTATGCTTAGAGTACGTAGCAATCAGTTCATCAGCCTGTTCTGCAACAGAAGGATCTACTGCCTTAGCCCTGCGCAGCTTGTCCAAAACCAAGAAGTAAGTACACTTGTTCAGGGCAGCCTCATCGCTCCAGTTAGGACTGGAAGCATAGGCGCTGGCCAGCAACAGATACGGGTTACCGTTATTGCCGTTATAGCTGATAGCCTTCTGGCAGTAAGTCTTGCACTGCGAATATCTCTTTTCATGCAAGAAAGCAGAAGCTATGGCAGTTGCCATTTCGCATTTTCTGTTATTATCCGTTTCCTTATCCAAGCCTTCGTTGAACAGTTTCACAGCCGTGTCGTACTCACCTTTCTTAAAATACATACTACCTACACCCATGGCAGCATCAGCAGTCGGGTCAATGGCATACATGTATTCAGAGGCCTTGAAGTAAGTTTCGCTGTCCGTGCACTTCATCATGCTCAAAATGTTCACAGCCTTCTTCAAAAAGGTAGAATCGGTCTTGTGCTCTTCAACCTGCGGGCCATAGATGGCTTGCAGAGATTCGCAATCAGCCACACCGCTGCTTACGAACATAGCCACCAGATTCTCCTTGATGGACTCCAGATTCTTCTTTCTTTTCTCGTTAGTCTGTGCGGCAATAGCCTGGTCGATGTAGTTGGAAGCATCGATGTAGTCCTGGAAGAATTGATCCACATGAGTCTTGTCTGCCTTAACAATTTCCATAGACGTATTCAGGAAGTAGTGCAGGATGGCTCCTTGCGCATTGGCCTTGTCTGCATCAACCGATTGCTTCAGCCAGGCATAAGCCTGCTTCACATCCATTTTAGGAGCATATACCATGTAGTCGATGGCCTTGGCACCAAGAGCACCGTCTACCGTCAAACTCAGTTTTGTTCCTTTAGCAATAAACTCGGGGATGTACTTCATTCTCAAATCATGAACTTCCATCAACCCGTCAAAGAGTTTTTGGTACTCAGCCGAATTGCGGTCCTTGATGCCTTTCAAAAGGTTCTGGTGAATTTCAATGGCATCCAGGAAAGTGTAATAACGCAATGTCGGGCAGTCTCTCAACACCGCCATACAAGGCTCATAAGCATCCTTGTAGTTCTTGGCATTCACAGCTTCGTGCGAAATACTACTGTTCGAATTACAGTCTTCTGTCTGTGCGAAAGCGCTGGTTACTCCACTCGAAAGAAGCACTACAGCTACAAGCGTCTTAATTTTCATTTTACTTTTTTATTATTAGTTGTTATATAGTGTCTATTCGTATTCTCTATCGTCAATCTACTTTACGCTTGAAGAACCAACGTTCATTGAACGTAATGCCAATGCACAAGCGCAAGGTGTTTTCATTCAAGAATGCCGCCATCGTTCCCTTGGTCTTGACGTATTGCGCCGATATGCTCACTATGGAACGAGTTCTCGGAATCGGCAAGCCGAAACCCGCCGTTATCCCATACTCGTCGGCAGCCCGCTGCCCTCCTATCTTGTAATAGGGCTTGGAATAATAAGCACCTACACGATACTTCACGACAGCCAGATAGCTCCGCCCCATGGGATTGGGGATGTATTCCGCTCCCACGCCTATCCGTGCGCGCTTGCAGAAAGCTTTCTCATCCTCATACACCACCTTGTCCCAATTCTGCAACATGCCGTCCACACCTACTGTCAGGCGATTGTCATACACATAAGCAAGACCTACGCCCACGGTGGTCGGTATCCCGTAGTCAGCCACGATATCCGTTCGTGTCACCGTAGTCCCAGCATCACTGGAACCTCCGTTTTGGCGCAACTCATAGGCCGTGTTCTTCAAGTTATGCCCCGGCGAATATACCGCGCCCAGCGTTACACTATGTTTCTTGCCCAATGGCTGTGTATATTGCAAACCAAAATCCAGTTTATAGCTGTGTATGTCCACCTGAGACTGGATCCTAAACGGATAATTTGACGCACTCGCCGGAAAACTCTCCTTCATGGTCCGCGTTATGCCTCCCCAAAGATACGAAATATTTGCACCAACAGAAAGATTTTTAAATATTTTAAAACCTGCACCAATATAAAGTTGATGCAAGCCCCCTTCTCCGCTGTATGTAGTGACGTAAGAAGCCGCCGAATTGTCTGAATTGACATACGACTGGCTCATATTATAACCCACATTTGCATACGGCAACATGCCGATGCTGACGGCCGCCCACCTGCTGGCACGGAACTGCATGGTGATGTAGTCAAAGCTGGAGTTCTTGGCATTCTGCTTCAACGTCCCGTTGCTGAAGTTCGTATTCTGCAAGGAAATACCTCCGTCGAAAATAAATGTCAAAGAATCTACCGCTGTATAAGCCGCCGGATTGGCGAAGTTCACCTGATACTTGTCGCGCAATCCATAGGCAACCCCTCCCATAGCCTTGCTGTTACCCGAACCTTGGTCGGCCAACTGTCCGTACCCATATCTCGTATAAGGCGAATTTGTATTGTTTTGAGCCACCGTCGCTCCGGATAGTAAGGTAAGCAAAAGCGCCAGAAGTGCCTGTCTATATCTTGTCATTATTATAGCCTAAAATTCTATTTAAACCTTTCAAAACTAAAAATCTGTCTGCAAAGATGATACTTTTTAAGTTTGTATCAAAAGAAAAATCATCGCCGCCCGTTAAAAAAACCAAAAGTTCAGGATATTTATG
>CASFQC010000089.1 GCA_949296415.1 uncultured Bacteroides sp. | reverse complement strand
TGCGGGGGAATACCTAAAGATACAAAAAAGCCAACTAATTCGCAATACTTTGTGTATGAATTAGTTGGCTAATTTTATGCTATTTACTGAATGTCCCGACTTCGAACTGACAGACAAGGAACGAGACACTATCCGCTGCCAGGATACCGGTCGTCCGCTCGCCGCCGACTCCAACAATCCGGCATTGGCTAAGTGGGATATGACGGGCTGCTCAATCCTGCGAAACACCAATCTGTCTGACTACCCTTGCCGGGATGCCGACCGCGACCGTACCGGCAGGTATGCAGCCTGTAACTACCGCTCCGGCACCTATCACAGCGTTGTCTCCGATGGTCACACCTTGCAGGATTGTGACATTGGAACCCACCCAAACATTCTTTCCCAAGACAATAGGCGCGGAATAGGTCATCTTACGCTTCTCCGGCTCCAGAAAATGATTGAGCGTGGCAAACACCACATTATGCCCTATCTGGCATCCGTCCCCGATGCGTATGCCACCATGGTCCTGAAAATGGCAACAGGCATTGATAAACACATCTTCGCCCACCTCAATGTTCTTCCCGAAATCGGTATAAAACGGCGGAAACACACGGAGCGTGGCAGGGACAGCCTTCCCGAAAAGTTCGGAAAGGATGTCTCTGACTTCTTCCGGAGTATGATAGGCCGTGTTCAGCCGGAAAGTGGCTTTCCGTGCCTCCCCGCTCATCTTGTCCATGAACTGATGTATCTCTTCCGTATCAAGCGGCTTGCCTGTCTTCACAAAATCCTTAAATTCCTCAATTGTCATAATCATTCCTCCAACCGGTTGTATTCTTCATCGGTTACAGGCTCCAGCCATTCGTTGGACGTGTTTTCTCCGGGAATCTCAAAAGCAAGATGTGCGAACCAGCTGTCCGCCGCTGCCCCATGCCAGTGCTTCACATTGGCCGGAATGTGAATCACATCGCCCGGAAGCATCCGTACGGCAGGCTTGCCTTCCTCCTGATACCAGCCCTTGCCGGCCACGCAGACCAGCATCTGTCCGCCCCCTTTTGTGGCGTGGTGAATGTGCCAGTTATTGCGACAGCGCGGCTCGAATGTGACATTGTTGAACGGTATCTGCTCTTTGGAAACCGGAGCCAGATAACTGTTGCCTATGAAATACTGAGCGTACGCGGTGTTCGGTTCGCCGATAGGAAATATCATCTCGCGCTGGAAAGCGGCTTTGCCGTCCGCTCCGGCGATGTCATCGGTCCACACGTCTTTGGCTAAACGGAATGCGCCCCACACATTGGGCCATCCTGCGTAAAAAGCGATATGCGTCAACATCTCCGATATTTCGGTACGGGTGATGCCGTTCTGCTTGGCGAACTGCAGATGATGTGTCAGCGACGAGTCGGTAATACCCTTGCCGACAAGCGTCGCTATGGTTATCATACTCCGGTCGTGCGGACTGAGTCCCGGCCGGTTCCATACCTCCCCGAAAAGCACGTCATCGTTAAGTTCGGCAAATTTTGGGGCAAATTCTCCCAACTGCACATGTCCGGCAGTCTGGGTAATCTTTTCCTGTGCCATAAATCCTTGAATATTAATCATTGTTGCTACGGATAATAAAATCAATATCTTTTTCATAACATCTGGTTTGTTCTACGTGCAAAGGTACGGCAACACGAGACACGGGAAGATAGACAGATTCCTGATTTTTGTACCCTTTTTACAGAAAAAGGATGAGCCGTAACATTAATCTTTCCAGTGAGGGGGGCATTCAAATACTACATGGTCCGGCTTATATCTATGCAAACAATAAGTCCAACAATAAAAATACCCTCACACATCTCGTCTTTCTGCCGAGGATACACGACATTCCCATCGGATACCAACGGCAATCGTTTGTCATTCAACAGGCTACAAAAATGCTTTATAAAGGGGAACGGAAGATACAGGAAAGGATGTTTGCATAATCAAAAAGACAAAACCAGGCCGGAAGCTTCGCCCGCAACATCCTGCGGCGTAGCTTCCGGCCCGAAAACGGTTTCACCAGGCACAGACCACCTGTGTTACATGGCGGCATCTATAGCACGGCAAATGTCTGCGGTGATGCGCTCCAGCTCTCCCAGTCCGTCAATATGGGCATAAAGGCCTTCTTTCTTGTACCAGTCTATAAGAGGCGCTGTCTGGCTATGGTATACGGTGAGACGCTTGCGTATGGTTTCCTCATTATCGTCCGCACGTCCGCTTTCCTGTCCGCGCTTCAGCAGGCGTGTCATCAGCTCGTCCTCGGGCACATCCAGGTCAAGCATCACGCTTACGGCCTGTCCGCGTGCGGCCAGCATCTCCTTCAGCGCCTCGGCCTGGGCTATGGTACGAGGAAACCCGTCGAAAATCACCCCTTTGCTGTCCTTCAGTCCGTCAAGGGTGGAGGCCAGCATGTCCACTATGAGATTGTCGGGCAACAGCTGTCCCTGGTCTATGTAGCCTTTGGCCACTTTTCCGAGCTGCGTACCGTTCTTCATCTCAGCACGCAGCACGTCGCCCGTAGAGATGTGACTTATGCCATACTTGGCCATTATCCGTTCACTCTGTGTGCCTTTCCCTGATCCGGGGGCACCGAAAATAACAATGTTCAGCATATTCTTGTAGTTTTATTATAGAAAATGGAAAGACACTTCCGTCCTCCGTCTATGGGAATGGCGTGCGTCAGTCCTCGTTTATCACCGTATATATGTCCTTATAGTTACGTCCGAATCCGTCATAGTCAAGCCCGTAGCCCACGATGAACTCATTGGGAATCTGCATGGCGGCATACTCTATGTCAAGATCCACCTTCAGTTTGTCTGGTTTTACCAGCAGTGTGGCTATGTGTATTTCCTTCGGTCTCCGTGTCCCCAGCGACTCAAGCAACCGCTGCATGGTGAGCCCGGTGTCAACTATGTCTTCCACTATCACCACGGTACGCCCCGTGATGTCTTCATTCAGCCCTATGATTTCCTTGATTACTCCGGTAGACGACACTCCCTGATAGGAAGCCAGCTTGACGAAGGATACCTCACAGGGAATGCTGATGCGTTTCATCAGGTCCGAAGCGAACATGAACGAACCATTGAGTACGCACAGGAACAAGGGATTCTTGCCCTTTAGGTCGTGGTTGATTAGGGCGGCCACGCGATCTACTTCTTTCAGTATATCTGCCTCGGCAATGGAGACGGCAAACCGTTTGTCTTTAATCTGTATGATATCGGTATCCATAGTCATGATATTGGAGGTTTTCAAAATTCCCGGCAAAAGTAATCAAATTATTCTACAGTAGATTCCCTGCGGACAAATTTCCCCTCTGACCAGTCATAGACTATAGGCCCGCGCACGTAGACGGCCATTTTCTGTCCGGCTTCCGGCTCCATATATTCGGGGGTGGTGTAAGTGAATGTCAGCGTAGGCTCCGATGCCGAGAGGTCTGCCCGTAACAGGGTCATGTCGGCCTGGCGCATCAAGTCCTGATAGAGATATATGTCCGTAGAGTCCGCCGGCGGCAGGATGAAATCGTCTTTTGTAGGGAGAGAATGCAGGAAGTCGCCGACTGGCAACTCGCCCCACCGGGTAGTATAGAAGTGTATGCGGCTGTCGCACACCGGCCCGCAGACGGTGGACACGGTACAGATTACCTGTGCGGTGTCAGTCTGCAGGACTTTCATCTGCCATGTACTGACTGAGGTCAGCCTTATGCGGATATAGTCGGGCGTAAGGGCGGTCATCTCCGATTTTCCGTTGAGACGGTTGGTCACTTCGGCACGCATATGGCTTTCCAGAAAGTCTATACAGTCGGCCCTGTTCACCTTGGTCAACAAGGGACAGAGGGAATCGGGCATGCTCACAAAAAAATCTTTTGCCAGAGACTGCGCACGCAGTGTGACGGCCGCACACAGGCAGGCCAGAACGAGTAAGGATATAAGTCGTTTCATTCCAGATTATTATGTTTTATGGCGGAAGCTGTGCTCCTATTTGCTGCCCAAATATAAGAAGAACATACCTATTAACACGAAAATGAGGTCTACAGCCTTGCTTTTTAAGTTCTTTTCACGGAAGAACAACGCACCGAACAGGAAGGACACCACCACACTGCCCCTCCGTACCATAGAAACGATGGAAATCATGGAATCCTCGTAGCTCAGCGCATAGAAGTAAACGAAGTCGGCGGCACAAAGGAAAAGCGAGATGCAGGGTATGGACCACTTCCAGCTGAAGGACGTGCCCGTCTTGCGCTTGGGCCACCATAACAGCAGAAGTATGGGGCACATGATGAACACCTGGTAGACATTATACCATGACTGCACGGTCATGGGGTCAAGGCGCGTCATGAGAAACTTGTCGTACAGTCCGCTCAAGGCTCCTGTCACAGCGGCCATCACAATGAAGAATATCCATCTGTTGTGGGTAAAGTCTATGCCTTCCTTCTTGCCCGAACGGCTCAACATGAAGAATGAAAGCACCGCCAGCAGCACACCCGTCCACTGGTAAAAGTTCAGGCGCTCGCCGAAAAACAACATGGCTCCCACCAGAACCATGACCGGGCGCGTGGCGTTGATGGGACCTACGATGGTAAGCGGCAGGTGTTTCATGCCGAAATAGCCGAAAATCCACGAAGACAACACGATGAAAGACTTCAGCACGATGTATCCGTGCACCTCCCAGCCGGCAGAAGGCACAAAGAATATCGTGCCATGCAACACCGGAGGGGCAAAAGCAGACAGCAGGATGAACGGCAGAAAGACTATACTGGAGAACACCGTATTGAGAAACAGCACAGGAAGTACGGCATTGTCGCGGAGCGACTGCTTCTTGAAAGCATCGTAAAAGCCCAAGAGGGCGGCAGAAAGGAAAGCGAGGAATAACCACATAACAGTATATTAAGTATAAAGTGACGGGAATACAATTCGACCACGTTCTCGGCAGGTCAATCCAAGAAAAGGTGAGCAGGATAGGTTATATCCACCAGAAAGAGGGCATTGCCCGGAACGGAAGTCCCCGCCTTACAACGGTCTTTCTGTTCTATGACCTTGCGGAAGCCCTCTACGGTAAGGTGCCCCCTACCCACTTCGAGCAGCGTGCCTACCATGGCGCGCACCATATTGCGCAGGAAGCGGTCCGCACGGACAGTGAACACCCATGTACAGGAATCTTCCTGTGTCCAGCAGGCATGCGTCACCCGGCAATTGTTGGTTTTCACATCGGTATGCAGCTTGCTGAAGCTTGTAAAATCTTCATATTCCGGCAACGTGGCAGCCGCACGGTTCATCAGCTCGAAATCGGGAGTCTGGAACAAGCGGTAAGTGTACCGCCGTCTGAAGGGAGACTTGGCCAGACTCACATAATACTTATAGGTACGCGAAGTGGCATCAAATCGCGCATGAGCGTCAGTCTTCACCGCACGCAGCCGTTGCACGCTGATGTCAGGCGGTAAGAGACGGTTCAGCTTGTCAGTCATGAACCCACCGTCAAGCAGTGAAGGGCTATCGAAATGAGCTACCATCAGTGCGGCATGCACACCCGCATCGGTACGTCCGGCACCGACTACCGACACCGGCAGCCTCAACAAGGTGGACAGAGCTTTCTCCACACACTCCTGCACACTGAGTCCGTTTGGTTGGATCTGCCAGCCGTGATAGGCCTCCCCGTCATACGACAAGTAGATGAAGTACCGGTACATTCCGTCCATGCCGCTCATTCCGCCCCCTCCATCAGTTTCCATGCGGCAGGCAGGCTGTCTACAATGTCACCCGCCGTCATAGCTGTCTGTCCGAACTTATGCGCCGCCAAATCTCCGGCAAGACCATGGACATAAGTGCCCAGCAGAGCCGCCGTGCGGGGAGCGTATCCTTGAGCCAAAAGAGCTAGAAGCACTCCGGTAAGCACATCTCCACTCCCGCCTGTGGCCATACCCGGATTGCCGGTAGTGTTGAAATGGCAGTTTCCCTCAGGTGTTATCACAGCCGAATAGGCCCCCTTCAGCACAATGTGCACATCCGCCTCACGGGCCAGCTCACGTGCCTTCACCAGCCGTTCGTAGGAGTTCTGGCATTTTCCTACCAGCCGTTCCAATTCTTTGGGGTGAGGGGTAAGGATACTGCCTTTGGGCAAACGCATCAGATGGTCACGATGTCCGGCAAGCAGATTCAGCGCGTCGGCATCCACCACCATAGGCACCAGCGCGGTCTCGATCTGCTCCACTAAGGCAAGCTCGGTCTCCGGCTCCTGTCCAAGCCCAGGACCTATGCCTAAGGCCTGGATATTGTCGGCATCGGACGAAGTGGAGAAATAAGCGTCGCTATAGTCCTGCTCGGTCATAGCCTCGGGCACCGCAGTCTGCATCACCACATTGTTGCACGCCGGGACGTGTACCTTCAGCAGTCCTACTCCCGACCTCAGACAAGCCTTGGCTGCCAGCACAGAAGCTCCGGCCATACCCTTCGAACCGGCTATGAGCAGTGCCCTTCCGAAATCGCCTTTATGGGCAAACTTCTGCCTCAGCTTCAGCAGCCATTTCACATCCTCGGGTTCAGTAAGGTAATAGCTGGTGTCGGCTTCGTCAATAGCCTCTTCACTGAGACCTATATCCAGCAAATCCCACTCGCCCGTATACACGGCATTCTCCGCAAACAGGAATGACAGTTTGGGAAGCTGTAGACTCAGCGTGACATCGGCCTTTATGATGGCGGTTCCCGAATTATAGGTATTGTCCTCTCCCATGAGTCCGGAAGGCATGTCTATGGACACCACTTGGGCGGACGAGGCATTGACATACTTCACCACCGCAGCGAATCCCCCGCCTAACGGCTTGTCCAACCCGCTGCCAAACAGTCCGTCAATCACCAGATGCCTGTCCGACAGGACCGGAGGGACAAACTGAGTGCCCACTTCCTGAAACTCTACATCCGGAACCTCGGCCACCAGACGGTCGCGGTTGGCACGACAGTCATCGGAAAGTCGGTCTTTGGGATTGAACAGATACACGGATATATGAGTATAGCCTTCGGATGCCAGCAGACGCGACACAGCCAACGCATCGCCCCCATTGTTTCCCGGCCCGGCAAAGACAACGACTGGCATTTCACGGTCGTCCCAATGTCGCACGACAGCCTCCGCAAGAGCCTTTGCAGCACGTTCCATCAGCTCTATGGAGGTTACAGGCTCGTGCTCAATGGTATATGCATCCACCTGACGGATGCTTGCTGTAGGTAATATCTTCATAATGTTACAGATGATTTTTTTCAGTCGGGCAAAGATACGATGATTATAGGTAACGATGCCTTTCCATCTTCTGTTTTTTTCGGAGAAAGAGGCAGGAATAAGGCTCAAGACAATGCCGGACAAAAAAGAAGCTGTTTTGAAATTATTCCGGAAATGGTTCTTTCATCAGCCATCTTCCCTGCAGGAGTGCATACTGAAAAGACTCCGGCCCGGTACATACCCATACGTGAGTTCGGGATAATAAAGTTCTAAAAAAGATAGGTAATCACAAGTATTTTTCGTAACTTTATATCTGACAAATAACAAGTTAATGAAATAAT
>CASFQC010000088.1 GCA_949296415.1 uncultured Bacteroides sp. | reverse complement strand
CTCATCCATACTTCTGTTCACCGATTGCACCCCGAGAGGCGTTGTCGGAGCGTCAACTTCTTCAGTTATAAAATCATCATTCGTACACGCACCTGCCACCACCAACAGTAGCACAAATTTAAAAATATTCTTCATAGCCTTATTTATTTGATAAATAAGTAAGATATACAAAGATAAGCCATAAATATGAAACCACAAAAAAAATAAAACAAAAAAAACACTTAGAGCATGTTTAAATTTTCCTCTTATTTTTATTCAGCCTCTTTTGAGCCTCTTTCCGGTCTCTTTTCCTGTTCTTATTCGTCACGTAGCCCGCTACGCTCCTCATAACAACCGGAAAATATCCCCGGAAACAGCCCTCAAAATAAGGTTGAGCAAAATTTAAACGACAGGCTCTTAACATATAATAACCTCCCACTTATAGAGCACGCGCAGAATCACCCCCGTTACAAAGCCCATCCATGAGAAACGGAACCTTACACCAATTAATTCACTGTATATCAACCGATTCCTGCGGACAGACTCACAGCTTCCTGCGGATGAGTTCACCGCTTCCTGTGAACGGATTCACAGCAAGCTGCGGACGGTTCCGCACCGGGCTGTGTACAGGTACGCACCAGACCGGGATTTTCAGGCTGCTTTCCGCCACCTTGTCATGTAAGGAATGGATCAGAAATGGGTTAGAACAGCCATTGCCATTTACATTATTTTAACTACTTTTGCCGCTTCTTTTCAGAAACGGCTTCCGCACGGGATCTTCCACAGGGGAAAGCCGCATTCAAGAAAGACTATCAGGACAAACCAGAATACATAAACAAAATATCTACTAAAAACAGAGAGAAAAAATGAAGACTTTAGGATTCAGGCCAAAGCTCTACACGGCCTTGCAGAACTATTCGAAAAGCATGTTCACCGCCGACCTCATGGCAGGCATCATCGTAGGCATAGTGGCCCTGCCGCTGGCCATAGCCTTCGGCATAGCGTCGGGCGTGTCGCCGGAGAAAGGCATAGTGACGGCCATCATCGCCGGATTCATCATCTCGCTGCTGGGCGGCAGCAAGGTGCAGATAGGCGGGCCTACGGGGGCGTTCATCGTCATTATCTACGGCATCATACAGCAATATGGCGAGGCAGGGCTGATTGTGGCCACGCTGCTGGCCGGCGTCATCCTGGTGCTGCTGGGCGTGTTCAAGCTGGGAGCCGTCATCAAGTTCATCCCCTACCCCATCATTGTGGGCTTCACCAGCGGCATTGCGGTGACCATATTCACCACACAGCTGGCCGACGTGTTCGGCCTGCAGTTCGGAGGCGAGAAGGTGCCCGGCGACTTCATAGGCAAATGGATGCTCTACTTCAGGCATATGGACTCCGTGAACTGGTGGAACACGGCGGTGGCCGTGGCCAGCGTGGCCATCATCGCCCTTACGCCGCGCGTGCTGAAGAAGGTGCCCGGCTCGCTGGTGGCCATTGTGACAGTCACGGTGGCCGTCTATCTGCTGAAAACCTATGCGGGAGTGACGTGCATAGACACCATAGGCGACCGCTTCAGCATACGTGCCGAGCTGCCCGACGCCGCCATTCCCCCGCTGGACTGGGAGGCGGTAAAGAACCTTTTTCCCGTGGCGGTGACCATTGCCGTACTGGGAGCCATAGAGTCGCTGCTCTCGGCCACAGTAGCCGACGGCGTGATAGGCGACAAGCACGACTCGAACACCGAACTGATAGCCCAGGGAGCGGCCAACATCATCACGCCGCTGTTCGGAGGCATCCCCGCCACCGGAGCCATAGCCCGCACCATGACCAACATAAACAACGGCGGCAAGTCGCCCGTGGCCGGCATGGTGCACGCGGTGGTGCTGCTGCTCATCCTGCTGTTCCTCATGCCGCTGGCACGGTTCATCCCCATGGCGTGTCTGGCAGGCGTGCTGGTGGTGGTGTCATACAACATGAGCGGATGGCGCACGTTCAGGGCGTTGCTGAAGAACCCCAAATCGGACGTCACCGTGCTGCTGCTCACCTTCTTCCTCACCGTGGTGTTCGACCTTACCGTGGCCATAGAATGGGGACTGGTGATAGCCTGCGTGCTGTTCATGCGACGGGTGATGGAGACCACCGAAATATCGGTGATAAAGAACGAGATAGACCCCAACAAGGAACTGGACATCGACATCCACGAAGAGCACCTCATCATTCCCAAAGGAGTGGAGGTGTATGAGATAAACGGCCCCTATTTCTTCGGCATAGCCACCAAGTTCGAAGAGACTATGGCCATGCTGGGCGACCGTCCCAAAGTGCGCATAGTGCGCATGCGCAAGGTGCCGTTCATAGACTCCACCGGCATACACAACCTGGAGAACCTCTGCCGCATGTCGCAAAAGGAAAAGATAACCATCGTGCTGTCCGGCGTCAATCCCAAGGTGCACGACACACTGGAGAAATCGGGCTTCTACGGCCTGCTGGGGAAAGAGAACATCTGTCCGAACATCAATGTGGCGCTGGAGAGGGCGCAGCAACTGCTGGAGGACAGGAAGTAATACATCAAAAAAAAAATCGGGCGGAGGCGGCGGACTTTTGTCCTGCCGTCTCCGCCTTCCTCATTGTTTCTGTCCCGGATAAGGCTCCACCATGCAGCGCCTGGCCCATGCCTCATAGGCTTCGGCCATTTCCTTCACCTTCTGCGGATAGCGGTCGGCCAGGTCGTGCATCTCGCTCCGGTCCTCGTTCAGGTTGTAAAGTTCCCATTTGGCGTGTTCGCCCGGCCGGACCAGCTTCCATCCGTCTTCCGACAGGAAGGCACGTTCGTTGAAGTGTTCGAAGCCCAAGTACTCGTGCCCCTTGCGCTTTCCTTCCTTGAATATGGGTGCCAGGCTTATCCCCTCCATGGGAATGATGTCGTGCCCCTTGTACTTCGTAGGATAAGTGGCACCGGCCAGTTCCACACAGGTGGCCATGATGTCCATCACATGGCCTATCTCAGAGGTTATGCCTCCCACATTCTTCCTGATGCCTTCGGGCCAGAAGGCTATCATGGGCGTACATATGCCGCCTTCATAGGACTTGGCCTTCCAGTATCTGAAAGGGGTGTTGGCCACATTGGCCCAACGCGCTCCCAGTGAGGCGTAAGTGGTCTCCGGGCCGGGCAGTACGTCCTTGTTGCGCGGATAGACAATGGTACGCCCGTCGCGGGTCATGTCGGGACGGTCGTTCTCTCCGCCCACCATATCCTGACAGTTCTCCGCGCTGCATCCGTTGTCCGACAGGAACAGTATCAGCGTGTTGTCCAGCTGGCGTGTCTTCCGCAGAGCGTCTATGATTTGCCCTATGCCCTGGTCCACGCGGTCCACCATGGCGGCGTGTACAGCCATGGCGCGCGCGTCCCACTCGGCCGTGGGATTGTCTTCCCAACGGTCTTTGAACTGGCGTTCGGAAAGGAAATCGTCCTGTCCGGGAAACAGTCCCAGCTCCTTCTGACGCTTGTAGCGTGCCTGGCGTATGGCCTCCCATCCCACCTTATAGGTGTCCTTGTACTTCTCTACGTCCTCGGGCAGGGCGTGCAGAGGCCAGTGGGGCGCAGTATAGGCCAGATACATGAAGAAGGGTCTGTCGTCCTTGGCATACTCCTCCACTTCGCGCACCGCACGGTCCGACAGGGCTTGGGTCATGTAGAAACCTTCGGGCACTTCCTTGATGGGAACCTCGCCTTCCACCAGGCTGAAAGGGTCGAAGTGGTCCACCACACCGTAGATGATGCCGTAATGGGTGTCAAATCCCCTGTTCACCGGATAGTTGGCCAGGTCGGAGAATGTCTCGTGATACACCTGGTGGGCCAGCCACTGCCGCTGGTCCCGGCGCAAGGGAGTCTCGGCCACATGCCATTTTCCTATCATGCTCGTGCGATAGCCAGCTTCCTTCAGCACCTCGGCTATGGTCACCGCATCGCGTGACAGCGTGCCCCGGTAGCCCGGCAGATGGTCGTCGAACGTCATCCTGCCTATGCCGGCCTGATGCTGGTACAATCCGGTAAGCAGCGAGGCTCTGGTGGGACAGCTCCGGCTTGTGTTATAGAAGTGGTTGAAACGCAGTCCTTCTGCGGCCAGTCGGTCCAGATTGGGTGTCCGGATCTCGCCTCCGTAACATCCCAAATCCGAATAGCCGAGGTCGTCCACCAGAATGACCAGTATGTTCGGCCTGTCGTCCGATTTCTTCCCTTTGGCGTTTGCTGCGGAATGTCCCGCCATGAGCAAAGCCGTCGATAACAGCAAATACTTGGAATCCATTGTCTTTCTTATTAGTTTATTTATTTGAATGAAAATATCAAGAGCGTCCGGTGTTGTCCGCGCCAGGGCATGACGGCGCCTGTCCCGACAGGTTCAGTCTTCCGCCTCCACCAAGCCCTTCGCCCTGTTCCGGGCATACCACTTGCACACTTTCCGGCTCAGTTTCCGGACCAATTGTGGATGCGCGTCTGCCACATTGTCTTTTTCGAACCGGTCCCGTTCCATGTCATAGAGCCGTGCGTCGCTTCCGTCGCCATTCACCAGCAGTTTCCATTTTCCGCTACGTATGGCCAGATGCGGACTTCTGTCGTAAGGATTGCCCGGCGAGGCGAAATGCCTGTTCCGCCCGAAATCCCACATCAAGTCGGTCTTGCGCTTGGCCTCTGAACGCCCCAAGAGCACCTCCGCATAGTTCTGCCCGTCGCCCTTGTAGCCTTTCTCCGTAGGAATGCCTGCAATGGCGCAGAGCGAAGGATAGAGGTCTACCGCACAGATTACGGAACGTTTGTTCACCTGTCCCGGACTGATGGCCTCAGGATATCTGATGATGAACGGCATGCGTATGCCTCCTTCATACAGACTGTTCTTCGTACCCCGCAAATATGCCGCCCTGGCCGACTTGAAGCTTGGAGCGGGTCCGTTGTCGCTGGTGAAGATGACGACGGTGTTTTCCGCCAGTCCCATATCGTCCAGAGCCTGGAGAAAACGTCCTATCTGTCTGTCCAGTTCGGCCAGCACAGGCCCAAAAGCCGGGCGGGTCTCCCACGTCTTGTTCCTGCCCGCAAGGCTCTCAGGCACCCAGGGAGTGTGCATGTCGTCGGGCCAGAGGTTAAGGAAGAAAGGTTTTCCCTTATGCCGCTTTATGAAATCGATGCTCCTGTCCACAAAGTACTCCGTACGCCGCCACCGCTTTACGCTATCCTTGTCCGACCATATCCACCGGGTGGCGGTAATGGCCGGATCTGGGTCAGGACTCTCATAAGTGGATACATATTCGTCAAAGCCATAAGCCGTAATGGGCGGAGCGTCGGTCACATCGCGTCCTCCTCCCATATGCCATTTCCCGATATGCGCCGTGGCATAGCCCGCCTGTCGGAAAGCTCTTGCCATGGAAGGCATGCGGGCATCCAGATAGTCGCGCTGCTCACACTTCCGGTTGCCGGCCCTTTCGTGCAGGAATGTGTTAATGCCCACCTCCAGAGGAAACATTCCGGTGGTAAGCCCGCAACGGGAAGGCGAGCTGACGGGTGCGGCCGAATAGTACTGTTCGAACTTCAGGCCTTCTTCGGCCAGACGGTCAATGTTCGGAGTGGGCGCGAACTGGCCGCCATAACAGCCCACATCGCCTATGCCCATGTCGTCAATATAGATAATCACCACATTCGGATGTTCCTCCGCCTGTGTCTGCGCCACGGGAAGCAAAGCTCCCAGCCATGGCAGATGCCTGCTGATGTTCATTGTAACCTGATTGTTTATGCTATATGCAGTCTGTTCTTTTTCGTTTTCTGTCTTCAATAACTTTGTCGGGAACCGCCTTTCCGCACTTTCTTCCGACAGTATGTCATCCGGCGTCCGTACGGATAATTTTTCATTCCTCGTACATCCGCTCAATAAGCTCCTTATAATGCTCGGCCACCACGGTGCGTCTCAGCTTCAGCGTGTTGGTCAGCTCACCGTTCTCCATGCTGAAAGGTTGGAGCAGAAGGGTGAAGCGCTTCACCTGCTCATAGTGTGCGAACTGCTGCTGAAGGGTGTCAATGCGGGCCTTGAAAAGCGCCTGCACCTTGGGATGGGCCAGCAACTCTTCGCGGGAGCCGTAGGAAAGGCCCTTCTGGCGGGCATATTCCTCTACCAGACCGTATACCGGCACAATGAGAGCCGAGACAAACTTGCGCCCATCGGCTATGATAGCCACCTGGTCTATGTAACGGTCTATGACGAGTTTGGCCTCCAATGCCTGAGGCGAGACGTACTTGCCGTTGGAGGTCTTGAAAAGGTCTTTGATGCGTTCCGTCAGGAAGAGGTGACTGCCCTTCAAGTAACCTGCATCGCCTGTATGGAACCACCCGTCGGCATTGAAGGCTTTGGCATCGGCGTCGGCACGGTGGTAATAGCCCGCAGTAATGGTGCGGCCACGCAGCAGGATTTCGTTATTGTCGCCTATCTTCACCTCCAGACCAGGGATGACCTTGCCCACGGAACCTATCTCATAGCCTGTGTTCTCAAAGCACGACACGGTAGCGGTGGACTCCGTAAGCCCGTAACCCACCACCATATTGATGCCTACGGAACGGGCAAACGTGCATATCTCGTCGGACACGGCGGCACCGGCCGTGGGGAAAAAGTTGCCGCGCTCTATGCCTATGATTTTCTTCAGCAGGGTGTACACCGTCCGGTCGTAGAACATGTACTTCAGCCGCAAGGCCAACGGAGGCTGCCTGCCCACGCGCACATAGTCTATATTGTGTATGCGGCCCACACGGATGGCGTCGAGCATCAGTTTCTTGCGCAATCCGGTCTCCTGGTCTATGCGGTGATGTACGGCCACATACACCTTTTCCCAGAAACGGGGCACGCTGCACATCAGCGTAGGACGCACCTCGCGCAGGCTGGTCTGCACGTCGGCAGGCCGGAGATTGATACATATCTGCACGCCACGGCACACGCAGTAGTAGCTCCAGGCTTTCTCGAAGACATGTGTCAGGGGAAGGAAATTGAGCGACACATCGCGGTCGGTCATGGTGGTGAAGATGCTGTCGTGTATGCCGAAGGTGGTGTTATAGTTATAATGGTGCAGCAGCACTCCCTTGGGCTCGCCGGTGGTGCCCGAAGTGTAAAGGATGTTGGCCAGGTCGTCGTCCGACGCGCGTCCCATGCGGGCTTCCACTTCGGCGTTGAAGGGAAGGCCGTCGGCCAAAGCCAGGAAATCGTCAAAGTACATGGAAGTGGCGTCGCGCGGGTCAAGCGTCACCGAACGGTCGAATATAATGAGCCGTTCCAGCCTTTCACACAGTCCGAACACACGGAAGGCGGCATCGTACTGGTACTGCTCGCCCACGAAGAGAAAGCGTATGCCGGCATCGTTCACTATATACTGCACCTGAGCCGGCGAGCTGGTGGCATAAAGCGGCACGGTGACCGCCCTCACGCCAAAGGCTCCAAAGTCGGCAAAAAACCATTCGGGCTTGTTCTGCGAGAAGATACCCACATTCTCCTGCTCTGCCACGCCAAGGGCGACGAGCGCATTGGACACTCTACGCACCTGACGCGAAAACTCGTTCCAGCTGACGGGAATCCACTGTCCTTTTTCATAATCCCTGTACTTCAGAGCAACCTTGTCTCCGTATTTCTCCGCCTGACGGTGGACCAGCACCGACATATGAGGGTAGGCCATAGTAATGATGTTTTGGGTTAATAATCTATGCAAAGATAATATAAAAAGGCAAAAAGCGCACGTTTCTCCGACCTGTTTTTTCCGCCCGGCTTCCACCATCAATCTATCCGCCTGCGGCCGCAAGCTTTCCACCGGCGGAAATTTTGCCGCAGTATCACATGTAATACCGTTACAAGCCATGTGGAATATGGCATAAAACCATACACTATCCGGAAAATCGTGCAACGACAAATGACGGGGAAAGACTATAAGAGTTAATTTGCTTGAATTTAACGGGAAAAGAATAGTCCAACAAGTAATTAGGCTGTTCCTTTTCGCTATCTTTGAGCACACTAACATTATGTAAAACGATTAATCAAGATGCAATGAGAACAATCATCTTATTCGTAATAAGTAAGTCATAAGAATTAATTTATACTATGCCGCATGTGCAAAATTGATATAAAGTTCAGTTCCGATCGCCGCCAAAGCCCTGTTTGTAGCATA
>CASFQC010000087.1 GCA_949296415.1 uncultured Bacteroides sp. | reverse complement strand
GGGACGGGTGGTCCCGCCCCTTGCCGCGAGGCGCTCCCCGACCGATGAGTTTTTTCTGCCAAACAAACGAAACGTTGCGTTTCTATTTGGACACTTCATCATGAAATACTACAGACAGAAACTATAGCATTGCCACGGCGTTGTACGCCTTAGAAGTTAAGGCAAGCCCTTAATGGACGACTCGTGAAACACATAGTCCATATTACACTGTATCACAGCATTTTGACACATACACATTCATTATTTTCTGTAATTGGGGCGCACCGTGCTGTGAATAAGTCTGCACCAACCGAGAGAAATACAACCCGTAACGTACCTCATGGTAGGGACACAGACAAAAATTTCTTCCGAGTCATGTCCCACCGCAGGAATCTGCCGGCCGACAGACAGTCGCAGAACACGATACGGCTTCCTCCTACGCCGCAGGCCACTGTGACATCAGCTACCCGATTGTGTCCCACTACCTGCGTGAATCCATGCAGAGGGTCAGCCAGTTCGCTGCGGTCGGCCCAGAAAATGCCACCCTCTTTCCCCTCTCTTCCCCCTCTAGCCTTCCCTACCCTGAAGAGCGGCAACACCTGTTCTGGACGCGGATGGTTCAACTGGGCAGCTATCGGCAGTGAAAGGTCGCCCTTGAAATCGTCCATGAACCATTTCTGCGATATGCCGGCATGAGTAAAGACCACGTTTCCCTGCTGATAGGCGTATTGGAACAAGTCCTGGTTGTCAGCAAACAACCGACAAGCCTCAGCCTCTATCCGGAAGTCGTAACGCGAACCTGTAGGAGCCGACGGATGATAGTAGTGTACGTCATGATTTCCCAACAGCAGTACCACCGTATCCATGCGGCGGCGCTTCAGCCCGATGACGGCACGCAGATTGGCCAGTAAAGTTCGGCGGGATACAGATGTGTAAGGATCCAGATAATCTCCGAGAAAGACAGTAAGACATTCAGGCCAGTGCTCCACAATATCCTTCCAGCAGTCCAACCCGTGAAGGTCGCCTATAGCAATGAAATGATTTCCGTTATCCATATGTATTCCTTGAGTAAGACACAAATATACTATAAGAAAACGACAGTCAGTCCATATTTCCCCTCAAGTTTTCCCTTTCTGCCTGTTTCTTGGTATTTTCCCCTCCACAAGGCACAGTTTTCCCCCTGTTCTATTGCATTGATAAAAGAAAGTCCTATCTTTGCACATATTCTACCTAAATGTGCAATCATATGGAACAAAGCTTCAACGCCTACATAGAGAACAGCATCAGGCAAAACTGGGATCTGGACGCACTGACCGATTACCGAGGGGCGACATTACAATACAAAGATGTGGCCAGAAAAATAGAAAAGATACACATATTGTTCGAAGCCTGCGGACTGCAGAAAGGCGACAAAGTGGCGGTATGCGGACGCAACAGCTCTCACTGGGGTGTCACTTTCCTGGCCACCCTGACCTATGGTGCGGTCATAGTACCCATCCTGCACGAATTCAAAGCCGACAACATCCACCACATAGTGAACCACAGCGAAGCCAAGCTGCTGTTCGTAGGCGACATGGTGTGGGAAAACCTCAACGAGGCACGGATGCCTCTGCTGGAAGGCATCATACTCATGACCGACTTCTCCATCATCGTAAGCCGGAGCAGACAGGTGGAATATGCCAGAGAGCACCTCAACGAACTGTTCGGGCAGAAATATCCCAAGAATTTCCGTAAAGAGCACATAGCCTACCACAAAGACCAACCGGACGAACTGGCCGTAATCAACTACACATCAGGCACTACCAGCTACTCAAAGGGTGTCATGCTGCCCTACCGCAGCCTGTGGTCGAACACCACTTTCGCCTTCGAAGTGCTCCCCCTCAAGGCTGGCGACAACACGGTATGCATATTACCCATGGCCCACATGTATGGCCTGGCCTTTGAGTTCTTATACGAATTCGCAGTAGGGGCACACATCTTCCTCCTCACCCGCATGCCCAGCCCCAAAGTGATATTTCATGCCTTTGCCGAAGTGAAGCCGCGCATAGTCATAGCTGTGCCCATCATTATAGAGAAAATAATAAAGAAAAAGGTACTGCCCAAATTAGAGACCCCCACCATGCGGCTGCTGATGAAGGTACCCTACGTGAACGACCGCATAAAAGCTACCATAAAAGAGCAGGTGACACAAGCCTTCGGAGGCAACTTTACTGAAATAGTGATAGGAGGAGCTCCCTTCAACCACGATGTGGAACAACTGCTCAAAATGATAGACATACCCTATACCGTGGGGTACGGCATGACGGAATGTGGCCCCATTATCTGCTATGAAGACTGGACCCGATTCAAGCCCGGTTCCTGCGGAAAGGCTGCGCCAAGGATGGAGGTAAGAGTCCTGTCACCCGACCCGGAACATATTCCCGGAGAAATCATATGCAAGGGTCCCAACGTAATGTTAGGCTACTACAAGAATGACGAGGCCACCGTACAAGTATTGGAACCTGACGGATGGCTGCACACCGGCGACCTGGCACTGATGGACAGGGAGGGAAATGTAACCATAAAAGGAAGGAGCAAGAACATGATACTGGGGCCGAACGGACAAAACATCTATCCGGAAGAAATAGAAGAGAAACTCAACAACATGCCCTACGTGTCCGAAAGTCTGGTAGTGCAGCAAAACGGACTTCTGGTAGGGTTGGTGTACCCCGACTTTGAAGACGCATTCGCCCACGGACTGACACTAAGCGACATAGAACGCCTGATGGAAGAGAACCGTGTGACCCTCAACACCGAACTGCCCGGATACTGCCAGCTCCAGAAGATGAAGGTCTATCCGGAAGAGTTCGAAAAGACACCGAAAAAAAGCATCAAACGTTTCTTATATATGGAGGCTAAAGGATAAAATGTGCAAGACTCACCACATGCTCGCATGCGTCTTGGCCATTCTGTATGGCATTGCGGCTAACAATACCGTACAAGCACAGTCCAAAGCAGGCATAGACATCTCGCTATGGAACCAGATTTCCACCCAGCCGGACGACAGCACCTCAATCACCTCCCTCAACCTTGGCCTGCATTCTGCAATGGACAGGCTGAAAGGGACTTCAATCAATCTGTTAGGAAGCGACATACGCCGTCTGGCCAAAGGCATGCAGGCGGCAGGAGTATGGACCACAGCCGGACATATGGCGGGACTTCAACTATCAGGCATGGCCAACATCAATTCCCTCGGACTGAAGGGAGCAAGCATAGCCGGTTTAGTGACTATCAACGGTGCCATAATGCAAGGGGTCAACATGGCCGGACTGGCCACTGTCACCGGAAACGTTCACCGAGGACTAAGCGTGAGCGGTCTGCTGAACATGGCCGGAGAACAGGTACATGGTTTACAGGCGGCGGGTATGGCCAACATCGCTTCCGGACATTTCAGCGGATGGCAGGCCTCCGCACTGGTAAACATAGCCGGAAGTTCGGTACGGGGCGCACAGACTTCAGCCGTAATGAACATATCAGGAGAAGATACTGAAGGAATCCAGTTGTCTGCCTTAGCCAATATAAGTGCCGGATGTATCAAAGGTGTGCAAGCAGGACTGCTCAACATAGCAGGAAAAGCACAAGGACTCCAGATTGGTGTGGTAAATTATTATCAGGACACACTGCAAGGCATACAGCTGGGTGTCATCAATATGAATCCGCGTACAGAAGTCAGCTGGATGCTGTACGGAGGCAACGACACCAAACTGAATGTAGCGGCAAAGTTCAAGAACGGCCTCCTCTATACCATGTTGGGAATAGGCATGCCTTACTTTGACTTTGACGACAGGCTCGCAGCCGCAGTGTTCTATAGGGCCGGTGTGGAATATGCCTTATGCAAACGTCTGTATGTGGCAGCCGACGCGGGATTCAGACATATAGAAACATTCGACAACCGGCATCATGGCTTGCCTGCACGACTCTATTCCTTGCAAGGCCGTGTGACACTAAGCTGCATGCTGACAGAACAGCTTGGACTGTTTGCCAGCGGAGGATACGGATGGGACAGGCACTATAACCACAATTCCACTTTCCGTAAAGGTGCCATAATAGAGGGAGGCATATCCCTGCGCATGAAACATAGAAAAAGGGCGGAACGCCGCTGATGCGCCAGTCCGCCCTTCTCAAACGCTCAAGGAGAATGCCGCCCCGCCAGCGACACATCTCAGATAGCCTGCTCAATCATCTTTCAGCCCGCGTTCCTTAATCAGACCCATACGATAGGCGGCCAACAGTTTCTTGAGATCTTCTATCTGGGTACGGAGCTCACGTCCTTTGTCGGTATCCTTCACCATCATGCGTTGCGAGTTGAACTCTACCAGAAAAGTAGTCGACTTGATGTCCAGCCCTTCCTCTATGGCTTTCTGACGGCTTTGGAAAGGTTCGTGCTGTACCAGTTGGAGGCCGTGCGAATGATACACCAAAGTATATCCGGCAATGCCGGTCTCGGGTTGGTAAGCCTTGGAAAAGCCTCCGTCAATGACCAGCAGCTTGCCACCGGCCTTTACCGGCTTTTCGCCCTGAATGGTCTTCACCGGCACGTGCCCGTTGATGATATGGGCATGGGCTCCAGGCTCCACACCAAACTCACGCAGTATGTCGTCACAGACAGCCGCCTCATTGCGAAGCACATAATAATGTCCTTTGGTCTCCTTCTGCAAATCCTTGTCATCGGTAAAATAGCGTTCGAATGTAGCCATCTTATCTTTGTCGAACGAGGGGGCATCCGGGCCACACCAAAGATACCACATGTAGTCGCGGGCAAAATCCTTTCCGTCGGAACCGTCCTCGTCATAATAAGCGGCACGGATAAGCTGGTCGGTCTTGTCAAGCAGTTTCCTTCCCCAATATTCTTTTCCACGTATGAGCACATGCTTGAAAGTCCCGTCGGCATTGAGCGGCACGGAAGCATGATAGAGTAGGTTACTGTTACACACCAGATACATGCTGCCATACGTGAAAAGACAACGCATGTGTTTCTTCAGTTTCTCACTGTTGATAAAGGATGCGTGGATTTTCTCCATCAGTTCCTGTTCCTCCGCAGTAAGCTTGTAGGGGTCGTCCGGTGACACGGTGGGCAGGTTCGTATCGCGCATGACATATTCCTTTCCCCCATATATGAACACACCACGGGATCTGTCTATGCGATGCAGCAGCTTGCGGCTTTCCATTCCGAACTCAGGCCTGCGGTCAATGATGGTGGCTTCCAGCTTGAACTGGATGACGGTGATCGCCTTGTGCATCTGGGAAATGAGTCTCAACGTCTTCTCGTTGTGGTGCGAGGAGGCCACATCCACCTTGGGGACAAACACGGTGCAGGGGTCATCCTTGTACGTTTCCATGGCAAATGTGGCCAAAGGCAAGAGGTTGATGCCGTAGCCGTCTTCCAGCGTGGAAAGGTTGGCATAGCGCAAGGCCATGCGTATGACGTTGGCCATGCATGCCTCATTGCCCGAGGCAGCTCCCATCCACAGGATGTCATGATTGCCCCATTGTATGTCAAAGTTATGATAGTCGCACAAGGTGTCCATGATAATGTGTGCCCCCGGTCCCCTGTCGTATATGTCGCCCACAATATGGAGCGAGTCTATGGTGAGGCGCTGTATGAGGTTGCACATAGCTATGATGAAGTCATCAGCCCGCCTTATGGATATGATGGTGTTGATGATGACGTCAATGTAGGCATACTTGTTCGGATCCACACTGGACTCGTGCAACAGTTCCTGTATGATGTAAGAGAAGTCCTTCGGCAACGCCTTCCTCACCTTGGAGCGCGTATATTTGGACGACACATTCTGGCACACCTTCACCAGCTGGTTCAGCGTGATGAGATACCAGTCATCCAAATCGGTTTCCCGTTCCTTGACCAGCCGGAGCTTCTCCTCCGGATAGTAGATAAGGGTACACAGTTCCTTCTTCTCGGCTTCGCGGAGAGTATTGCCGAAGATTTCGTTCACCTTGCGTTTCACTGCTCCCGAGGCATTCTTCAGCACATGCTGGAAAGCCTCGTACTCCCCATGCAGGTCGGTAAGGAAATGTTCCGTACCCTTAGGCAGGTTGAGTATGGCTTCCAGATTGATTATCTCCGTACTGGCATCGGCTATGGTGGGAAAAGAGTGCGACAGCAACTCCAGATAGCGCAGGTCGCCGGCAATGGCCTCTTGGGTTATATTTTTCATAACGATATGTTGTTAAGCTTCTATACCTATTTATATATATGGTGCAGTCCGTCCTTTCTGCCGGAAGAGTCCGTCAGGCCAGGAAACACATGACCAGCACTTGGGCCAGCAGGACACGCACAAACATGCACAGCGGATATACCGTAGCATAGGCCACGGCCGGATTGTCGCCCGGAAGGGTGTCGTTGGCGTAGTTCAGCGCCATGGGATTGGCCATGCTTCCGCACAGCATGCCGGCCACCGACCCGAAGTCCACCTTCATCCACCGGAAGGCAATCACCCCTACCAGCATCACCGGAAGTACCGTAAGCGCAAAGCCCAGCCCCACCCAAAGCAAGCCTTCGGGACGCACCACGGTCTCAAAGAAATGCTCGCCTGCATCCAGCCCCAGACAGGCCAGATACATGGCCAGCCCCAAGGCACGGAGCATGAGGTTGGCACTGCGGGTAGTGTAGGTTATCATATGCAGCCGGGGACCGAACGTGCCTATGAGTATGCCCACCACAATAGGGCCTCCGGCCAGTCCCAACCGGATCGGTGTGCTTATGCCGGGTATGGCTATGGGAATGGAGCCAAGTATGAGTCCCAGCACTATGCCGACAAACACGGCTACCAGATTGGGTTCCTTCAGACTCTTCACGGCGTTGCCCAGCACTTTCTCCACATTGTGCACGGCTGCCGCCTCGCCTACTACCGTAAGACGGTCGCCAAGCTGGAGAGTCAGTCCGGCGGTAGCCAGCAGCTGCACGCCGCTGCGGTACACGCGGGTGATGTTGATGCCGTAATGGTTTCGCAGGTGCAGGGAACCCAGCTTACGCCCGTTCAGCTCGGGACGGGTCACCACAATGCGCTGCGATATGAGCTGGCTGTCTATGGCATTCCAGTCAATGTCGCCCTTGTTCCAGTCTGTATTCTCCTGTCCGCCGAAAAGAATGGTAAGCATGCCCGCGTCCTTGTCCGAAGAGATCACCAGCAGCCTGTCGCCCTCCTTCACCACCGTGTCCGACGTGGGTATACACACCCTTCCGTCCCTCCACAGCCGGGAAATGACAAACTTGGTATGGCTCTGCTCGCTCACGTCTTTCACCGTCCTGTTGAACACGGCAGGATTGTGCACCTGGAAAGCGCCTATATAGGTGTGGTTGTCGTTTTCCTTCTCTGCCACCTCCAAGTCTTTCGGACGGACCATCAGCCTGCGCATAAGCATCAGTGCCAATATCACCCCCACCACACCCAGCGGATAGGTCACCGCACATCCCAGCGCGGGCGTGCTCGCTTCCAAGCCCAACTGCTTCAACGCCTGCTGGGCGGCACCCAGGGCGGGCGTGTTGGTCGTGGCACCGCTCAGGATGCCCATCATGTCGGCCAGTGACACCCCGGTAACCGGACAGGCGGCCAGAGCCATCAGCGTGCCTGCCAGCACTACGGCCAGCCCCAACATATTGAGCCTGACGCCTCCCTGACGGAACGAGCTGAAGAAGCCCGGCCCGACCTGAAGACCCAACGCATAGACAAACAATACAAGACCGAAACTCTCTGCATAGCTCAGCATGCGGCTGTCGACCGACAAGCCGAAATGTCCGCACACGATGCCTACGAAGAACACAAAGGTCACCCCTAACGACACGCCGCGCACACGCACCTTACCCAGCACCAGTCCTACGGCGCAGATAAGTGAGAGAACCACCACGGCCTGCAAGGCCGAATGCCCTATAAAAATATCAGATAACCAGTCCAAAACATCTTCTATTTTGAAATTTCCGGGCAAAGATAAGCACTATCCGCTTTGACCGGAATAAAAAACACGAAAAAACGAATGCTCTTCCCCACAGCTTTTCCGTCCGGACACGTTCCACAACGATGCCTTACGTTCATATTACACTGTTTATCAGTGCATTGGTTCGGACGGATTCACAGCTTCCTGCGGACGGATTCACAGCCGGCTGTGAATGGGTTCACAGCATGCGGCGTACAGCTCCGCAGCCGGCTGTGTGTGGGTCGGCAGCTCAGGGCACATTCCATGCGGTATGGAGCGCACCACAAACAAAGCCCATACAAGGCTTGTGAGCAGGAAGATAAGAGGCTGTAAGATAAAAATTCTTCTAAATCTGTCCGCTTTTTCTTACCGATTCTTTTCTTTTATTGAAAAAACATCTATTTTTGTTCCGTAAGTATCATTCTTCTCTAACCTTTAATTTATTACTATTTATTACTCCGATGGACAGATAAGTTACAATCCCGCCAAGTGCCGGATGTGGGGCTGGAGCTTGAACAACGGCGATGGCTTTTTCCTTTCCGGTGTGTTTGATTCTGTAGAGGGAACATATAATCAAGATTTGAAAATGATAGAAGAAATATATTAGACATGCGAATCAGGAGTTGGTATCCTGATTCAAAGATTAAAAATTGACGAATGTAAGTAGAGCAATAGCCAACTTTCCAAAGGTATGTACCAACAGGCCT
>CASFQC010000086.1 GCA_949296415.1 uncultured Bacteroides sp. | reverse complement strand
GCTTTTCTAAAGCCCTTTCCGGTCTTTTTCCCTGTTCTTATTCGTCACATAGCCCGCTATGCTCCTCATAAGGACAGGGAAAAATCCTCGAAAATCTTCGTTAGAAAATTGCCGGAATAAAATCAAAACAGCTTCTTAGAAAACAAGCCGCAACCTTAAAGCTTCTTTTACGAAAGCGGCTGTATTCCCTATCCGTTGTGGGAAACGTAGCATTATCTTGACGGGTTTATTTCAGGAAATGCCGTCCGTTCCGTATCTTTGCCTTGCGAAGATGGGATACGGCTCGGCCATGACGCCTGGAAGCGATGCTTCCTGCCGTCGCGACACCCGCCTTTCGCTATCTTTGTGCCCATATCCATTCATAAACTTTATATCGTCATGAAGACCGAATATGAAAAAATGCGGAGCGCCGAGCTTTACCGTTTCTCCGACCCGCAAATCCTGACTTCCCTGCGCCATGCCAAGGAGATGTGCGCACGCCTGCAGACCATGCACATCTATGACGGACGCTACCGGGCTACTATAGAAGAGCTGGTGCCGGGCATTCCGGCCTCGTCTACCATCTGTCCGCCTTTCCATTGCGACCACGGCCATGGCATCGTATTGGGAGAACATGTGTTCATCAACTACAACTGTGTGATGCTTGACGGCGGATACATCCGCATAGGCGACCATACTTTGGTGGGGCCTTGCTGCCAGTTCTACACTCCGCAGCACCCCATGGATTCTGTAGAACGGCGCGAGCCTGAAGAGACGGCCCTGCCCATAACCATAGGCCGCGACTGTTGGCTGGGCGGAGGGGTGATAGTGTGCCCGGGTGTGACCATAGGCGACCGTTGTATCATTGCTGCGGGCAGTGTGGTTACCAGAGATATCCCCTCGGACTCGCTGGCTGCCGGTGTGCCCGCCGTGGTAAAGAGGAAGCTGAACGGATGAGACAGCCAGAAGCCATTTGCCATTTTGACACTTAATACTTTTTAACGCGCGAGAATCGCATATATCTACGCGCCTCTGCCCTTGGCGGAAAAGAACGCAGGAATTTTTGGCCTATCTATTTGTTTCATAACTGAATAGGCCATTTTTTAACATTTCGCACACATGCGGAAAAAATGGTCTGCCCGCATATTTTTGTCCGGTTGGGGACATCTGCCGGACGTTTCGGCGGTCACCCGTCACCGGACGACCTGTTGCCTGCCGGCTGCGTGTCCGTCCGCAGCCTCCGGTGTGTCCGTCCGCAGGAGACGGGTTTTCCGTCGGCCGTACACAGGACATGGGTTTCCACCTCCGTCAAGCAGGGTTACGGAAAGCTTCTGTTTACACAAATAAACAATTAGAGGCAGACTTTATCCATTATTTTACATTAATAAACACTTCGACCGGAAGTGTCCCACAGATTTTGCACGCATCAGAAAAATGGGATGTAAGCGGAATAGGATTTTCGCTTTCTTCCTGTTGCGAAAAAACGCTGATACGCGACATCTCGTCCGCTCACATTCCGAATTTGCCAGACTTCCAGACGCATAAGTATCCCATGTTGCATTCTCTGAAATATTGCAACTTACAAGCTTTATTTCCTATTAGTCTTTACATTTTCACTTTCATTTATATTCGGATTGGAACTTTTATTAACGTATGTTTTATGCAGTATTTCTCCCAACACGCCATTCTTCATATACGACGTCGGCCATGCGTGTGGCAAACCAATTATTTCAATCATTAACCAAATCTTAATTAGCAAGATGAAAGAAAATTTTAAATTGAGAGGATTTTATGTATCCATGTTTCTGATAGGTGGCGCCCTTACCTTCGGCGCTTGCAGTGACGATGACGAAAGCGTACCTCAGACGCCCGACGAAGTGACGGCGGACATGATATACGGCGATTATTCCGGCACGATGGTTGCCTACAATATGGAGGACAATGCCGACGGAAATGAAGATGGAAATGAAGACAGCGGACAGACCGGTACAGATGTCACGGCCACAGTGGACAATGACACCGTTTACTTTGACAACTTCCCTATCAGGGATCTGGTGATGGCCGTGACCGATAATGACACGTTGGCCGACAAGATAGTGGAGGCTGTAGGTGAGGTGAGCTATAAGGTGGGCTATGAGCCGGCCGTTACGGAAGCCGGCGACAGTATCGTCATGAAGCTGGACCCTCAGCCGCTTGTGCTGTCGGTGAGCCTTCCTTCTGCAGACGGTGGGGAAGAGTTGCAGACCGTGACCGTGGAAGTGAAGATGGAGTCCGGAGAGAACGGAACTTATGCCGTGAAGGACGGCCATATGACACTCCGTATAAACGCTACGGAAATGCTGCTGGATGAAGGCGACGGCCAGAATCCGGTATCGGACTTCCGTCCTACATCCATGCACTTCGACCTGGAGCAGCAAAAGAGCGGACGTTCCTGACAAGCCGGGCGGCGGCCGGATGGCAGCATGCACGCCGTACCGGCCATGCCCGTCATACAACTACAGTGGAGGGACATGACCCGACTTACGGGTTCATGTCCCTCCACTGTCTGGGCGACATACCCAAGTGACGCTTCACATACCGCCCGAAGAAGGACAGGCTGGGAAAATCAAGCTCGTTGCAGATGTCCTTTATGCTCATTTCGCGTTTCTTCAGCAGCAGCTGTATGTCCTTGGCCACACACTGGTTTATCAGTTCGGAAGTGGTGTGCCCGCTGTATTCCTTGCACACGGTCGACAGGTATTTCGGGGTGATGCACAGCCTGTTCGAGTAGTAGCTCACACTTCTGGGCTTGGGGTAGGCCGTCGTCAGCAGTTTCAGAAAGTTGCGGAACACCAGGTTGCCGGCTGAGGGCGTTTCGATGTTCATGTGCTGGAACTGTTCCAGCACGCCGGCAAAGTCAAGCACAAAGGCGCACATCAGCGCGTTGGTCAGCTCCCTCAAGTGGGGTCTCTCCTCCCCCGTCAGCCTGTTCTTTATTATCTCGTAGTATTTGCAGAACAGTGAGACTTCATCTTCCTTCAGCCGCAGTATGGGGTGTTTCTCTATGGCCATCATGATGTCCCACAGATTTCCTCCGTTCAGCACCGGCAGCTGCCTCGTATATTCCCTGCTCAGACGCACGCCCCTGAAGTCCAGGTCCATGGTGCCCACACTGTCCTCCAGCTGTATGTTGGGCAGACATATAAGCAGGTCACAGGGATGTATGTCAAAACTTCTCCCGTTGATGTTGAGCGATGCCTTTCCCTGCAGGCAGAGCAGGATGACCACATCTTCCATGATTATTTTCGTTTCCTGGGTTTGTCTCATTCCCTTGAGCGATTCGAACAAGGTGAAACGTTCGTCACCGCACATAGTGAGGTGGGGACTGCCCTGGGCTATCAGTGTGTTCAGTGTTCTTTCCATATAGACAAGCAGTGTTTCATTCCGTCTGCAAAGAAACAGGTATTTTCCTGTACACCGGTGGCTTTTATCGGTCTAAAAGTGTCCTATTTCACTTATTTTATCTGTTTTGTACCGAAATTGCACAGTATGTGAGAGAAACAGACCACCGGTTTTTCCGATAAAGGTCATTCCTTTGCAGAAAGAAACGTTCATCGGGACAGCAGATGAGGAGACTTAGCCTGGAAGGACTTCCGGCATCAGGATAAAAAAGCCGGCAGGAAGCCCTACAGACGGTCTCTATACTCCTTATGAATAGTGTAAAGTCATTATAAGTATGAAGAGAAAACATTGTTGCGCAGCGTTGCTGCTGCTTCCGTTCGCCCTTTCGGGCTGCGGCGGAAAAGAGGGACAGGCCGTGTCCGACGGTCCTGTACGTGTGAAGGTGGAACAGGTGGCCCTGTCCGAAATAGGAGAAACAGGACACTTTTCCGGAACTGTAGAGGAAAAGAACGGAACACCGCTCAGCTTCTCCTCGGCGGGAACCATAAAGAGCATGAACGTGCGCCTGGGCGACCGCGTGGCCAAAGGACAGCTTGTAGCCACACTGGACGACACCTCGGCACGCAGCACCCACGAAGCCGCCAAGGCCACCCTGATGCAGGCTGAAGATGCCTGGAAACGCATGAAGGAGCTGCACGACAAAGGCAGCCTGCCCGAAATAAAGTGGGTGGAGGTGGAAAGCAAACTGAAACAGGCCCGCTCCATGGAGTCGGTGACCCGCAAGGCGCTTGACGACTGCCGCCTCACCGCCCCCTATGCCGGAGTGATTTCCGCCAGGACAGGCGAGGTGGGACAGAACGTGATGCCCGGAATGGCCGTGGCCACACTGGTGTCCGTGCGGGGCATACAGGTGAGGATAGACGTACCCGAAGGCGAGATGAGAAAGGTCAGCGCGGGACAGGACGCCCTAGTCTGCGTGCCTGCCCTGGACGGACGGAAGTACGAGGCCATGGTGGCTGAACGAGGCATAGTGGCCAATCCGTTGACCCGCTCTTATCCGGTGAAGCTGCAGCTGTACTATGCCGACGAAGACCTGCTGCCGGGCATGGTAGCCGACGTGTCGCTGCAGGCCGGAGACAAGCGCCGGGAGGTGGTGCTGCCCGCATACGTCGTGCAGCTGGACGAATACAACCACAACTTCGTGTGGGTGGAGCGTGACGGAAAGGCAGAGAAACGTCCCATCACCCTGGGCGGCTATACCCCCCACGGAGTAGTGGTGGCCGAAGGACTGGCCGAAGGCGACCGCGTCATCGTGGAAGGCCGACAGAAAGTGTGCGAGGGAAGCCCTGTGGAATCCATCCCTGACCTCTGATCCCTAATCCTTATTATACCTATTATATACATACCATTATGGAAAAAAAGAAACGCAACGCCATAGAGTGGGCCATGCACTACAGGCAGCTGGTTATCCTGGTGGTGACCTGTCTCATAGCCTTCGGCATATACAGCCTGCCACAGATGCGGAAGAACGAGTTCCCCGACTTCACCATCAGACAAGGGATGGTGGTGGCCGTGGCGCCCGGAAATACCGCACAGCAGATGGCCGAACAGGTGGCCAAGCCACTGGAGGAATACATATTCACTTTCAAGGAAGTGAGGAAAGAGAAGACCTTCTCGCAAAACCGCGACGGCATAACCTACATACAGGTGGAGCTGAACGGCGACCTGACCGACAAGGACGAATTCTGGAGCAAGTTCAAACACGGAGTGGCCGACTTCAAGGGGAACCTCCCCCATAACGTGTTAGCGGTGAAGGTGCTTGACGACTTCGGCGACACCTCGGCCCTGCTCATCACCATGGAAAGCGAGGACAAGACCTACCGCGAGCTGGACGACTACATGGACCTGCTGCAGGCACGGCTGCGACGCATCTCCAGCGTGGGACGCATGAGCGTGAGCGGCATGCAGAAAGAACAGATATCTGTCTATCTGGACTACGACCGTCTCTCCAAGTACGGATTGGGAGAACAGACCCTGGCCGCCACCCTGCTGACCAAAGGCTTCGCCACCAGCGGAGGACGGGTGAAGGACGACAGCTATGTGCAGCCCGTCTACGTGGCACGCTCGCTGAACACCGTCTACGACGTACAGCAGCAGATAGTCTACGCTGACCCGCAGGGCAACGTGGTGAGGCTTAAAGACGTGGCACAGGTGGTGCGCGAATATCCCAAGGCCGACAGCTACATCACCAACAACGGCAAGAAGTGCCTGCTTCTGTCCGTCGAGATGAAGAAAGGACAGAACATCGTGGCCATGGGCAACGAGATAAACAAGGTGCTGGCCGATTTCCAGCGCGAGGAGTTGCCATCCGAAGTCAGCATATTCCGCATCACCGACCAGAGCAAGGTAGTGGGCGACAGCGTGTACAACTTCCTGAAGGAACTGCTCATCGCCATCGCGGCGGTCATCATCGTGGTGGTGCTCCTCCTGCCCATAAGGGTGGCGCTGGTGGCCGCAAGCACCATACCCATCACCATATTCATATCGCTGGGACTGCTCTACGCCTTCGGAGTGGAGCTGAACACCGTATCCCTGGCTGCCCTCATCGTTACGCTGGGCATGATAGTGGACAACTCCATCGTCATCATAGACAACTACCTGGAACGGCTGGGCGAAGGCATGTCGCGCTGGGCAGCCTCCATAGAGAGCGCCACGCACTTCTTCAAGTCCATATTCTCGGCCACGCTGGCCATCAGCGTCACCTTCTTCCCCTTCCTCATCACCACGTCGGGCACCATGCTCCACGATTTCCTGCTCACCTTCCCTTGGACCATCACGCTCATACTGGCCGTGTCGCTCATGGTGGCCACCCTGCTGGTGCCCTTCATGCAATACTGGTTCATACGCAAACCCATGGATACGGGCGGCAAGAGCTTCTCCTTCCTGGGCATGCTGCAGAAGTACTACGACAGACTCGTGGCCTTCTGCTTCCGCTGGCCCAAAAGCACCGTGGCCGCCGGACTGGCCTCCATCGTCGTGGGAGCGCTCCTGCTGGGTGGCATGCCCATGGAGATGATGCCCACGGCAGACCGCAACCAGTTTGCCGTAGAAATATACCTGCCCACAGGAACTGCCATAGAGAAGACCGCCGCCGTAGCCGACAGTCTGGAACACATACTCCGCCGCGACCCCCGCGTAGTCAGCGTGGCCTCCTTCAAAGGATGTTCCTCGCCCCGCTTCCAGACGGCCTACGCCCCGCAGATAGCCGGAACCAACTACGCACAGTTCATAGTGAACACCACCGGAGTGGAAGAGACCGTGGCCCTGCTCGACGAGTACGCCCCGCGCTACTCCACCCACTTTCCCGAAGCATTGGTGCGCTTCAAGCAGCTCAGCTATAGCGAGGCCGTATATCCGGTAGAGATAAGGCTGAGCGGAGAGAACCCCGACACCCTGAGACACGACGCGCAGAAGGTGCTCCAGCTGATGCGTGACATGCCCCAGCTGACCCTGGCACACACCAACTCCAACGAGCCACAAGCCGCCATAGGAGTGACCCTGAAGGAAGACGAGGCCGCCAGACTCGGCGTGTCCAACATCACCGTAGAGACCACCCTGGCCATGCGCTACGGAGCAGGACTCCCCGTAGCCACCCTATGGGAAGGCGACTATGGGCTGGACGTGGTGCTGAAAGGCGGGAAAGCCGACCGCTCCCTGCCCACCGACCTGGGCGACGAGCTGATACCCGCCATGGGAGGCATGTCGGAAGTGCCCCTCAGACAAGTGGCACAGGTGGGACCCGTATGGCAGGACGGACAGGTGGTGCGCCGCAACGGCGTGTACACCATCACCGTCATGGCCGACCTGAAGCGTGGTGAGAACGGTATGCTCATGATGGAAGAGCTGCAACGCCGCATCCCCTCACTGGGACTCTCGCCTCTGACCACCGTGACTCCCGGAGGCGACGTGGAAGACACCGCCGACAAGCTGCCGCCCATCATCATGGGACTGTGCGTGGCCATATGCGTCATACTCTTCGTGCTCATAGCCCACTTCAAGAAGATAGGACCCGCGCTGCTCATCTTCGGCTCCATGGCGCTCTGCGTGCTGGGCACGGCTCTGGGCATACTGATACAGGGCGTGGACTTCAGCGTAACCTGCTTCCTGGGCATCACGGCACTGATGGGCATCATCGTGCGCAACGGTATCATCATGTTCGACTATGCCGAAGAGCTGCGCCAGAAGGAAGGCATGCACGTGCGTGAGGCCATATTCCAGTCGGCCCGGCGACGCATGCGCCCCATATTCCTCACCTCGGCCGCAGCCTCCATGGGCGTCATCCCCATGATACTGGGCCGGAGCGGACTATGGATGCCCATGGGCACCGTCATCTGCTACGGCACACTCATCACCATGGTGTTCCTGCTCACCGTGCTCCCCGTGACCTACAGGCTGTGTTTCAGGGGCAGCACCCGCCGCAGGGCCAAGGCCGAACTGATGGAACATGAATAAAAATGCGTATTTACAACATCAGTATCTGCAGGAGACTCCGCAAAGGACATACGTATGTATCCACACACGAGATGCGTATCTCTCCGATCTTACTGAAAAGATAACATAAAACACTGTATATTATGAATTCAAGAATGACTTGCAGCCTTTTCCTCCTGCTCCTTGCCGCCACGCTTCCGGGCGGAAACGCACAGGCGCAGCAAAAATACACCCTGGACGACTGCATAGAACAAGCTTTACAGAACAATGCCCGCACGAAGAACTCCGCCAACGACCTGGCCATGGCACAGGAGAAGAAGAAGGCTACCTTCACCAAGTACTTCCCTGACATCAGCGCCTCGGGAGGAGGATTCCTGGCCAACAAGGGACTGATGCACATGAGCCTGGCTCCGGGCATGGACCTGTCCCTAATGGACAAGGGACTGGTGGGAGGTATAAGTGCGGCCCTGCCCCTCTTCACCGGAGGACAGATAGTGAACGGCAACAAGCTGGCCAAGGTGAACGTGGAGAAATACAAGCTGCTGCACCGCCAGAGCGAGAACGAGGTGCGCCTCACCGCCGAGCAATACTTCTGGCAGGTGGCCATGCTGCAGGAGAAGCTGAAGACCATCGCCGTGGTCGAGGCACAGCTGAACCGTATACTGGCCGACGTGGAGGCCGCCGTAGAGGCCGGAGTGGCCAACCGCAACGACCTGCTTCAGGTGCAGCTCAAGCAGAACAACACGCAAAGCTCGCGCCTCAACGTGGAAAGCGGGCTGGCTCTGTCAAGGCAGCTACTGGCACAGTACATAGGCGCCGGAACCGACAGCAT
>CASFQC010000085.1 GCA_949296415.1 uncultured Bacteroides sp. | reverse complement strand
TTCAAGGAGATTACAAATAAAACAATCAGATAATTAATTGAATTACAAACTTTTAAAACTTGAATCAGAAGCTATTTTCTACTCCTGATTCGCATAAATACTTAATCTTCATAACGTCTTTTTTTAAAGTTCGTACTATGGTTTAGTTAAAGTCAGTTTTATTTGGCCATCTTGTCCAGTTGACGCAGCACATCGTCCGCCTCGGCCACACCCTGTGCCTTGGCCTGCTCCAGGAGGGTGCGGGCTGTGGTGTAGTCTTCCGTCAGCACCGCATAGGCTCCGCGTGCATAGACGGCCTGAGGTGAGGTGCCGGCCTTGTCCAGATAGCGGGCGGCGGCGGGCAGGTCGTTCTTGCGCATGGCGGTGTTGGCGGCGTTGAGGTTGGCCACGGGGTCGTCGGGATACATGCGTACTGCCGTCTCGAACACCTCGTTGAATTCCTCGCTGCCCGGCTCCATGGTCTGTGCGGCCAGGTAGAACTCCTGCAGGCTGAGCTTCTGGGGACGCTCGCGGAGCACGCGAAGAATCTCGTCAATGTCCGTGTAGCTGCGTATCACATATTCTATATGGTAGTCGGACCGGCGCAGACCGGGATAGCACACGCGCAGCAGGTGGGCGTAGTCGGCGGGCCAGGAGGCCTTGATGCGGGCTTCCTTGGCGTCGGGCTGCAGGCTGCCGTCGTCTATCATGCGCAGGATGTCGTCGCGGTGCTCCAGAGACGACTGCTCCACGTAGCGGCGCAGGCCTTCCCAGTTCTCCGGCTCATAGGAGGTCTGTATGAAAGTGTCGGGAAACTGGTAGAGTCCGCTCACGTAGCGGCACAGTGCCTCGGTACGTCCCTTGGCCAGACGCTCGTTGTTGGCATAGGAGCCTTCGGGCGAGGCGAATCCCTTGATGGTGAGCGAGGTGAGCGTAATGTCGGCATCGCCCTTTATGGAGTCTATGGTAGCCAGTATCTTGCCCAGCTCGCGGCGGTTGTCGCGGTAATCGGGGCGTATGTCGGTCTTGGAGAGGGGGAAGTCCACGTAGGCCGACTTGTCAAGGGCGCGCGTCTTCACTTTCTCCACCTGGGGCTGCACATAGGCCAGCTGCGGGAAGTAAGCCACGGCCTCCTTGTAGCGTCCCAGCTGTCCCCACTGCTCGTCCAGCAGGTCGCCGCAGCATCCGTAGTCCTGGCGGCGGAGCACCAGCTGGGCGCCGTCCATCCAGTCGCGGTAGTCCGTGAGGTCCTCATAGGCCACCTGCACGGGCATGTTGCGGCTGCGGTAGGTCAGTTCCTTGGGTCCGCTGAGCATGCTCTCGCCGTTCCTCACGTAGTAATAGTAGCGTGTGCGGCTGTACACGCCTATGGAGCGCAGCTCCAGCGAGTCTTCCCCGTTGCGCAGGCAGGGGGTGATGAGCACGGCGCGGTTGCCGTCCACCCGGAGGTTCTCCAGGTCCACGTCCATGCTCACGGCCAGGTAGGCGCCGTTGCGTTCCATGTGCAGGCTGTCCACGGCCACGCTGCCGTCGGGCAACGTCTGTGCTCCCGCCCCTGCGGCCAGGGCGCACATCAGGATAGATAGTAAGAGTGTACGTTTCATTTTCGTCTTGTGCATAATAAATATGTCTCAGAATACATATACCAGGTTGATGGCCGCCTTCGTGGGGCCGAAATAGTGGTGGTTCTTGTCTTCCTCCATCTTGCGTCCGCACCCGGCACAGCGGAACTTGTCGTAGCGGCTGAAGGCGTAGCCTATGCCCAGTTCGAGTTCCAGATTCCAGTGGCGGCCCAGGATGAAGCTGTATCCGTAGCCCACGCCCGCGCCCAGAAACCATCCCTGGAAACGGTAGTCGGACAGGGGCGAGAGGTCGGTGCCCAGGAAGGAGATGCCGTTCTTCAGCCCGCCCGCGTTGTAGGCCCCGCCGTGCATGTGCACGCCCAGGAAGTGTCCGGCAAAGCGGTCGCAGAACCAGTAGCGCGCCTCAGGCTGGATGAGGAAGTGCTTCCACCGGCGTTCGTGCGACATGGTCCAGCCGTTGAAGTTGCCCGACACGTCAAGCGTCCAGTGCGGGGAAAGCCCCACTTCCACTCCGGCGTTGATGGTGGCCGTGACGTCGTACAGCACATTGGTCTTCACCGCCACCTGCTGTCCCCTGGCCGTAAGGCCGAAAAGGGAGCCGAGCACAAGAATCGCGTAAACTTTCAGTTTCATAATATATAATAAGGTATATAATGACTAATTCACTTTTGACTTTGGCGCAATATATAAAATACAAAGAACAGCCGGAAAGCTGTCCGGACGGGCGGCACACCCGGCGCATCTCCCGTGACGGAGGAATTCATTCTTCATAAACAAACGCCTTATCCTGCTCCCGACAACACGGCACAGGCAGGACTTGCGCCATTCCCGCCGGGAACATCACAAAATTACGACATAAAGACAGAGGTGAAGAACCATACTTACAATAGTTTGACACCATATTTACAGGAAAAACAAGACGTTATGATAACATACACAAATCAATATATCAAAACGACAATAAAGTATCAGAACGTCTCCAATGAACCGATATGAAAAAGTGCGGAAGCCATGCCCGCACAGGATAGGACGGAAGGAGCGGACACCTATTATGACAAAGGAAAGAAATATTCCGTTACACCTCCCCACTCCGCCAGGCCCTTCTCCAGACCGTCCGGACAAGGGCGCCGCAGAGAGGCCACAAAGGGAACGCGATGCGGACGGACACACAGCGTAGTGCGGACGGACACACAGAAAGCTGCGGACAGGCACACAGGAAGCTGCTAACGGACACACAGGAAACGGAGAAAAGGAACGTGTTCCGCCACAACTATGTGCGGACATTATTTGTGCGGTCAGAATAAAAAGCCTATCTTTGCCCCTGATGGGAACCTCAATTAGCCAGAGGGTGAGGGAGGTTTCTTTTTACGTGAAAAGAAAAGGCGTTTACGGACCTTATCTTCTACACTCGAATCTCGCAAATTTGACCCGTAGGAAGATATGGCAACGGAAGACGCCCACAGAGGTGTATATGGTCATGCCACATCCGCTTACCATCGGACGGCATTCCTATATCATCTGGCGTGGGCTAACTGCGTTGCTTATCCCTACGGGAGGCATGCGAGAGCCAGAGTGTGGGATAGGCGAATGTACAGGTTCCCATGCCTTTTTTGTTTCCGGCCGAATCCGGGGAACCTTATAGGCCAAAAAAACCTTCCCACATCACCTGCGATGGACTGGATTGTCGCGCTGCTCTACATATTGTCCGCTCTCCTGGCAGTGGCTCTGCTCATGTGCGGGGCACTGCTCTATGTGTCGTGGCGCAACCACCTTTTCGCCCGCCGACAGCCTGCGTCCGTCCCGCCCCATGCCCCCGCAACGAACACAACGGAAACACCGCTCCCGCCCCAGCAGCCCGTATGGACAAAAGCGGAGCAAGACCATACAGACACCCTGCCGCAAGAGAGCCGGCAGCTGTGGGACAAGCTGCACAAGCTGCTGGAGGAGGAGGAAGTGTGGCGCGACCCCGAACTTACGCTGAACCGCCTGTCCGCCCTGATAGGCAGCAACCGCACGCGCGTAAGCCGCCTGATACAGGAAGCAGGCTACGGAGGATACAAGGACCTCATCAACCGCTACCGGGTGGAAGCCTTCCTGAAGCTGGCCGGGAGCGGCAAGATGGAATCCATAGGCGATGCGTTCTTCAGCGTGGGCTATCAGTCGAAGATGACCGCCTTGAGACACTTCAAGGAATACACCGGCATGACTCCTACCGAATACCTAAAAGAAAAGGCCGCCCCCACAAAGGGACGACCCGGAAAAAAATAGGAACATTGAAACATTGAGATTCTTCCGGCCCGGATGCCGGAAGAGAGAAAATGAAAGTCAGAATCGGGCGCCCAGCGTGAACAGCAGCTGGTGGCGCGTGTTCTTCAGCTCGGTAGCCTGAACCAGACGTTCGCCGTCGAACATGTCGAAAGGATAGAAGCTGGCGTGGGAAAGGTTGTACTGATAGGCCAGGTCGGCATAGAACATGGCTCCGCGATAACCCATGCCCAACGTAAGACGGTGCATGCTCTCGGAGTTGGAAAAGTCGGTATCGGTCTGTATGGAGTTGAGGGGAAGGCTCTTATAGGCATCGTCCCTGAATATGGACGAGCTGTAGTTATAGCCCGCACGCACGGCGAATCCCGGCACCACATTGTACTCGGCCCCCACACGCAAGGTGCTCACACCTTTCATCATACCGGTGGTACGGTTCTCCGGAGCGAAAGCGTCCGAGTAGCCCTCACCGTCCCTGAACTTCATGCAGGAATAGTCGCGGTATTCATACTCCGCCCCCAAGGCCAGGCTGGTGCCCACCGTATAACCCACGCTGAGATTGTAGGTCCAGGGCGTACGCAGCTGGAAGCGGCGTATCATGTCGCCGTTCATCAGGTCATAGGTGTCTATGTCATAGTGACCTATCTCTCCGGGAGCCGTCCCGCTGTCGGTGATAGCCAGCGGATTCAGCACATCCGACTCCAGACGGGCGTTGGTACGGTAGTCCAGGCGATAGAAGACAGGCGTGTGCACCGACAGTCCGACGCGCAAGGGCGAATACTGAAACGGACGCACAATGGCTCCGAACTTGAAGTCGAAACCACTGCCCTTTATGCTGTTCCAGCTCTGCAGGTTGTAGCCCTCGTCATAGCCATAGTCCTCATCATAGAAAGTGTACTTGCTGTAGTCCACGGTATAAGCACCCACGGTGACTCCCAGATACACCCTGTCCTTCAGGTTGAAGGAGATGTTGAAATCATACTGGTCTATCCCTCCGCGTTCCTGCGAGCGGAAGGTGGCCGTACCGTCAGGATACATGCCCACGTAGTCGCCCGGCGTGCGGTACATCACGTCGCCGTCCAGATTGTGCACGGGTTTTCCGTTACTGTCCAGGTAAGGTTCCCAGTTGTCGTATCCGGGGGTTTGGTCAAGTTCGGTCTGGGACATGAGGTCGGTGATGAGTTTTCCCTCATAGCCCATGGCCGAAAGCCATCCGATGTTCTCGTCATTGAAAGGGTTGCCTCCCCATGCCGTGAGGCCGCCGGCCTGCGCCGCCATCTGGAAAGTCTGCGAGTAGTCGCCCAGGTTGCCTCCCATCTTCATATTGCGGTAGAAGGACTTGGCCCTACGGTAGCCAAATCCGAAATTTACGTAGCGCAGCGTGGTCTCATTGCCAATCTTCGAAGAGATGACGAAGCCCAGGTTATCAAAACTGCCTTTCACCTTGCGGGTATCCATCGTGTTGCCCAGATAGTCCGACTCGGTTCCGTAAGACGAGAAGCCGAAAGACAGCATGGCATCATTGCTTCGGTATATGCCGATGCCTGCCGGATTGGAATTGATGACAGAAATGTCTCCACCCAACGCACCCATGGCGCCGCCCATGCCGACGAAACGTGCCGTGCCGTTCAAGTCCTTGTCGGTCAGTGCAGCCGCGTCGTATATCGTCTGTGCTCCCATACCTGCCGACAGCAGAAGGGCAAGAGCCATAACGGAAATCTTTGTTTTCATACAGTAATAGAGAATAGATGTGAATAATAGTAACGGCCTGTCAGGGGAGCGTACCTACGGTCTGTCCGCATATGCCCTCTCCCCGAACGGCATCATGACGTTCAACGCCTGCGCGAGCTGCCTCCCGAACGGCTTCCGCCGCCGCTTGACCTCACGCCCGACGAACGGCTTCCCCCGCTGCTTCCGCCCGAGAACGTAGAACGGCTTCCGCCTGTACGCGAGCTGGGTGTGCTGAACGTGGAACGGCTCTGTCCGGCGTTGGAACGGAAACTTCCGCTACGCGTAGTGGAGCGCATGCTGCCCGAGCTGCGGCCAAAGTCCGGCAAGGTACTGCCACGATATGTGCTTCCGCTGCGACTGTAACTGGAGGGAGTCTGGCGCACCCCCTGCGTACTGCGATAGGCCGGACGTGCGTCGGAAGGACGGGTGTAGCGCGAAACAGAAGTACGTGACGACGAACCGCCCGCACGGCGGACCGATGTGCCCGTAGTGCGCACACGGGCCGACGAATTGCGCGAACCGGTCACCGTACGTCCTATGGAACTGCGGGTGGTACCCGTACGCGTGCGGGCCGACGTGCCTCCACGGCGTGCGGATGCGCCGCCGCGCGAATATCCCGAAGTGCGTCGTGTGGAAGTACCCGAAGAATAGCGTCTGCCGCCGGCTATGGAACGGCGATCGGTATATGTGTTCCTGTGATGGTCCACCCATCCTCCGCCATGCCATCCGGCATAGTAATGGTGGTGGTGTCCCCACGTCCATCCGCCATACCATCCGCCCCAAGACAGTCCCCAATAAGGACCGTACCAGCCGCTCCAAGCCCAGCTATGATAAGGCCATCCCCAACCGTAATAAGGCCACCCCCAACTGTAATATGAGGCACCGTAACGCCAGTCCCACCATAGCGGATTGCTGAAGGTGGGGAAAGCGTAGGCGTAAAAATCGTCCACATAGATGTTCCATTCCCAGGAATTCAGTCCGTATACAATATCCCAGTAATAAGGGCTGCTGATACTCACGGCGAAACGCGGGTTACGGAAGCGTATGATGCGCGTGGCATATTCGTAATCAGCAGACGTGCCGTCAAACCCGTTAATCCATTCGCCATCGGGGTCGGACGCATCCTTCTCCTCTATAATCAGCGTATCGTTCTTCATGGAAAACGTATTGTCGCGCGCGTCGTAACGGCGGTTGTACTCGTCAATGTCGCGCACATTGCCCTTGCGGTCTTTCACCACAATCGTAGTACCTCTGTCGCCAGCGACCACTGTAGTGACGGGTGCTTCGCCGGAATGCACGGACACCACCGTATGCCGTCCGGAAGGTTGTTCCTTCTCCCGGTTGTCCACAACGGTTTTCTTGTCCTTCTTGACGGGCACATAATAAATGTCGTCCACCACCTGCGCCTGTACGACGGAGGCAAGACAAAGGACAATAATCGAAAGGAAAACAATCTTTTTCATATACTATTGGAATTATGGATTTAGTACTTACCTTTGTATACAGAACAAATATAGCACAAATAGCATATTGTCCGGCTACAAACAACACGCTATTTAACAAACAATTAAGTAAGTGAGCAAAAATAAACTATAAAAAGGGAAAAAACGTAAGACAGAAACCGAACCAACCTATATTACGATAACGATGAAATATTTAGAGTTCTATTTTCAGACAGAACCATGCACAGAGACCGCCAACGACCTTCTGGCAGGCATGCTGGCCGACGTCGGCTTTGAGAGTTTTGTACCGCAGCCTGACGGCATCAGTGCCTACATACAGAAAGACTCCTACCACCCAGAGACGCTGGAAATGGCATTGGCCCAGTTTCCCATGGAAGGAGTGAGGATAAGCCACACCTGTTCCGAAGCCGAAGACAAAGACTGGAACGAGGAGTGGGAGAAGAACTTTTTCCAGCCCATAGTCATAGACCGCCGCTGCGTGGTGCACAGCACCTTCCACCACGACGTCCCCAAAGCCGAGTATGACATTGTAATCAATCCGCAAATGGCCTTCGGAACCGGACATCACGAAACCACCAGCCTGGTAATGAGCGAACTGCTTGACGCGCCGCTGCAAGGCAAGACCGTACTTGACATGGGATGCGGCACTTCCATCCTGGCCATCCTGGCACGAAAAAGAGGAGCGGCCGAATGCACAGCCATAGACATAGACGACTGGTGTGTGCGTAATTCGCTGGAAAACATAGCCCTGAACGGAACCGACCACATCAAAGTGAGCCAAGGCGACGCCTCCTCACTGGCCGGGAAAGGACCGTTTGACGTAGTGATAGCCAATATCAACCGCAACATCCTGCTGACCGACATGAAGCACTATGCCGCACGCATGAAGCCGGGCGCAAGCCTATACATGAGCGGGTTCTACACCGACGACATACCCGCCATATGCGAAGAAGCCGCCCGCAACGCCCTGCAGTTAGTCCACAGCAAGGAAAAAAACCGCTGGGCTGTGACCTTCTTCAAAAAGGCTTAATAAGAAGATTCTCTCTCACACTCTCTATAAAGGAAGTATGACACGCTTACAACAACTCCGCCGGGCTTTCCCATGAAAAAAGCCCGGCGGAGACACAAACTTGAAACAGGACAATATGAAGCCCCCGGTCAGGTTCCCCCTTACCTCCCGTAAAACAGCTTCTTATGCTTGCATGATAATGCCGCATTGGCCTATCATTTCATGGGAATCTTTAAGTAACATGCCCCCCATAAGCCAAAGCCAAATTCTTTATAACGGTGAAGCTGCTTTTCCATCCAAGCCACAGTTTTCTCATCACTGAATGCCCCGTTATAAGCATACATCACTCTCTCGTCTTTCAATATCGAAGCTATCGCTTCCATATCCGAAAAGCTCATTTTCCGCAACTGCAATCTCGCTGTTTCTAAAATCATACTCTTTGCTAAGTGAAGAATGAAGGACGGACCACACTGTCCGTACGCATAAGCGTGCCGCACAGGATTTCTTCATTCTTTGCTAAAGGGCAGAAAACCGCCCCGTTCAGACAAGCATTTCCCGCCTAACACAACACCACCCCGGAAACCGGCTTCCATTCCTTCCGCAAAAGCCCGCAGGAGGACAGGACCACATCCCCACCCGTTTTCGGCCCACCCGATTTTTAGTGGGGCAAGTTTAATAAATTATTATATTTGCATTATGGAAAATAATGCACTATTATCACTGGTAAGCTTAATGCTCCCTT
>CASFQC010000084.1 GCA_949296415.1 uncultured Bacteroides sp. | reverse complement strand
CACAGAAAAAGGCCAATAATAATGGCATATAAAGTGATTATACTCTATCAACTTTATATGCCAGCTTACTTTTTAGGGACATTTACTGAATATCCCTAAGAATAAAGGCAGAAGGCGCCAATCCTGACCGCGACGAACTAAAAAACAGAATATTTTGCAGGAAGAAATGCCCTTCGGGGAGACTATTCTGCAAACAGATTCTGTCACAAAAGTAACAAGAATAAAGTCTGCAAAAACTACTTTATTGAAAGAACCTTGATCGGGAATCTATAACTTGGGGCTGTTCAATTTTTCCTTTTCAAGATTCTGATACTGCCTGATAATATCGTTCACAGCCTTTTCCGTTCCACAGAAAGGCCCGTGAGACTGTAGTTTTATGGTACACATGGCTGCAGCAAAACATCCGGCCTCATAATAGGAAGCACCTTGGTTACGCATGTACAGATAGCCTACCATATAGGTATCTCCGCATCCAGTGGCGTCTGTCACGGTTGGAGCAGGGTATGCAGGTATCTGAAAGAATTGTCCTTCCGCATAAATCAACGAGCCTTTATCTCCAAGTGTGAGCAACACCTCTTCCACTCCCCACTCGGCTATCATGAATGCAGCCTCATGAGGGGAAGTGCATCCGGTCAGCACTTCCATTTCCGTTTCGTTGGCTTTTAAAATATGGATATACTTTAAGGCTTCCTGTTTTTCCGCCCAGTCTGTAGGGTAGACCTGCTCGTTTACTACTTCTCTTAAAAAGCCTTGCACATCTACAGCCAGACGTGCTTTTCCTGAAAGATATTTGATTACTTCCAATGAGAAGTCATCGGCAAGCAGACTGCCGAGGTGTATGGTCTTGGCTTCTATACCTTCCAGTTCTTCTTTGGTGAAAGGATCGGCTTTTGCGGTCACCCTTTGTGTGCGTTCGTTCAGATTATCCTGATATATGTTTTCGAAACAGACCGAATGTGCGGTAGGTACTACAGAGATTTCTATTCCTTCTCCACGTAAGGAATCTACGACATCCATATTGCGTTGCGAAACGGCCGTCACTAACAGGAAACTTTTGGCATTCAGCTGTCTCATGGCTTTTGCAAAATAGAAGGCTGTCCCTCCCGGCATGTAAACAGTGCTGGCCTTTGTCACCACTTTGTCTTGTGTAATGTATCCTATACAGCACAAATCGTATTTAACCATTCGTTATTCTGTTTTTTTAAGTGTTTATCTTGACTTTCCTTTTATTTCCGGCTTTTCTTCATGCGTCTTTCAGCAAGACTTCCACCATGCGGTTGGCCGTACGTCCATCCCATCTTTCAGGTAAAATGGCATGCTTCCATTCGCCTTTCAGCATGCGCTGTAAAGCATCACTTAAAGCTGAAGCCGATTCGCCAACCAATTCGTTGGTGCCATTTCTCCAAGTTTCCGGATGTTCAGCATAAGTGTTGAGACTTATACAGGGTATGTCAGCAAAGGTCGCTTCTTCTGCTATATTTCCTGAATCGGTCACTATGCCTTTGGAGTGGTTTATCAGATATCCGAAGTGCAGATAGCTTTGTGCGGGAAGCAGATGCAGATTGTCAGCCCGGAGAGCCAAAGCTTCTACACTCTGCTGCACATACGGATGCAAAGGGGCTACGATGGGCATGCCGTCTGCCTGTGTTATGAGAATGTCCATCAGTTCTTTCAGTTTTTTACGCTGTGACAGCAGGCTACGCCGATTCAGCGTGAGCAGAAGATATTGTCCGGACTTCAGCTCCAGCGTGTTGAACCACAAAGGCTGCAACAGGCGTTGGCGATTGTATCGCGTGTTGTCTATCAGTATATTGCCCACGTAGTGGATATGTTCGGGAATCATCCCTTCCTGATTTAAGTTACGGTTCGCGGTCATGCTGGCGGCAAAGAGGTAATCCGATATGGCATCTACAATGGTGCGATTCACCTCCTTGGGCATATTCATATCAAAAGAGCGCGTTCCCGCTATGACATGTGCTACTTTCAGCCCTCTTTTCTTGGCAACGATGGCACAACTCATGGTGGCAGTCATATCGTCTACCACCAGAACCACGTTAGCCAGATGTTTATCCAATTCATGTTCAAAGGCCAGCATGATGTCTGCCGTCACTTGTGAATGATTGGTGCCCGTTATACCTAGGAAAGCGTCAGGACTGCGCATGTCCAAATCGCTGAATAATGAAGGTTCAAGGTTACTGTCGTTTTCTGGTCCGGTGTAAACCACACGATAGGCTATGTTTCTTCCCATATCGCGTGCAGTGTCCATGGCACGGCAGAGAGGAGCTATTTTCATAAAGTTAGGACGTGCGCCCGATACTATGGTTACTCTCATGATTGTTGGATAAATAAGTGAAATCTTTGGCAAAAGTACGTTTTCCATTGGATTTTTATTCGTTACTTTGCGGAAATTTTTTGAGTATATGCCTACGTTTGTCCAGATACTTGATTTTATCGGAACTTTTGCATTCGCCATCAGTGGCATCCGGCTGGCTTCAGCCAAGCGTTTCGATTGGTTCGGTGCTTATGTGGTTGGGTTTGCTACGGCTGTAGGAGGAGGCACGCTACGCGACTTGTTACTTGACGTGACTCCCGGTTGGATGACCGACCCTATCTATCTTATATGCACAGCATTGGCTTTGGCCTTTGTGGCCTTGTTCGGCAGATTTCTCATCCACCTGAACAACACGTTTTTCTTCTTTGACACTATCGGGCTGGCTTTGTTCACAGTAGTTGGAGTAGGCAAGAGCCTTGCGTTGGGATATCCTTTTTGGGTAGCCATAATTATGGGCAGTATGACAGGTGCGGCCGGAGGGGTAATCCGTGATGTTTTCATCAACGAAATTCCCCTTATATTCAGAAAAGAAATTTATGCCATGGCTTGTGTAGTGGGCGGACTGGCCTATTGGTTGTGTACGCTAATCGGATTTAGTTCTTATGCGAGTCAGATTGTATGTGGGATAGTGGTATTTCTTACCCGCATATTGGCAGTGAAATACCAGATATGCCTCCCTATCCTATCGGGAAAGGAAGACAAATAACCCCTTCCTCTCCCTATTTTTTTCTACATCTTCTGTCTTGTCTTGACTCTTATGATATCAACACCTCCATATCAGATTGAATAAAGTTTCTCATTGTGGCACCTGGTCTTCTACACAGGTATACAAGACAAGAAATGAAGATGTATTCGCCAGAACATATCCTAACGGTTACCTATGGTCATTTCAGTTGCTTACCGTCAGAAAAAGCATTGCCCACCTTTCCGCCTATCTTCAGATAAGTATTGTTGAAAGGATCAAAGATAATAGGGGCAGCCTTCGCCACATCCACTTCACCTTTTTCATTCAACACACACTCATCCACAGCCACATTTACTATCTCACCCCGCAGTATGCACGTGTCCGGATTATAATCCTTCAAACGGCATTCTATGCATATGGGCAACTCGTCAATCATCGGAGCATCCACATTCTCTGATTTTGTTGCATGAAAGCCGGCCTTTTGAAACTTATCAGGAACCCTATTGCCAGAAACCAGTCCCACATAGTCACAAGCCACAACATGAGCCTCATCGGCCATACTCACTGTAAATGCTTTGCGGTTCAGAATATTCTTCACAGTCTTGTGTCCGGCACTAAGACATAAACTTATCTCATTTTCTTCGCTTATACCACCCCAAGCGGCATTCATTGCATCAGGCGTACTATCTTCGCTATAAGTAGCAATGATGAACACCGGTTGCGGATAAGACAGGGGCTTTGCCCCGAAACTCCTTCTCATAACTGTTATTTTAATCAAGCAACATTATACCACGTCACTTTTGTTTCTATTAAATAAAAAGAAAATATAAAAGACAAGAGGAGGACAAGTTTCTCCTATCCTCCTCCCATCTATCTTAAAAGCTTTTAGGTTTATTCCAGTCTGCGTGCTCCATCGCTTATGACTACGTCATAAATCTTGGGAGTGCGACCGAATTTGTTCTTATATTCTTCTTTGGCTTTCTCTATGAAGGTAGAATACAGTTCGTTCTTCACCAGGTTGATAGTACAACCACCAAAACCTCCACCCATGACGCGCGAACCCGTAACACCACAATCAAATGCCAGGTCATTCAGGAAATCCAACTCCTCGCAGCTCACTTCATAAAGTTTGCTCATACCATGATGGGTCTCGTACATTTTCTGTCCTACAGTCTCATAGTCACCTCTCTCCAATGCATCACATACATCAAGTACGCGCTGAATCTCTTCAATGACATACTCCGCACGCATATAGTCTTCCGCACTCATATCAGCTTTCGCTTCTTCCAGCATCTCCATATTGCAGTCGCGCAAGAATTCCACATGCGGATGTCTCTTCTGTACAGCAGCGACGGCAGCCTCACAGCTTTGACGGCGCTTGTTGTAAGCCGAAGACGCCAGCTCATGTTTTACCACCGAATCAACCAACACAAGACGATATCCTTGCGGATCGAACGGGAAATACTGATATTCCAGCGAACGGCAATCCAGACGGATAAGATGGCCTTTCTTTCCAAAAACAGAAGCAAACTGGTCCATGATTCCACAGTTCACGCCACAATAGTTGTGTTCGGTAGACTGTCCGACCTTGGCCAACTCAAACTTGTCAACCTTGTTGTCGCCGAACAAATCGTTCAAGGCATAAGCGTAAGTGCTCTCCAACGCTGCGGAAGAGGACATGCCGGCACCCAGGGGGACATCACCGGCAAAAGCCGTGTTGAAACCTTTCACGTCCACCCCACGCTTAATCATCTCTCGGCATACACCGAAGATATATCGTGCCCAGCTCGCACGTGGAGCATCATCTTCATTCAGACCAAATTCCACATAATCTTTCAGGTCTATGGAATAAGCCTTTACTATATCTGTGCCGTTGGGTTTGATTTCGGCAATCATCCCTTTGTCTATAGCACCCGGAAACACAAACCCACCGTTATAGTCCGTGTGTTCACCAATGAGATTAATACGGCCAGGAGAAGTGTAGACCGCACCTGTCGTTCCGTCAAAATGCTTGATGAAGCGACTTCTTACGTATTCGATATCCATAATACTTATAATTTAAGGTGAATAAATAAATTTACCTATACTCTAATTGTTCTTTTAATCAACAGGAATATCCTTGTTCACATTCTTGCAGCCTACCAATGCATAGAACAGCAGGTATGCCAGACAAACGATAATGAGCCAGTAGCTGCTCATATATCCGGCCGCGTCGGAAATCCACGACTGTACCAGAGGCAGGATGCCACCGCCTACGACCATCATCATGAATATGCCAGATGCCTGTGCGGTATACTTTCCGAGACCCTCAACTGCCAGATTGAATATGCCACCCCACATTACGGATGTGCACAGGCCACAAAGCACCAGGAACATGGCACTCATAGGAACTTCGGCCATTGTAAAGCCGCTCCCGGCACTGTAACCCGGCATAGACACGCGTACGTCCGAAGGAACAAAAATAGCGACAAGTACCAGCAGTATAGCAACCGAAGCCACCGTAATGAGCTGCGCACGGGTAGACACCTTACTACTTATGATACTGCTCAACGAACGTCCCACCAACATCAGCAACCAGTAAATGGCCACTACAGCACCTGCTATGGAAGAAGCCGTACTCTTGTCAAGACCAGACACCTCATAGTCGGCCAAATAGAAATTGAGTGTACCCGGTATACCTATTTCGATACCCACATAGATGAATATGCCTATCACACCCAGCGTGGTATGACGGAAGTTCCACGGACTGTGCTCAAACTTCTCCGTAGGAGCACCGGCCTTGTGCATATGAGGTTCAGGAATGGAAACAAAAGAAATGATGATAAAGGAAACGACGAAGATGCCAATGGCAATCCACAGCAGCGGAGCCACAGCCGACATGGTCGTGCTCTTGGTAAGCGAACCGATAAGGGCACCCACGAACAGTGGAGTAAGAGTTCCGGAAAGAGAATTCAACGCGCCACCCGTCTGGATAAGCTGGTTGCCACGGTTTCCGCCACCACCCAGAAGGTTCAGCATAGGATTGACCACTGTGTTGAGCATACATACGCAGAAGCCGCAGATAAAAGCGCCAAGCAGATAAATGAAATAATTGAGTGTTACAGCAATGGATATGGGAGTGAGCACCCCGTCCTTGTCTATCTCACCGGAAAGAGTGAACACGGTAGTGTCGGTTCCTATCAGACTGGAAAGATATTGTACAGCCAGACCTATGGCACCGATGGCCATGGCCCACAAAGCTGTCTTCTTATATCCTATCTTCACCAAAAGGTTTCCGGCAGGAATGCCCATAAACAAATAAGCCAGGAAATTCATCATATTTCCCATCATACCCAATACGCTGTTGCCTTCGAACTTATAGCCCCATATCGTCCCGATGGGAGCGGCAAGGTTAGTAACGAAAGATATCATTGCAAAGAGAAAGAACATTGTGACTATTGCAACGAGATTGCCGTTCTGTTTTTGTTGTACCATGATTGTCTGTTAGTTTTTTAAGTTTTAAAGATTAGAATAAAGATTGTTTTTATCAGATTGAGTCAGTTATTTGCTTACGCAGAATTCATAAATAGTAGTCTGCTGGTATTCATCCCCTGGAAGCAGCACTGCAGACGGGAAATGCGGTTTGTTCGGTGTATCGGGGAAGCACTGTGCCTCAAAACATATGGCACTCCGGGCGGGGAATATGGCTCCGTGTGCTCCGGCAAAGCCATTCAGCCAATTGCCAGTATAGAGCTGCACTCCGTTCTCGGTAGTATATACTTTCATGGTACGTCCGCTCACTGGCTCCGTACAAGTAGCGGCCAACGTCAATGCACCGCTTTCGGGCTTGTTCAACACATAGCAGTGGTCATAGCCAGCACCGTTCACCAACTGTTGGAAAGGCTCGCCGATGCGCTCGCCTACCGTATGCGGCGTACGGAAATCCATGGGTGTGCCTTCCACTTTCAGAATCTCGCCTGTAGGGACAGACACTTCATTGATAGGAACGTAAAAATCAGCATTGATAGTCACGATATTATCAAGTATTGTAGGGGTAGGATTGGCAATACCTGCCAGATTGAAAAATCCATGATTAGTAAGGTTAACCACCGTGGCCTTGTCTGTTGTGGCCCGGTATTCAATGTGCAATGCGTTTGTGTCGTCGTCCAATCGATAGGTCATTTCCACGTCCAAGTTGCCTGGGAAGCCCTCTTCACCGTCGGCAGACTGGTAGTTGAAAACAATGGTTGTAGGCGATGTCTGCAGCGCATCCCAGACGCGGGCATGAAATCCGGTAGGGCCTCCGTGAAGCGAGTTCGGCCCGTTATTGACGGTCAACTGGTGGTCTTCACCGAAGAGGGTAAACTTTCCCTTCGCTATACGGTTGCCATACCGTCCTATCGTGGTGCTGAGGAAAGGTTCCGGACTGTTTACCACCTTGTCTATCGTATCATGGCTCAGTATCACATTGGCGTATTCGCCTTTTCTGTCGGGCACCATGATGGAAAGGATGGCGCATCCATAGTTTGTCACAGCAACCTCCATACCCTGCGCATTACGCAAAATGTACAAATCGGTCTTCTTGCCTTGAATCTCTTTCTGAAAATCTGTCCGTTTCAGACCGGACAAATTATTTTCTGTTGCGGCATCATTAATCATACGTATAAAAAATTTCTTGTTTTTCTTGCAAATAAAGGCAATTTCTTTTGTATGTACAAACTATTAGGAAGAAATATGGAGGACGTTTTAGGAAAGTTTAGCGTTTAGCTTTATTTACGCATTTAGATATTTTTCGTATGTTTGCCGCGTAATCTTAAAATTATCACATCTTTATTGACCGTTTTTTATTAAAAACAACACAATGTATCCTTTAAAATTTGAGCCTATTCTAAAGCAAACGCTTTGGGGCGGAGACAGGATTATTCCTTTCAAACATCTGCACGAGAATCTGTCCAATGTAGGAGAAAGTTGGGAAATATCTGCTGTGGAAGGCAGCGAATCAATAGTAGCCAACGGTCCCGACAAAGGACGCACTCTCACAGAAATGGTAAGTATCTACAAAGAAGATCTGGTAGGCGAAGCAAACTACACACGCTTCGGCTGCAAATTCCCGTTGCTCATCAAGTTCATTGACGCCAAACTTGACCTGTCCGTACAGGTACACCCTGACGACGAACTGGCTAAAAAGCGCCACAACAGCTTCGGAAAAAACGAAATGTGGTATGTGATAGCCGCCGATAAGGGAGCCAAGCTCATCTCCGGATTTGCCGAACAGATTACCCCAAAGGAATATAAGGAACGTGTAGCTAACGGCACATTCGCCCAAGTACTGCAGACAGCAGAAATACAGCCGGGAGACGTATTCTATGTGCCGGCCGGACGGGTACACGGCATTGGTGCCGGAGCTTTTGTAGCAGAAATACAGCAGACTTCGGACATCACCTACCGTATATATGACTACAACCGCAAGGACAAGGATGGAAAGCCACGCGAACTGCACACCAACCAGGCATTGGACGCCATCAACTTCAATGATGTGCAGGATGATTTCCGCACGCATTATGACAAAGTGACCAACGAACCGGTAGAGGTCGTGGAAAGTCCCTATTTCACCACTTCCATTTACGACATGACCGAAGAAATCACTTGCGACTATTCCGAACTAGACTCTTTCGTTATCTTTATCTGTACGGAAGGAGCCTGCCGCATGACAGACAACGAGAAGAACGAGATTGCCCTCCAAGCCGGAGAAACCGCCCTCTGGCCTGCCACCACTCAGGAACTGAAAATAGTTCCTGAAGGAAACGTAAAACTGCTGGAGACATACGTATAAGAAAAGAATAATAAGATTTGTGAGAGTTAAGACAAAGGCCGTCGCGGATGCTGAATCCGCAATGGCCTTTCGTGGGATATTCAGTAAATGTCCCTAAAAAGTAAGCTGGCATATAAAGTCGATAGAGTATAATCACTTTATATGCCATTATTATTGGCCTTTTTCTGTGTTA
>CASFQC010000083.1 GCA_949296415.1 uncultured Bacteroides sp. | reverse complement strand
CCCGAAAAAAGCAAAAGTCATCAGCCCTAATCCCAGCACGATGGCCCAAAGCTGCATCCATAGCAACAACGCCATCCCGACTCCCATCAGTCCCAACGTACCTTGCAAGAGCATCTCCGGACTATACTTGTCCGAAAGACCTCCGGCCACGACCGAACCGATGATTCCTGCCACATACATGGTGAAAATCAGTGCCACCCAGTGATGGGGCAATGAAAAAGGAGGTGCCTCCAGCAAGAAAGACAGATAATTGTAGATACTCACAAAAATGCCCATGGAAAGCGCAGCGATGAGATACATCGAAAGAAATGTGCTCCGAGTCAAAAGAGAACGCATCTGATGCAGTTTTTCCCGGAAAGATACGGACACTACAGAGAAATTTCTCCCGGCAGGAATCTTCCAGCAGAACAATCCACCCAGCAGCAGGCTGACAATGCCAATCAACCATACGGCCGACTGCCATCCACCCCATCCGGACACCAGCGTAGCAACCACTCGTCCCGACATTCCGCCTAGGGTATTCCCGCTCAAATACAAACTGATGGCCAACCCAATCATAGCTTTATCTACTTCCTCTGAAAGATAGGCCAACGCCACCGACGACACCCCGGCCAATACCATTCCTTTCAACAGATTCAGGGCCAGCAGAAGGGAATAATTGCCAGTGAAGGCAGACACGATGGTTAACAGGGAAGAGAGCAGCAACGAAACTCCCATCAGACGTTCGCGCGACACGGAATCAGCTTTAAAGGCCATAACAATCAGCCCCAACGCCATGCCGGCAGTAGAAGCCGACACCGACAGACTGCTTTCTGCCGGACTGACGCCAAAGTTCCGGCATATTTCCGAAAGCATAGGTTGAAACAAATACAACTGGGCAAAAACCGACAATCCGGACAAAAACATACAATTACGTATCAGGCGAAACCGTGCAACCGCCTCACGTGAACGATTCATTTCTTTCATTTCCCTTTTCCTTTCATGATTATGGAAACAAAGGTAAGCGGTCGGTTCCAATCTCCATCTATCGAAAAAACTCTTTTTCCCGATAACATTCATCGATAAAAGCTATAAAAGCAAGAGCGAATGTCCTTGACTGTCTTCCCCGGTAAACATGAATGTGAAAATGAATATAAGCATGAGAGAGAGAATGAGAAAAACAAGTCAAGAGGCATTCGCCCGCCACACAATAGAAACTAAAAAAAGAGAACTAAATATGTTGTCCGCCACCCAGCGCCTGATACAAGTTGATGAGACTCTGTATCTCCTTGAAGCAGTTGGCTGTTTGCGACAGCTGTGCGCCAAGTAACGTCTGATGAGCCGTCAGCACCTCCAGATAAGTCGTATTCCCATGCTCCATCAAGAGTGAAATGCTGGTAAAAGCCTTCTCCAGTGCGGTTATCTGCTGCTCATAATTATCTTTTTTCCGCTTACTGGTCTGATAAGACACCAATGCATCGTTCACTTCCGTTCCAGCATCCAGCAATTTCTGTCTGAAAGCCAGAAGTGCCTCCTCCTGCTGTGCCTTGGCGATGCGCCGACGAGCAATAAGCGTCCCCTGTTGAACAGAGGTTCGGTCAATGAAGCCAAAGCAGAAGTCACAAACTTACCGGGATTCGCAATCAGTCCCCCTACGGAATTGGTCCAACCCGCACTTCCACTCAGCGTAATCGCCGGATAAAAGGCAGCATTGGCCTGATTGGTCACATAAAATGCCTGTTCCACATCGCGTTCCGCCACACGCACATCCGGACGGTTCGAGAGAAGCTGAAGCGGTATGCCTACCGACAAATCCTTCGTGAAACTTTGTGTGGAAAGTTTTCCCCGAGCTATCCGGTGAGGAGTTTCCGCCAGCAACAAGGAAAGGCTGTTTTCCACCTGATTCACCTGCTCTTCCAAGTCAATTACCGAATTCTCCACTTCGTAATAAGTAGCCCGCATCTGTGAAACAGCCGCCTCATCCGCCTGTCCAGCATCCATCAAGGCCTGTGTGGAAGCCACTGTTTCCTTCCATGTCTCAGCCGTCTGCCGGGAAATCTCCAGCTGCTCATCCAGCATCAGTAAGGTGTAATACGTATTGGCAATATTGGCTATCAGACTGGAATATACCGCCTGCTTATAATCTTCACTTTGCAGATAAGCTGCTTTAGCCTGACGCTTGGCGTTCCTCAACTTGCCGAAAATATCCAGCTCCCAACTGGCAGTCACCGGCAGTGTATAGGTATGCGACGCCTTACTGCCTTCCACCGTATTGACCCCTCCTTGCTGAGACAAGGCAAACGATGGCAGAAAAGCCAGCTTGGCCGACAACAAAGAAGCCTTGGCCTCCTCTACCCGCAGACTAGCAGTCTGCACATCGGTGTTCTGCGCCAGTCCTTTTTCAATCAACGCTTGCAAATAAGGGTCGGAGAAGAAATCCTTCCAATGAATGTTTCCGATGCTTACCGTATCGGAAACATTCACTTCCTCCCCATAGAGTTCCTCAGGGACTGAAGTCTGAGGCTCATAGCTAGTATAGATTCCGCAACCGCTCAAGAGAAGCATTGCGCTGCATGCAATTATTTTTGACGTATTCATAGACGACTCCATTTACTTTTCTGTATTAAAGGCACTTTTTTCAATCAAGGTCTGTTCCTTCTCGTAGACAATCTGTTGGTCGGGCTCTTTCTGCATGGGACCTCGCAGCTTCTCCTGCAAGTACTCAAACACCACGAAGAATACAGGCACCACGAAGAGCAAAGCCAGCGTACCCACCAGCATACCTCCTACGACACCCGTAGCCAGCGAACTGTTGCCATTGGCTCCGGCACCGGATGAGAACATCAGCGGAAGCATACCGAAAATCATACACAACACGGTCATGATGATGGGACGGAAACGAGCCTGGGCAGCCGAATAGGCAGAAGAAATGATGCCCATTCCTTTACGCCGGCGTTCAATGGCATACTCTGTAATCAGAATGGCCGTTTTGGCCAGCAGACCAATCAGCATAATGGCTCCCGTCTGCAAATAGATGTTGTTTTCCAATCCTGCCACACGGGCAAACAAGAAACTTCCCATCAAGCCGAAAGGTACGGAAAGAATGACAGCCAACGGCACCAGAAAACTCTCGTAAAGGCATGACAGAATCAAGAATATCAATACCACACAAATGGTATATACAAAAACGGTCTGTGCTCCTCCGCTGCTCGCTTCCTCACGAGCCATACCTCCATATTCATAACCATAACCCGAAGGAAGCACCTGAGCCGCAACCTCTTTAATGGCTTTCTGAACTTCACCTGTAGAATATCCGTCGGCCACGTTTACATTGACGTTGATAGTGTTATACAAATTGAAACGCTTGGCTATCTCCGCCCCCTGTTCCGAACGAAGCGTCACAAACTGGCTGACCGGCGCCATCTCCATACCATTACGAACAAACATGTTGTCCAACGCATGCTGATCCAAACGGGCATCGGGCGAAGCCTGAATCATGACACGATAGACCTTTCCAAATTTATTATAATTAGAGACATACGACCCACCGCAATAGGCGCCCACCACATCAAGCACATCATTCGGACTAATTCCGGCACGCTTGCATTTAGCCGCATCTACATCCACCGCAATCTGAGGAAAGTTCATGGCATACGAACTATAGGCCATGGCCACTTCCGGACGTTGATTCAAAGCCACAATGAATTTCTGTACGGATTCATAGAACGGCTGCATGTCGCCTCCCGTTTTGTCCTCCATATAAAGTTCAATGGAGTTTCCAGTTCCATATCCCGGAATCATGGCCGGCTGGAAACAGAATACCTGCGCTTCCTTAATCATGCTAAATTGGGCATTCAAGCGCTTCATCACCGCATCCACCGTATGTTTCTTTCCTTTTCGCTTATCCCAATGAAGCATACGGATAATAACCGTACCGTATGAAGTCCCTTGTCCGGAAATCAATCCATACCCGGTAGTACGAGAATAGTTTTCTATTTCTGGAGTGGCCTTCAATATCTTTTCCACCTTATCCATTACTTTATCAGTCTCCGCCAATGAATTACCCGGCGAAGTACTAATGTTCACCATCATGGTTCCCTGATCTTCCTGAGGAACTAATCCGGTTTTCGTGGTGGACATCAGATACACCAATAATATGAAAGCAATACCTAATGAAGTCCATACTATCCAACGATGACGGAAGAAAAACATCAGTCCTTTTTTATATTTCCCCATTAAAGCATGAAATGAGACATTATAGGCGGCACGTATCCTTCCGTTCAGACTGTGAGGGCTCTTGTTTCCGTCTGACGGTTTCATCATCATGGCACACATAGCCGGACAGAGTGTCAACGCATTTAAACAAGAAATACCCACAGCCACTGCCATCGTGATACCATACTGCGTATAGAACACACCGGATGTGCCACCCATAAAGGTGACCGGAATAAATACGGCCATGAACACAAAGGTACACGACACAACGGCCATCGTCACATCGTTCATGGCATCCTTGGTAGCCAGATAAGGCGAACGATAACCCACATCAAATTTAGCTTGTACGGCTTCCACTACAATAATGGCATCGTCCACTACGGTACCAATGGCCAGCACCAGCGCAAACAAGGTCAGGATGTTGATACTGAATCCGGCCACCGAAAGGAAGGCAAACGTACCAATCAACGACACCACAATGGATATGGAAGGAATCAAAGTACTCTTGAAATCGTGTAAGAAGAAATATACTACCAGAATTACCAGAAGAATAGCTATCACCAAAGTTTCAACCACATTGTCGATAGAAGCAAATAGGAAATCATTCACACTCATCATTTGCAGAAACTCCATTCCTTCAGGCAAATCTTTTGCTATATCATCCAGCAAATCGGATATCTCCTGGTTCACAGCTGTCGCATTTGCTCCGGCCACCTGATAAACCATAAACATCACACCCGGCACTCCGTCTGCTTCCCCATGAAAGCCATAGGATTCACGCCCCAGCTCTACATCAGCAATATCCTTCACACGGAGTACGGAACCATCTTTTTGAGAACGTATCACCATATTCTCAAACTCCTCCACACTCTTCAGACGACCTTTATACTTCATCGTATACTGGAATACACAATCTGAATTTTCACCCAAAGATCCTGTAGGAGCTTCGATATTCTGTTCTCCCAATGCAGCCGTCACATCGGCAGGCACCAAACCATATTGCGCCATCTTGTCCGGTTTCATCCAGATACGCATGCTATACGTATCCCCCAAAAGCTGTACATCACCAACTCCCTGGATACGTTTAATTTGTGGTATTACATTAATATCCAAATAATTCAACAAGAAACTCTCATCATAACGTTTATCCGGACTGGTCAAACCATTAATTTGAAGATAACTGTTCTGCCGCTTCATGGTACTTACCCCAATAGCCGTTACTTCTGCAGGCAACAGGCCCTGTGCTTCCGACACACGATTCTGTACATTGACTGCCGCCATATCCGGATCGGTTCCCTGCTTGAAATAGACCAATATTTCTGCCGTACCGGCATTGGTGGCCGTAGAGGTAATGTATATCATGTTTTCCACCCCATTGATACTTTCTTCCAGCGGCATAATGACACTGTTCATCACCGCATCTGCATCGGCACCCGTATAAGTAGCATCCACACAAACTGTAGGCGGAGCAATATCCGGATACTGTTCCACCGGCAAGGTATAGAGGGAGATAAATCCAACAATTAAAATCAAGATGGATATAGACAAGGCCATGACTGGCCGTTTGATAAATATATTTCCTTTCATAAGCGTCCGATTATTTTACTTGCGTTCCTTCACGAAGCATACCGGCTCCATCGGCCACAATCTCGTCACCGACCTTCAGCCCATCCGTTACAATGTATTCCTTTCCGTCATTGACCGGAGCTACTTTAATCAGAGTAGATACCGCTTTGCCATCCACCACTTTATAAGCCAAGATTTTATCCTGCAACTGTATGGTAGCTCCCTGCGGAATAACAATACATTTCTTATAGATACTTGGAATCAACACGTTTCCCGATGCCCCGCTGTGCAACAAACGGGAAGCATTCGGAAATACCGCACGTACACCTACCGTACCCGTCTCCTTGTCAATCACCCCACTGATAGATTCTATCTTTCCTTTTTCTTCGTACATGGAACCGTCGTTCAGCTGAAGTTGGATTTCAGGCATATTCTGTATGGCCTTTTCCGTGGTCCCATACTGACGGGCCAGCGAGAGAAACTGGTTCTCGGTCATCGAAAAATAGACATACATCTGGGCATTATCGGAAACCGTAGTCAAGGGCTGTGCCATGTTCGAACTGACCAGTGTCCCCACCCGATAAGGCAACATGCCGACCACTCCTTCGCTCGGGCTCTTCACCTCCGTATAAGAAAGGTTGTTTCGCGCGTTCACCTCCTGTGCCTTGGCCTGTGCCAGTTGTGCCTTGGCAGTCAGAAACTCATTCTCTGTTGTCTGCAAATTAAAGCTGGAGACTACCTTTTTGGCATACAATTCCTTTGTACTTTTATAAGTAAGTTCGGCTGTAGCCAGACTGGCTTTCGCTACTTCCACATTGGCCACTGCCGTTTCCAAAGCCGCCTTATACGGAACTTGGTCGATCACAAACAAGACTTCTCCCTTGCGTACGACATCACCTTCCGACACATTCAACTTTTCAATATATCCTGACACTTGCGGATAAATATCAATGTCCTGCATACCTTCAATGGACGCAGAATAAGAAGTGGTAATCTCCTTGTCGGTATCTGCCTGAATTGTCATCAGCTGATACCCCTTTCCGGTCGTTTCTTTTGTTTCCGTCTGGCAGGACGTTATCCCAATCGCACAACCGAACACCATCAGCCATGCGCCTAAATTTCCAATCTTTTCTGTCATATTCGTTTCTTTTTTTGTTCGCGCAAAAGTAACAACCCCGTAGAAAAAGCACACAACGGATTTTCACACAGAAGTATCTTATTTTCCCTTGTTTCCACAACATCCGGCAAAATGTAGAAAATAAGACATATCTGGAAGAATATAGAACACCATGCTTTACGGGGGAATCCACATCTTTGCAAAAAAATAACATGGAAGAAATTATCAAACACATTCACATGGACATGCTTCAGGCACATTGTGATCCTCAAAGCTACATGGACGACTACATGTTCCTAACCGAACGGCTGGAAAATGTATTTCAAAAAAACAAGAATGTCAAACTGGAGGTATTTCTGATGCTTTATTGCAGGGAAGGAGAAATTACGATGGAATTGAGCAATACCTATCGTCATCTTCAAGCCAATGACTTGCTGATCAGTCTGCCCAATACTCTTATCAGACAACTTTCGGCCAGCCCCGACTGCAAAGTAAAGATATTCTGCTTTTCCAACCGCTTTTTTCGCCGCATCACCCAGACGCAAAAATATACGTGGAAATCGATTTGTTACATACAAGAGCACCCTATCAAGCATTTTGAGGAAACAAGAAAAGAACTGTTCCAGCTGTATCTGGATTTGATAGAACGCAAAATAAACGTTTCATCCGACAATTTTCAAAAAGACATCCTGCTGCACATCGCTTCTGCTTTTTTTGAAGAAATGATTGCCAAAACCACTCATAAGTCACTCGAAAAGGAAAATACAGGCCACCAGGTCCTAGTCAAACAACCCGACTTTATTTTCAAGCAATTCATGGAAGCTCTCGCAGCCGACAACGGCAGACACCGAACCTTGGGCTATTATGCTGATTTGTTCTGCTATTCAAGCAAATATCTTTCGCGCATTGTCAAACAAATCAGTGGAAAAATGCATTGACGCTCATTCATGAGAACGCGATAGAACACATCATCCCGGCCCTCAAATACTCGACCAAAAGCATCAAGGAGATAGCCATGGACTTTGACTTCCCCAATGTCCCTTTTTTTGCCCAATACGTCAAAAAATACCTAGGTATGACCCCCACCGAGTTTCGCAGCAACGAACGACAGAAAAACTGACATTCTTAGTATCTACCTCAAAACGAAGTAAGTTTGCTACATAAAAATTTATACCTAACTCAAGTACTAAAAAATAAGTGTCAAAAAGTCCACTAAAAAATAATTTTCATTGAACAAAAGTCCCTCAAATTTCGTTTAAGAACAAGAATAAGGGAAATACTCATAACATTAAAATATAAAGATAAAAAAACAAACGATTAATTACTTTTTAGAGGGAAATAATTAAAAATATTAGTTTATAAAAAAGATTGTGATTACTGAGAAAACAACAACAAAATGAGAAAACTTACTTTTATTGCTTTTTTATGCACTTTGCTATTGATTTCTTGTAACCAGGAAGAATATTCAGAGGCATCTTCCACTTCCAACCAGTCTGGAATCGTGTTTAAATTACAAAGAGAGGGATATGAAGGAAAAGAGACTCGTAGTTCGGAAAACGATTCTTCACCTTACGACCAGTTATATTATTTCATTGCGGATGAAAATGGAAACCGAGTTGAGAATATCAAAACTTACTATAAAACCAGTACCTCAGAAATCTATGCTGAGGGTCTCCACAAAGGTGAATACCAACTGCTTGTACTAGGCATCAAAGGAAATGCCATCAAAGACCGGGCCATTGTTCGTACTCCCGGACACATTGATGACGAATGGCTTGCATTTCCAGATGACCTACAGAAACCTCTAGAGGCTGAATATTTCTATTCTAAAACACCTTTTTCTATTATAGAAATACAAACGGCAGAAGGTACTCAGGAAACTGTATCTATTTCGCAAGCTGTGATACAGAAACGTATCATGAGCCGGGTGGATTTCAATTTTTCCTACAATAACCCTTACGTGCAGAATGCGGTAACAGATAAAACACTGTCGCTTGGACAAATAAAATTCTATACTACACTATCTGGTAATGGTGAGTTAGGTGGAGAAAGTAATGGAATAACCAATACGATTTCACTGAATCAACATACGTCTTATTTCTTCATGCCAATGTGCAACGGTTCTACGTTCCATGGA
>CASFQC010000082.1 GCA_949296415.1 uncultured Bacteroides sp. | reverse complement strand
CACAGAAAAAGGCCAATAATAATGGCATATAAAGTGATTATACTCTATCAACTTTATATGCCAGCTTACTTTTTAGGGACATTTACTGAATATCCCTTTTTATTGTTCTTCGGCTTTCGCGCTGTCGTCTAATACTTGGATTTTCTGCCTCATCAGCTCAATGTCGCTCTTCAGCTTCTCTACCTTACGGTTCAGTTCGGCCAGCAAAGAGTTTCCTTTTTGGGAAGATGCGTTCAAAAAGCCCAGATTGTTCTCATATGTCATAAGCTCGGATTTCATGCTTTCATAAGCACGTACCAGCCTCTCGCGTTCACGGTAGAGAGCCTGTCCCCCGCCATTGTCCTGCAGGTTGCCGATGGCGGAGCGGAAAGCTCCAAGCTTTTTATCCGAAGCGCTGAGGTTGAGGCGTTCGAACAGATTGTCTGTCACGTTCCGGTATTGTTTGTATAGTTTGTCCTTTTCTTTGAAAGGTACATGTCCCACAGCATTCCATTCTTTCATCAGTTCACGTAAGGTTCCGGCAGCCTCTTCAGCATCCATATTCTCGTTTATGGCTTCCAGCTTGCTTATGATGGCTTTCTTTTTAGCCAGATTTTCCTGTTCTGTGTTTTGTTGTGAAGTCTTCAGGCTGTTCTTTCGCTCAAAGAAATAGTCGCATGCCGAAATGAACCGTTTCCATATAGCTTCGGAATCCTTCTTGGACACATTGCCTATAGTCTTCCATTCCTTCTGCAGTTTTATCAGTTCGTCTGTGGCGTTCTTCCAGTCCGTGCTGTCTTTCAGTGCTTCAGCCTTTTCACACAGAGCCAGTTTCTTTTCCAGATTCTCGGCTTTGGCTGCCTTGAATGTTTTGAAGAACTCGTTTTTCTTTTTGAAGAACACGTCACGTGCCTTGCGGTAGCGTTCCACAATCTTCGCATTCATCTTTTGAGGAGCTCTCCCTATGGATTTCCACTTTTCTTGCAAGGCATCCACTTCACGCATTTTGTCGGCCCATGCCTTTACAGTTTTCAGACTGTCCAGGTCGAAGGCTTCTATAATCTCGCAAATTACCGTTTTCTGGTCAAGGTTGTGCTGTTCGGCCATCTTCAGGTCATCATAATATTGCTGGTGTTTTTTGTTGATGACGGTTGAGGCTGCCTTGAACCTTCCCCAGACCTCTTCCCGCAATTCCTTGGCCACGGGACCTACCTCGCGGAATTCGGAATGCAGGTCCTGCAGCTGGTTGTAGGCCGAGATAATATCCGGCTCGTCTGCCAGAGCCTCTGCGGCCTCGCACAACTGTGTCTTTCTTTCCAGATTCTTCTTGAAGTCATATTCGCGGAATTCATTGTTCAGCTTCATCAGGTCGTAGAATTTCTCCACATAGAGCTGGTAGTTCTTCCACAACTCGTTAGCCTTGGCTTGAGGTACTATTTTGGCTTCGTTCCATTGTTGCTGCAGTTTCTTGAACTCCGGGTATTGTTTGTTCGGATTGTCGGAAGCTTCCACAAGTTCTTTCAGCTTCTCTATAATGGACAGTTTTATCTGCAGGTTCTGTTCTTTCAGCTTTTCCAGTTCGGCATTGGCTTTGTTTCTTTTATCTTTTATGACAGACAAGACTGCACCCAACTCGTTATCCATGGGATCGGACTTGCGTACAAAAGCTTCCACCGTACCGCCCTCGTCAATAAACTGTTTCAGTTCCGCCTCCTGTCCTATGGCCGACAGTCTGTAATAAGCCTGTTTCAGACTGTCGATTTCAGCTTTAGGCACAGAAGCTGCGTTCTCCGCAATGGTTCTCAACCGGGCCAATATGGCCTCCTTTGTCTGCATCGGTGCGTGTTCTGTCGTTCTTTCCAAAGATATTCCGGCTACGGGTTCCGCATTCTGCTGTTCGGAGACCTCAGGTGCCTTTTTTACTTCCATATCTTCCGTCTTGTCGGGAAGATTAGTGTCAAGAATGTCCGTCATTGTTATACAAATTAAGAAACGGGGAAACCGTTTGATTTACATACAGGTCACAAATTTATGGAAATAAAATATTCAATCCATACTTTTCTCCACTTTTTTGTGCCTGTCTTTTTTTTTAGAGCTTGTTTGACCCGAATCGGTCTTTAGACTTGGGGTATATTGCCGCTTGAAACGGGAATTTCAAGCAGGCTCTAAGCCAAAAGAACCGTTATTCCCATATAGAGCATCATACCTATAATGTCGTTTGTAATGGAGATGAAAGGGCCTGTGGCTATGGCGGGATCTACCTTCAGCTTTTCCAAAGTCATGGGAACCAGTGTGCCGAAGATGGAGGCGAACATGACCACGGCAAACAGGCTGATAGACACCGAATAGGTCACTGTAGCGGTTCCGCCGAATCGGATAAAATTGTAGATGTATACCAGCAGGGAAATGATGGTAGCGTTTATGCAAGCCACCACAGACTCTTTTACTATCTGTTTGAGCGTATCTTTGGCGTCAAGCGAGCTGTTGGCCAGTCCCTGCACTACAATGGCCGATGACTGTGTGCCTACGTTTCCTCCTGTACCGCCGATAAGAGGGATGTAAAGGGCCATTTCGGGATGGGCGGCAAACGTGGCGTCGAAATTGCCCAAAATCATGGAGTTACCGATGCCGCCCAGCATTCCGATGAGCAGCCATGGTAGGCGGGCGCTGGTTTGGCGTACCACATTGTCATTTGTCTCCACATCTTGTGACAGACCTGAGGCCAGCTGATAGTCGCGTTCGGACTGTTCGCGGACTTCATCCATCACGTCGTCCACGGTAATCTGCCCTACCAGACGGCCTATGCTGTCTATTACCGGAACAGCTACAAGGTCATATTTCTCTATGGTCTGGGCCACTTCATCGATAGGCGTGTCTACATGTACGGATATAGGGTCTTTCTTCATGACATGCTTCACCTTTGATACCGAAGGCGAGGTTATCATCTTTTTCAAAGGGAACACTCCTTGCAGACGCTCTTCGTCATCGACTACATATACATAATATATCTCGTCCATCTCCTCGGCCTGCATGCGCATTTCCTTCAGACATTCGGGCATGCTCCAGTTCTCGTTCACTGTCACCATTTCGGTGCCCATAAGGCCACCGGCCGTGTCTTCATCGTATTTCAGCAGGTCTACGATGTCGCCGGCCTGCTCTATGTCCTCTATATGCGAGAGTATCTCTTCCTGTTTGTCTTCGTCCAAGTCGCGCATCAGGTCCACCGCATCATCGGTGTCCATATAGTCCACAAAGCGCTTGGCTATGGTCTCGGAAGGCAGCAGTTCCAGAAAGTCTTTTCGGGACTCTTCGTCCATTTCCACCAATACGGCAGCGGCTGTCTCGTTGTCCAACAGCTTGTAAACGAAACGCGCCTCTTCGGGTTCAAGGTCATTGCACAGCTCGGCTATGTCGGCCGGATGCAGGTCTGCCAGAAGGTTTTTTACCCCTTCCGCGTCTTTTTGGTCCAACAGACCTTTTACTTTTCCGATGTATTCTTCATCCATTTCCATAACATCGTCACCTTTTTAACAATTAAAGCATGAATGGCCGCCAGTCTCAGGCGCCCTTTTCTCCGTTTACTCTGTGGCTGGTTGTGAAGAGCCGGCCAAAGCTTTCTCCACCATGTTGGTCAGTTCCACGAACTGTGGTACCGACAGCTGCTCCGGCCTTTTGTCAAAGATAGGGTCAAGCGTCAGTGTGCCGCTGTCTTTCCCCAGTATGGGTTTGATGGAATTGCGCAGCGTCTTCCTTCGCTGGTTGAACGTGGTTTTCACCACCTGTCTGAACAGCTTTTCGTCACATCCCAGGACGTGTGTGTCGTTACGTGTCATTCGTATGACTGCGCTTTTCACTTTGGGAGGCGGGTTGAATACATGTTCCGGTACGGTAAAGAGGTATTCCACCTTATACCATGCCTGCAACAGCACACTTAATATGCCGTACGCCTTACAGCCTTCTTTGGAGGCCATGCGTTCGGCCACCTCTTTTTGGACCATGCCGGTGCAGCACGGTATGATATCTTTGTTTTCCAGCATCTTGAAGAATATCTGGCTGGATATGTTATACGGATAGTTTCCTGTCAGCACAAACGGATTTCCGTTGAACAGGCCGTGCAGGTCCATGCGCAGGAAGTCGTTTTCTATGATGTCGTCTTCCATCTCCGGATAGGCCTCGTGCAGATAGTCCACCGAGTCGCGGTCAAGTTCCACCACTTTGAGCGGCCGCTGCTTGCGCAGCAGGAACTGCGTGAGCACTCCCATACCTGGTCCCACTTCCAGAACGGGCAGTTCCGGACATGTGTCCACCGTATCGGCTATGTCTTGCGCCACTTTCAAATCTTTCAGAAAGTGCTGGCCAAGAAACTTTTTGGGCTTTACTACTCTCATGTATACAACTAAATCGTTACTTTTGCGGCTTGCAAAGTTAGCTCTTTTCACTGAAGAAAGAAGAATGAACAATAAAGAAAATAAGCCTCAAGCATGAATAAGGTGCTGAAGAATATATTGAAGATAGCCTTTCCCGTTGTATTGGGCATCTTTATCCTTTACTGGGTGTACCGTGACTTTGACTTCTCACTTGCCGGAACTGCTCTTCTGCACGACACAGACTGGGGGTGGATGGCTTTGTCTCTATTCTTTGGGGTGATGAGCCATGTGTTCAGAGGATGGCGGTGGAGGCAGACCCTCAGACCGCTGGGTGCGCATCCACGTGCGGGCAACTGTGTGGACGCCATTTTCATATCCTATGCCGCCAATCTGGTTTTGCCCCGCGTGGGGGAGGTGTCACGTTGCGGACTGCTGGCCCGCTATGATGGCGTATCCTTCACCAAGTCTTTGGGTACTGTTGTTACCGAACGGATCATTGACGGACTTTGCATCCTCCTTATAGCGGCAGTCACCTTCTTTCTCCAGATGCCGGTATTCGTCACCTTCTTCCAGGAGACGGGCACAAAAATTCCCTCACTTGTCCATCTGCTTACCTCTCCTTGGTTCTACATGGTGCTGTTCAGTGCGGTCGGTGTGGTAGTCCTTCTCTATTATTTCACCCGCATGCTGTCGGTGTTCGAAAAGGTCAAGGGTGCCATGCGCAATGTAGTGGAAGGGATAAGCTCACTCGCCGCCGTGCGCAACAAGCCGCTGTTCCTGTTCTATACCCTGGCCATATGGATATGTTATTTCCTGCACTTCTTCTATACATTCTATTGTTTCCCGTTCACCGGACATCTGTCTTTGGAAGCCGGTCTGGTGATGTTTGTGGGCGGGACATTCGCCGTGATAGTCCCTACTCCAAACGGTGCCGGCCCGTGGCATTTCGCCATTATTACTATGATGATGCTTTACGGCATAAGCGATACGGATGCCAGCATATTCGCCTTAATTGTGCACGGCATACAGACATTGCTGGTCATTCTGCTGGGTGTCTGGGGATGGATTCACATAGGGTTGGCCAACCAAAAAGGGAAGGGATAGGGCCTGTCTGCCGTAAACCTGTTGGCCGCTCGGTGCCGACCTGTCCGCAGGATGCTGTGCGTCCGTTCACAGCCCGGTGCGGACCCAATGACAGGATGCTGTGAATCCGTATGTAGCAATGCCTTGCGTTACAGTTGTTTTCTGGTTTGTCTGTCTGCCTTTTGCCTGCACTGAAGGAGAAGGCTCTGTAAAAATCAGATTGTCCGACACGCCTTTTTCCTGCAAATATTTGGCTGTAACTTGCAAACTGCTTATCTTTGCAGCCGTTCTCCAGAAAAGCATGCGGAAATAGCTCAGTTGGTAGAGCACAACCTTGCCAAGGTTGGGGTCGCGAGTTCGAGTCTCGTTTTCCGCTCTCAGGTCGCTCGAATGGTGGAATCGGTAGACACGAGGGACTTAAAATCCCTTGGCCAGTGATGGCTGTGCGGGTTCAAGTCCCGCTTCGAGTACGCATTAAGCCCCATAACCGGTCGGTTATGGGGCTTTTCTGTATTTTCTGAAGCATCCGAAGATGTCGGGATGTCACATGAACACAATATCATTGATGACCTGTGCCCCTACTTTCTGATTGAGGTTCTTTATCAGAAGGGTACGTCCTAAACTGAGCTCTTGCCTGAGGGGGGCGGATGTGAGGTGTACGTAAAGTGTCTGGTTCCTTATATGAAGGTCTTTGGTATAGGCGTTGATGGACGCTCCTACTACCTCGGGCCATGCGTTGATGAGCCTCCGTTCGTTTAGCGGAGACTCCAGGCTTTCTCTCCTGAGATAACTGCGTATAAGCGCGCCTATCGGTTCTATGTCGTTGCGTTTCATAATTTTCCTCCGTTCCTTCCGTCCTGTTCGTCGGCTTTTCCTGCTTGTACGTGAAACATTTTATAGTCTCCTGCCACTTTATGCAAGATGCGGTCCAGATGCTCACGGTTGGTGTCCGTGATGAATATTTGCCCGAATTTGTCTCCTGCCACCAGTTTTACCAGCTGCTCTACCCGCAATGCGTCCAGCTTGTCAAAGATGTCATCCAGCAGAAGTAGGGGAGTGGTGTTGCTTTGCTGCTTCAGAAAATCGAATTGCGCCAGCTTGAGTGCCACCAGATAGGTCTTGTTTTGTCCTTGGGAGCCTTCTTTCTTTATGGGATATCCGTTGAGCCGCATGTCAAGCTCGTCCTTGTGTATGCCCTTGAGGGAGAATCCCATGATGCGGTCTTTTTCCCTGTTCTTCTGCAACAGCTCCAGCAAGCTGGCATTGCGTGCGTGTGAGTTGTAAGCCAAATCTACTTTCTCGCGCTCCTGTGACAGGAACGAGTAGAACGACTGGAAGGTGGGGATAAAGTTGCGGATAAAAGATTCCCGCTTGTCGAACACCGTCTTCCCCGCTTTGGCCATGGCTTCCTCCCAGACGTCAAACAATTCGTTTTCCACAGGCATTTCGCTTTTCAACAGGGCGTTGCGCTGCATCAGTGCCTTGTTGTAGCCTATGAGGGCGTCAAGGTATTCCTTGTCATATTGCGAGATGACCACATCCATGAATTTCCGGCGTTCGTCGCTTCCTCCCGCAATAAGCTCGGAGTCGGTGGGCGACACCATCACCAGAGGCATGAATCCTATATGGTCGGACAGTCTGGTGTAGGCTTTTTTGTTCCTTTTGAACTGTTTTTTCCGTCCCCGCTTCATTCCGCAGTATATCTCTTCCGGACTCCCGTCTCCGGTCTCATAAAATCCTTGTAAGACAAAGAAATCGGCTTCGTGACGGATGTTCTGTGAATCTATGGAATTGTTGGCGCTTTTGCAGAAAGATAAAAAATAGACGGCATCCAGCAAATTGGTTTTCCCCATACCGTTTTGTCCGAAAAAACAATTCAGCTTGGGCGAGAAATCAAGTTCCGCTTGCTCTATATTCTTATAATTGAGTATGGATATGTGCTTTAATATCATAGACGTCGGGTGTTTTGACGGCGGCAAAAATAGAAAGTTTTTCGGGCTTTACGAACATGACGCAAAAAAATGTGCCGCTAAATTTCGCCGATAACCATAAAAAACTTACTTTTGCGGGTCGAAAAAAAAGGTATAATAGGAATAATAATAAAATCAAAATTATATGGCAGAACAAAAAAAGACGAATGAAGCTATGAATGTGGAAGAGGCGTTGACCCAATCTGAAGCATTCCTGATTAAGAACAAAAAAGGTATCATCGGTGTGGTGGTAGCCATTGTTGTCATCATTGCGGCTGTGGTGTTGTACAAGCACTTCTATTCTACCCCGCGTGAGGAAAAGGCCCAGGCTGCCCTGTTCAAAGGACAGGAATATTTTGAAGCCGGTTCATATGATGAGGCTTTGAAGGGAGACAGCATAGGCTATACCGGATTCCTGAAAGTCTGTGAGGACTATAGCGGAACCCGGGCCGCGAACCTGGCCAAAGCCTATGCCGGACTGTGCTATGCCCATACCGGTAATTATGAAGAGGCATTGGGCATGTTGCAGGACTTCAATGGCGATGACCAGATGGTGTCTCCTGCCATAAAAGGAGCTATAGGCAATTGCTACGCCCAGTTGGGGCAGTCGGATAAAGCTGTCGAAATGCTGAAGAAGGCTGCCGATGAAGCCGACAATAACACACTGAGTCCTATATTTCTGCAGCAGGCAGGCCAGCTTCTGGTAGCAGAAAAGAAATATGACGAGGCTGTGGCTGTCTATACAGTCATTAAGGATAAGTATTTCCGCTCTTATCAGGCCATGAGCATTGATAAGTATATCGAGCAGGCCAATTTGCTTAAGCAGGGAAAATGATGACATGTCGGAGACCTTGTTCAGGACAAGTCTCCGGGGCATGTCTCTGAAACAGTTTTTTCAGTTTCCAGAACTTGGCTGAATTTTCCTCAGTACCGTTTCCGGACTTTTCCCGAGGATGTTTTCTGTTGTCACGTGGAGTGTGACAGGCTGCATAACGGATAAAGACAGGAAATATCCCCGGGAAATTTTTTAAGACGAAGTGAAAAGGAAATGCCAGAGGAAAACGGATTTTTAAAATTTAATAGATATTACGCCGAATAAGGTTTTAGAGCACTGATAAGCATAAGTCCTGTTCCTTATTCTACCTTATTCTATATAAACTCTAATCTATATTATTATGTCAACCGCTTATCACAACTTGTCAGACTATGACTTTCACTCTGTACCAGATGCTGGAAACATGAAATTCGGCATAGTGGTTTCTGAATGGAATTTTAATATTACCGGTGCCCTCTTGGAAGGAGCTTTGAGTACATTGAAAAAGCATGGGGCTAAGGACGGGAACATTTTGGTGCAGACTGTGCCCGGAAGTTTTGAACTGACATTTGGTGCAAGTCAAATGATGCAATACAGTAATGTGGACGCAGTCATCGCACTGGGTTGTGTGGTGAGGGGAGATACCCCACATTTTGACTATGTATGTGCGGGAACTACCCAAGGTATAGCACAACTTAATGCAAATGGCAGGATTCCAGTGATTTACGGACTTCTTACAACGAATACCATGCAGCAAGCAGAAGATCGTGCGGGCGGTAGGTTGGGCAATAAAGGTGATGAATGTGCAATTACTGCAATAAAAATGATAGATTTTGCTTGGAGTTTAAAAAAATAGTCGTATCTTTGCAGCGCAATTCGATAGAGAACGGGTTGAATAAGAAGTAGGGCAAATACCAGAGTGGCCAAATGGGGCAGACTGTAAATCTGCTGGCTTATGCCTTCGGTGGTTCGAATCCATCTTTGCCCACTTGAGATTGCGGAAGTAGCTCAGTCGATAGAGCATTAGCCTTCCAAGCTGAGGGTCGCGGGTTTGAGTCCCGTCTTCCGCTCTACTGAGAATCCTGAAAGCCAAACGGCTTTCAGGATTTCTCTTTTTTTAGGGATATTCAGTAAATGTCCCTAAAAAGTAAGCTGGCATATAAAGTCGATAGAGTATAATCACTTTATATGCCATTATTATTGGCCTTTTTC
>CASFQC010000081.1 GCA_949296415.1 uncultured Bacteroides sp. | reverse complement strand
ACACAGAAAAAGGCCAATAATAATGGCATATAAAGTGATTATACTCTATCAACTTTATATGCCAGCTTACTTTTTAGGGACATTTACTGAATATCCCTAGGAAAGCATCGCGGGCCACAAGCTCCGTCGTTTACGGAAGACTTGTGGCCCGCGATTTGGCTGAGGGGTGCGTTGCCGTCAGAAGAAGAAGCGGAGCACATCGTTGAAATTGGCCCAGATGAGCAGGGCGAATATCAGGAACATGCCTGCTACCTGTGCCCGCTCCATGAACTTGTCGCTGGGCTTGCGCCGGGCTATTATCTCGTAGAGCAGGAAAAGCACATGTCCGCCGTCCAAGGCCGGAATGGGCAGGATGTTCATGAAAGCCAGGATAATGCTGAGGAAGGCCGTCATGTACCAGAACTGGTGCCAGTCCCATGTGGCGGGGAATATGCTGCCAATGGTGCCGAAACCGCCAAGCTGCTTGGCTCCTTCCTTGGAGAAAAGATATTTCATCTGGTCTACATAGCCTATCAGCGTGCTGACTCCCAGCCTTGCACCCGCAGGGAATGAGGCGAAGAAACCATATTCTTCCTGTACGATAGGAAGATGTCTGGCCGTGGTCACCACTCCGACGTTGAAAAGAGAGTCAGCGGCCAGCGTCACCGTGTCACATAGTCCGTCGCGCATATAGGTCAGGCTGACGTTGCGTAGGGCAAGGCGTGTGCTGTCATCGGTGGCAGATTGTGCCAGAATCCGGCGTCGGTTCATTTCTTCGGCAAAGTCGCCGAAGGCCACGTTTCGTCCGTCCATCTGCGTGATACTGTCGCCGGGCAGCAGTCCGGCACGTTGTGCGGGGCTGTCGGTAAGCACACTGTCCACTACATAAGGAATGCGGAAGTCGGCAAAGCGTACACTGTCGGCTAGTAACCGGTCCATCATGTTTTCGGGAATGTAGACCGATGCGGGCTTTCCGTCGCGCAGTACGCTGACCTGGCGGGCATCCACTATGGATGTGAGCAAATCCGTGCCCATGCGGTCGAAGGGTACGCCGTCTGCACTAAGCAGTATGTCGCCGTCGCGGAAACCGGCCTGGTGCATGGTTTCGTTGAAGTCCATGCCCAGCGGAGCTTTTTGCACAGGAATGTAGGCGTCGCCCCAGGCAAACAGGGTCATGGAGTAGATGAGTAGAGCCAGCAGGAAGTTAAACACTACTCCTCCTACCATGATGAGCAAGCGTTGCCAGGCCGGTTTGGCGCGGAATTCCCATGGTTGCATGGGCTGTTTCATCTGTTCGGTGTCCAGCGACTCATCTATCATGCCGCTGATTTTCACGTATCCTCCCAAGGGAAGCCAGCCTACGGCATATTCTGTCTCGCTGTTTTTGGGCTTGATTTTGAATAGGGTGAACCACGGGTCAAAGAACAGGCAGAACTTTTCTACTCTGGTCTTGAACAGCCGTGCAAAGAGAAAGTGCCCAGCTTCGTGCACTATGACGAGCAACGACAGGCTCATGATGAGCTGCAGGGCGCGGATGATGAATGTTTCCATTGGTCTTCTTATTGTTAATGTTTACAGTCTTATTGTTGATGTTTACAATCTTGATATTGATGTTTCCGGTGTTGATGCCTTGTCTTTTGATGCAGGTAGCCAGTCGGACTTTGTGCCTTTCTGTCACTTCCTCATGGAGAGTGTCTCTTCTGTCATGCGGCGTGCCTCGGCGTCGGTCTGCATGTAGTCATCATAGGTAGGCCGGGCGATGAACGGCATGTTTCGCATGACTTGCTCTATAACATCGCTCATGTCCAAGAAAGACACGCGGTCCGCCAGGAAAGCGGAAACGCAGACCTCGTTGGCTGCATTAAGTATGCAGGGCATATTCCCTCCCTGATGTAAGGCTTCGTAGGCCAGTGCCAGATTGCGAAACCGCTCGGTGTCTGGCTGTTCAAAGGTGAGCTGTGTGCAGAGTTTGAAGTCAAGCCGGGGGATGGAAGAATGTACCCGATCCGGGTAAGAAAATGCATACTGGATGGGCAGGCGCATGTCCGGTGTGCCAAGCTGGGCTTTTATGGCTCCGTCTTCAAACTGCACCATGCTGTGTATGGTCGATTGCGGATGTATCACTACCTCTATCTGGTCAGGTTGTACGCCGAAGAGCCAGCGCGCCTCTATCACTTCGAATCCTTTGTTCATCATAGAGGCAGAGTCAATGGTGATTTTGGCTCCCATGTGCCAGTTGGGATGGCACAGTGCCTGTTCTTTGGTGACGGTGGACAGCTGCTCTTTGCTGAAGGTTCGGAAAGGTCCCCCCGAGGCGGTAAGAATCACTTTCTCTATGTGGTTGTCTCCCTCACCAGCCAGACACTGGAATATGGCGGAGTGTTCTGAGTCTACGGGCAGGATGGGCGAACGGTTGTCGCATGCCAGCCTGTTGATTAGTTCGCCGGCCACCACCAGTGTCTCTTTGTTGGCCAGTGCGATGGTCTTGTGTGCCTTTATGGCGTTGATGGTGGGGCGCAGTCCGGCGAATCCTACCATGGCTGCCAGCACTATGTCAATAGGCTTTTCCTGCACGATTTGGCATATGGCTTCCGTCCCTGCATATACTTTTATGGGGAAATCGGCCAGGGCTTCTTTCACCTGGTGGTATTTGGCTTCGTTGGCTATCACTACGGCTTCAGGCCTGAACTGGCGTGCCTGTGCGATGAGTTTGTCTGCTTGGCTTCCGGCCGTAAGCACATAGGCTTCATATAGGTCGGGGTGTTCTTCTATCACTTGCAAGGCTTGTGTGCCTATGGAACCGGTCGAGCCTAATATGGCTATTTGTTTTTTCATAAAGTCTGTATGATGGTTGTCCTTTGGTATGTCAGTTTTTTTAGAATACAATGAACAGTTCGGGATTCATAGGACGCCCTCTGTGCCAGAGTTCGAAATGCAAATGAGGGCCTGTATCATCGGGCTTCCGCTGTCCGATGACGGCTATGGCCTCACCGCTTTTCACTTCATCTCCTTCTTTTTTTAGTAAAGAGCCGCAATGTTTGTAGATGGACACAAAGTCTTGTCCGTGCTGGATTTGGATGACATATCCAGCCTCGGCTGTGTAGGTACTCAATAACACGGTACCGTCCAGTGTGGCCAGCACGCTTTCTCCGGGTGCGGCAGCTATATCAGTTCCATAATGTTGCTGTTCCGGTTCGAAAGGCCGTGAGACCATGCCTAGTGTGGGACGATAGAATATCAGTCCGTCAGCTTGTGAGCGTTGTTGTAGGTTGGACAGGTTGTATTTTTCGTTGTTCTCAAACTGTTGTCTGAAAGCCTCTTCGCGTTGGGTGTGTGCCATGAGGGTATCTTGGCGGAGGTGTGTGAGCGAATCTATGGATTGGATAGAATCTGTGCTTACATTCCCTCGGAATATGTCCTGTATGTTCATAATGTACAGATTTTGCCGGTCCAGCAGATTTTGCAGGGAGTCAAGTCTCAGCGCGTTCTCCACTATCTGGCCACGTATTTCACTGTTCATGTATCCGGGCAGATAATTGCGCAATGGAGTGAATACAATGATTAGTGCGGCTACAATGAAGACCAACGTCAGTATGCTAAGCAACACGGACAGTCCGTTCAGTTTGGAAACATAAAGGCTGGCCACTTCTTCCAGTGTGTTCTCGTTCACAATGGTCAGTTTGTATTTGAAGCGGATGTTGTGCCACCACGGGCGGCGTGTCGTTTTCTTTTTGTTGGTCTGTCGGGCCATAGGTTATGTCTTTTATTCGGTTTCAGCTTGGGCAAGATTGACTAGTCCTTGAGGCAGGCTGACTTTGATTACTCTGTGCTTATGGTCAATGTTGCAGATGAACGTTTCTTGGGCGGGTATGAGTAACTCTTGTCCTTGATGGTTGACAACAAACAGGGTGTTGATGGTAGAGGTATCCACATTGGTTATGTCGCCCAGATAGCCCATATGGGTCTCTTCAATACGAAATCCGACAAAATAATCCCAAGTAAGCTCTGCCTCGCCAGCAGATTCCTGGGCATGCTTGACGGGAAAATATACTTCTACATTGGTAAACCTACGTGCCTGCTCTGCCGTATCTATTCTCTCAAGTTTTACCAAAGCGGTGGAGTCTGAACGGAATCTGTACTCTTCTAGATAAAAAGGTACAAATATGCCGTCCATCAGACAAATGAGGAAGTCGGCTTCCACACGGTCGAATATATCGTCGGTGAAGGTGAACAGCAGTTCACCATGTATGCCATGGGGCTTGTTGAACAGCCCTATCTTGTAAACTTCATCTTTACGTATCATTCACGTTCTTGTTATGGTACTTCATATTCTTGTAATGCGTGCGCCTATGGCGTTGAGCCGTCCTTCTATGTCCTGATATCCCCGGTCTATTTGTTCAATATTGTGTATCTGGCTTATGCCATCGGCACTCATAGCGGCAATGAGCAGTGCGATGCCTGCTCGGATGTCTGGTGATGTCATGTTGCCTCCTTTCAAATGGAAGTTGTGGTTATGGCCTATGACTACAGCCCGATGTGGGTCACATAAAATGATTTGCGCACCCATGTCTATGAGCTTGTCCACAAAAAAAAGACGGCTTTCGAACATTTTTTGGTGAATGAGTACGCTTCCTTTAGCTTGGGTGGCTACAACAAGCATCACACTCAGCAGGTCTGGGGTCAGTCCGGGCCATGGCGCATCGGCTATGGTCATTATGGAGCCATCCATGAAAGATTCTATTTCATAGCTATCCTGAGCCGGTACAAAAAGGTCATCGTTCTGTTGCTCCACTTTGATGCCCAGTCTGCGGAAACTTTCTGGAATGATGCCGAGATGCCGGTGCGATACATTCTTTATGGTCAGGTTACTTTGAGTCATGGCTGCCATGCCGATGAAACTCCCTACTTCAATCATGTCGGGCAAAACGGTATGTTCTGTCCCATGAAGCGCGTCTACTCCATCTATGGTCAGCAGATTCGATGCTATGCCTTGGATTTTGGCTCCCATACGGTTTAACATGTGGCAAAGCTGCTGGATATAAGGCTCGCAGGCTGCATTGTAAATCACAGTGCGTCCTTTGGCCAGTGTGGCCGCCATAATAATGTTTGCCGTACCTGTAATTGAGGCCTCATCCAGAAGGATGTAAGAGCCTTGCAGCTTTTCGGCGGAAATCTCATATATCTTTCTCTCTTCGTGGTAAGCGAATCTGGCTCCCAGCTTTTGTATGCCTGCAAAATGTGTGTCCAACCGTCGTCGTCCTATTTTGTCTCCTCCCGGTTTGGAGATGAGGGCATGTCCGAAACGTGTGACCATAGGGCCTGCCAGCATGACTGAACCTCTCAGACGTGCACAAGCTTTCAGAAAATCGTCACTTTCCAGATAGGTGAAGTTGATGTCTTCGGCTTGGAAACTATAGATGTCGGTACCGAGTTTAGATACTTTCACTCCCATGTCGCGCATCAGCTGTATGAGGTTATTCACGTCCAATATGTCGGGCACGTTGTACACGGTGACTTTCTCTGGCGTGAGCAGAGTGGCGCATATGATTTCCAACACTTCATTCTTTGCGCCTTGCGGATATATCTCTCCGTTCAGTTTGTGTCCGCCTTCTATAATGAATGATGCCATATCCTTATTTCCCTTGTTAGAGTAGAGTCTGTGTCAGATGAGGAATTGCGCGTTATGCGATTATCCTTTACGTTTGTTGTTCCGGTTGTTTTGTGCACGCTGATTGTTCCCGTATTGGTTCTTTTGCTTGTTCTGCGTGCGCTGGTTCTGCTGGTTGCGTTGGTTGTTCTGAACCTGCATCTTGGGGCGGTAATTTTGTTCGATGCGTTCGGCCATCAGTCGGAGAATGTCATCTGTAAGTTGAAGTTTTCCGTCGGACAGCTCGCTCAGATCTTCCGCTATTTTCCGGTCGTCCAATGCTTCTTTGTTCCAGGTGATGTAGTCTTTTCTCATGTGGTTACAGATTAAAGCAATCAGGTTCTGCTTTTCATCGCCTTCAGGAAATTTGCATGCTTCTTTAATCAGCTCTCCCAACAGTCTGCCATAGTGACGGTATTTTATCCGTGTCTTGGGATAGGGGATAGGGTCGGGTTTGGTGAACAGATTGTTCTTGCGTATGATTTCATACGGATAATCAATGTCTAATTGGAAGTTTGACATAATGGCCAGGTGATCCCATAACTTATGTTTGAAGTCGGGTACGTCGCGCAGGGGAGGGAACATGCTGCCCATGATGTTGATAATGGTATTGGCACAACGTTGGCGTTCGGCTCTGTCGGGTATGGTTAGCGCGTAATCTACCATGTTCTGCACACTACGTCCGTATTCGGGTAGGGGCAATCTTTTCTGTTGGGTGTTGTATTGCATACTTGTCTGCTATTTTCGTTTATATATAATAGGTTAAAGGAAGAACCGTCCTTGGGTATGGGGCTGTATATGGACAAATCCTTCCACTGTTCTTTTTAATTCCGGCTAAATAAGCTTTTTAGGCTTTCCGGCTACAAATTCTTTTAGATAGAAAGGCTCAAAGTAGGCCACATCCTTAAAGTCGTTTTCCGCCATGGCTTTTTCCGCCAAGGGAAACATCATGCTGGCCAGGGGACGTATGCCTTCAATGAAGTGTGCGTTGGGGTGGGTAAGTTGTGACCGGCATTTGGCCGCTCCGTCACCAAAAAAATAAACAGGATGGTTTTCCAGAAATTCTTCATATGAGTGTCCGTCTACTATGTCGGCTGCCGTATCGCGTAAGGGTTTTAATGCTCGGTCGTATATGGCTGCATATACTTCCATGCGGCGTGCGTCAATCATCGGACATAAGAGGGCATCGTCCGGCAGTTCATCGTGATAAAGCAATACCGGCACGCACTGTATCTTCAGCGTGGGCAGGCCGATGAGAGGAAGGTTGCGCCCGTAGCAAATACCCTTGGCCATGGATACACCTATGCGCAGTCCTGTGTATGAGCCGGGACCGCAACTTACGGCCACGGCATTGAGCGGTAAGGCGTGACTGTCGGCAAAAGAAAGGGCTTTATCAACGAACACTCCCAGCTGTACGGCATGGGACGGACCGTTCAAATCTTCTTTGGTAAATACATTCTGTCCGTCTTCACTTACAGCCACCGAACAGGCCGAAGTAGACGTCTCTATGTGCAAGATACATGACATGATTTCTATTCTTCTTTAAATCAGCTGACAAATTTAAGGGATTATTTTCAGTAATTAAAATAATCCTGTATTTTTGCGCAAAACTTAAGAAGCATTATATAGATGATACAGTCAATGACGGGTTACGGCAAAGCTTCAGTCGAAATGCCCGATAAAAAGATTAATGTTGAGATAAAGTCACTCAATAGCAAAGCAATGGATATCTCCACAAGGCTTGCTCCTGCCTACCGGGAGAAGGAGATAGACATACGCAACCTTATCGCGCGTACGTTGGAACGGGGAAAGGTGGATTTCTGCCTGTGGGTGGAGAAAAAAGATGCCGGACAGCTGGCCACGCCTATCAATCAGGATTTGATAGAATCTTATTATAATCGGATCCGCCAGATAGCCGAAGCTACCGGGATACCCGAACCTTCCGACTGGTTTTATACGCTTTTGCGTATGCCCGATGTAATGACCAAGAATGAATTGCAAGATTTGCCCGAGGATGAATGGGAAGCTGCACGTAGCGCTGTGCATACGGCTATAAATCATCTGGTGGAGTTCCGCAAGCAGGAAGGAGTGGCTCTTGAACGCAAGTTCCGTGAGAAAGTGAATAATATATCCGGATTATTGCGCAGTGTGGAGCCTTATGAACATGAGCGTGTAAGCAAGATTAAAGACCGTATCATGGATTCGCTGGAAAGGAATCTGAACGTGGATTATGACAACAACCGCCTGGAACAGGAACTGATATATTATATAGAGAAGCTTGACGTTAATGAAGAGAAACAACGTTTGGCAAATCATTTGAAGTACTTCGTTGATACCATGGAGGGGCCTTGCGGCCAGGGGAAAAAACTGGGATTCATTGCCCAGGAGATGGGGCGCGAGATAAATACGTTAGGAAGCAAGTCCAATCATGCCGAGATGCAGCGCATCGTGGTACAGATGAAGGATGAGCTGGAACAAATCAAGGAACAGGTGTTGAACGTAATGTAACGGCTATGGGCAAACTTATCATATTTTCAGCTCCTTCGGGATCGGGCAAGTCTACCATCATCGGACATCTGATGAAAAATCCCGGACTTAATTTGGCTTTTTCCATTTCGGCTACGAGCCGTCCTCCGCGAGGGACGGAACGTGACGGAGTAGAGTATTTCTTCCTTACCCCAGAGGAGTTTCGCAGACGTATAGCTGAAGGTGATTTTCTGGAATACGAGGAAGTCTATGAAGACCATTTTTATGGTACTTTGAAGTCGCAAGTGGAAAAACAGCTGGAGACTGGGTTGAATGTAGTGCTTGATGTGGATGTGAAAGGCGCTTGCAATATAAAGCATCTGTACGGCGGACGTGCTTTGTCTGTTTTTATCCAGCCTCCCTCCATCGGGGAATTGCGCAGACGGTTGGAAAGGAGAGGGACAGACGCTCCGGAAGTGATAGAAAGACGTCTGGCGAAAGCTGCTTATGAGCTGGAATTCGCCTCTAAGTTTGACCATGTGGTAGTGAACAATGATTTGGCGGAGGCCGAAGCCGAAACGTTGCAGATTGTTTCTCAATTTTTACGTCTATGAAAGATTTCAGTGGAAAAGGGCTCTCACGCAAAACCAATAAGATTGTATTGATAACTAATGTTGTACTGCTGGTTCTGGCTTTAAGTATAGGTGTGGTCAGCGTGTATTATCATGAGACGGTGACGTGGGTGGGTATGGTATGTGTCATACTGGTGTCAGTCATCAATATCGTGGTAAGCTGGAAAAGGTTGCGTGGGAAGAATATATGAATGTCGGTCTGTTCTGCGGTTCGTTCAATCCTATTCATGTCGGCCATTTGGCTCTTGCCAATTACTTGTGCGAGTACGAAGGCTTGGATGAGGTATGGTTTGTGGTCAGTCCGCGCAATCCGTTTAAACTTCATGACGAACTGATGGACGATGCCTTCCGACTCCGTCTGGTGAGGCTGGCCATAGCGGGCTATCCACGGTTTGTCGCTTCTGATTTTGAATTCCACCTGCCTCGTCCGTCTTATACCATACATACGCTGGACGGATTGCGGGCCTTGTATCCTGAACATGTGTTCCATCTGATTATAGGTTCCGATAATTGGCCTCAGTTTCCGCATTGGCGTGCGGCAGAACGCATATTGTCTGAATATCATGTCATAATTTATCCCCGTCCGGGGTATCCTGTAGGAACGGAGCCATTTCCTCCTCATGTCAGGCTGGCTCGTTCTCCGTTGTTTGAAATCAGTGCCACATTTGTGCGCGATGCTCTCAGACAAGGTAAGGACGTGCGCTATTTTCTCCACCCGAAGGTCTGGGACATC
>CASFQC010000080.1 GCA_949296415.1 uncultured Bacteroides sp. | reverse complement strand
AGGATATTTCCTCAAGTAGTGCTGTTGGGCGTGGCGGCACTCCGTTTGGAGGGGAGGAAACGGACTGGCCTTTATCTCATACCCCTTGCTTTATATATGCGTTCCTTGGCATTGTTGATGCACTGGAACTTCTCTTCGGCAGCTTTGCGCACGTCTTCACCCAAGGCAGCCACACGGTCGGGATGGTGTTTCAGTGCCAGCCGTCTGTAGGCCGCACGCACCTCTTCGTTGGTGGCGGTCGGCTCTATTTCCAATACTTTATAGGCATCATCCAGCGTGTCACCATGCAGGTTCAACAGGGAGTCTACTTCACGGGCGTCCATCCGCATAGCTTCCGCCACTTCGCGTAGGGCGCTGATTTCCGCGTCACATACCTTGCCGTCACTTTGGGCTATCTGAGTCAGGAAACTTAGCAGTTGCAGCCGCTGTTCGTAGTTCAGGTTGGTGGCTATTTGTGCGCCGCAGTCGTATATGGTGGTTCTGAAAGCATCAGGATTGTTCTGTTCCATTCTTTTTCGCTGTTCGAAGAGGTTCAGCAGTATCTGTTCGCCTTCGCTTACCGAAGCCTCGCCGAAGTTGGTGCGCAGGAAACGGCGCACGTATTCCATTTCACTGTGCATTATCTTACCGTCGGCCTTGATGATGTATGATGCCATCACCAGCATAGAAAAAAGAAAACTGTTGCGCTGTCCGTAGTCGGTACTATATTTCTGGCTTTCGTCTGCCGTATTGTCGTTGTCTGTCTTCAGCGCGTTTTCTATGAGCGATCCTAAAGCATATCCTGCCAGTGCTCCCAATGCTCCGTGAGCCATGAAGCCTACTATGCCACCAATCCATTTGCCTAATCCCATGTTCTTTCTGTTTTATCCGTATATTTTAAATTAAATAGTCTGTCTTGAATGTTTTGTCCGGCTACAGGAAATTGCCGGCGCATCATCAAAAAAGGTTTTAAGTGGTGCCCGGTATCTGGGTAAGTGCTCAAGGAAAACGTCCGCTATATATAATAATAGGTATATCCGCGTGAGGGATTTCCTTCGTCTTGCCGTTCACGCAAAACCAATGGCAGTACGTGCGTTTGTGCTTGGAGAGGCTTGTGTCTTGCTTTCCTGCACACGCTGTCTTGTCCCGTTTCCAAGGCAGTGGCCGCATGCCGTTGGCTTTGCTGTGTGCCGTTCCCGGTCCGGCCTTTTTATTTGTCTTTGATACCTTTCCATACTATGGCACTTATAGCTGCTCCTACAAACGGAGCCACGATAAAGAGCCACAGCTGTTGCAGAGCCTGTCCGCCTTCAATAAGTGCCGGGCCTATGCTGCGGGCTGGGTTGACTGATGTGCCTGTGATGGGTATGCACACAATGTGGATGAGTACCAGTGATAGTCCTATGGCCAATCCGGCAAAGTTTCCTGCACCTTTTTTCTCATCGGTAGTGCCTAACACCACCAGCACGAAGATGAAGGTGAACACGGCTTCGGCCACAAAAGCCTGTATCATCTCGTTTGAGGCGTATGAGTTGGAACCAGTGTAAGTGGGGCCGTCATGGCTCCCCGTAGTCACCAACAGAGCCAATATGAGCGAGCCTATGATTGCTCCTACCACTTGGAATATCATGTACATACCGGCATCTTTGCTGTTCATGCGTCCGGACAGCCACACACCTAAGGTGATGGCCGGGTTGATATGGCAGCCCGATATTCCTCCTATCGTATAGGCCATGGCCACCACCGCCAGTCCGAAGGCTAAAGCCACGCCCAGGGTTCCTACACCTGCGCCCACTGTGCCGGCTACTCCGCCTGCAAATACGGCGCTTCCACATCCCATCAGGACAAGAACCATTGTCCCGATCATTTCTGCTACATACTTTTTCACATTCATGATTCTGTGTATTTTAAAGGTTATGTCTTCTGCCCGAATTGGGTCGTGCCGGAGGCTACGGGTTGTGTCCGGCATTCCGCACTGCGGACAATTCGCGTATGAAGACCGATTTTTTCCTTCAAAAATACACATTAAGTCGTTTATTGGAATGTGAAAGGCTTTGTTTTAACAATTTTATACGAATGTTCCTGGGCGCTGTTCCGGATTTTGTCTGTGTGGTCTGGAAGATGTGTTGTCCTCATGCCTGCCGTACGGAGGCGGACAGGTCGTTTCCGCACAAGTGTCATCTCCCTGCTGCGGACAGATACACAGCCCGGTGTGATTCTGTTCACCTCTTGCTGTCTGCCCATACACACCGGGCTGTGTGTCCGTTCGCACCGTACTGCCTAAAGGTGGTTTTGCTGGGGCAGTCCGAATTTTGTTCATGTATCACTTTTCAGGGGCGGTTTCGGATTTTGCTCCGACGTTATCTCTGAAAAAGCCTAAAAAGGCCGGGAAAAGGCTCAAAACAGGCTGGAGAAAAATCTAAAAAAGGAAAATTTGAACAGGCTCTTACTCCTTTATCTTTGATAATTGAAAGAATAGCACTAATTTTGCAGCTCATTATGAGAATGGCTTGAATTAATATAAAAAACTTAATATTGTTACGATGAACGTTTCATTGCAAAACATTGACAAGGTAAGCGCGCTGCTTACCGTAAAACTTGAGAAAGCAGATTACGAAGAGAAAGTAACCAAATCGTTGAAACATATCCGCCAGAAAGCCCAGGTTCCGGGATTCCGTCCGGGCATGGTGCCTATGGGGCTGGTGAAGAAAATGTATGGTAAGGGTGTATTGGCAGAAGAGGTAAACAAACTCGTTTCCGAGGCTGTCTACAACTACATCCACGAAAATAAGGTGGAAGTGCTGGGCGAGCCTCTTCCCAATGAGGAGAAGCAAACACCCATTGACTTTGACACCATGGAAGAGTTCGAATTTGTATTCGACGTGGCTTTGGCTCCGGAGTTTGATGTGGAAGTCAGCGCTGCCGACAAAGTGGATTACTACGACATAGACGTGACCGATGAGATGGTGGACAGGCAGATAAAGATGTATAAGCAGCGTAACGGCAAGTATGAGAAGGTGGATACGTATGCCGACAACGACCTGCTGAAGGGTCTGTTGGCCGAGCTGAACGAAGACCATACCACCAAAGAAGGCGGTATACAGGTGGAGGGTGCAGTAATGATGCCTTCCTACATGAAGAATGATGAGCAGAAGGCCATTTTTGCCAACGCCAAGGTGAATGATGTGCTGGTGTTCAATCCGAATGCCGCATGGGATGGAAATGCCGCAGAACTGGCTTCCCTGCTGAAGACGGACAAGGAGAAGGCCGTAGAAATGAAGTCTGATTTCAGCTTCCAGGTGGAGGAGATAACCCGTTTTGTGGAAGGCGAACTTACGCAAGACGTCTTCGATCAGGTGCTGGGCAAGGATGCCGTGAAGACAGAAGAGGAATTCCGCAGCAAGGTGAAGGAGCTTATCGCACGCCAGTTCGTGTCCGACAGCGACTACAAGTTCTTGCTTGATGTACGCAAGATGCTGACAGACAAGGTTGGTAAGCTGGAGTTTGCTGACAGTGTGCTCAAACGTGTGATGCGCCTCAACAATGCAGACAAGGATGAGAATTTCATAGAAGAAAACTATGGCAAAAGCATTGAAGAGCTGACCTGGCATCTCATAAAAGAGAAACTGGTGCGTGCCAACGACATCAAGGTGGAGCAGGCCGACATAACTGAGGCTGCAAAAGATGCCACGCGCGCGCAGTTTGCCCAGTATGGCATGTTGAACGTGCCCGACGAACTTCTTGAAAGCTATGCCAAAGAAACGCTGAAAAAGAAAGAAAGTGTGGACGGGCTGGTGAACCGCGTCATAGAGGTGAAACTGGTCAACGCACTGAAGTCTCAAGTCACGCTGGAGCATAAGACCGTGTCTGTGGAAGACTTTAACAAGATGTTCGAATAATACTTTTTATTTCCTTTTCTGGCGGAATTGTGGGGCGGGCCGGTGCCCTGACCACAGTATACCGGAAAAAGACCGGGCGCGAATTGCACAAGGAGCACGGAGAAACGGGAAGACATGACCGTTCCGCCTTTGTGGAATCCGCGCCCGATGCTGTCCGTATGCACAGGAAAGTGGGGGAGGATGTACATAAAAACATAGGATTTCTTTGTCACTCTCTGTTCTTTTTTGTTCCTTTGCATACGCTTGGCGAAAGACTTTTCCCATATAGTGGCATGCACAGACATGAAAGGAAGGATAACCATAACCTGTAGGCCTGTTCGGCTCTGTTCGGAACAGGCTGGATGAAAATTGAAAAAGGAAAAATTAAACAGGTCCTGAGGGAAAATTATGCGACAGGCTCTATACATACCGGAACGGATACTAACACTATTTTTATATTAGAAAGAAAAACGTATGGATGATTTTAGAAAATATGCCACCAAGCACCTTGGTATGAACAGTATGGTGCTTGACGGCGTAATCAAGTCACAGGCAGGATACCTCAATCCCTATATTCTGGAAGAACGCCAGCTCAACGTGACGCAGCTGGACGTATTCTCGCGTCTAATGATGGACCGCATCATCTTTTTGGGCACAGAGATAGACGATTATACAGCCAATACCTTGCAGGCACAGCTGCTTTATCTTGACTCAGTGGATCCAGGTAAGGATATCTCCGTCTACATCAATTCTCCAGGCGGTTCGGTCTATGCTGGATTGGGCATATATGATACCATGCAGTTCATCAGTAGCGATGTGGCTACCATCTGCACAGGCATGGCTGCCAGCATGGCCGCTGTGTTGCTGGTGGCAGGCTCCGAAGGCAAAAGATTAGCGCTTCCGCATGCACGCGTCATGATTCATCAGCCCATGGGCGGAGTGCAAGGACAGGCGTCGGACATAGAGATAACCGCGCGTGAAATCCAGAAGCTGAAGAAAGAACTCTATACCATCATAGCCGACCATTCGCATACTCCTTTTGACAAAGTGTGGGCCGACTCGGACCGTGATTACTGGATGACGGCTCAGGAGGCTAAGGAATATGGCATGGTAGACGATGTACTCATTAAAAAGTAAGTATGGCAGAAACAAGACGAAATAAGAACAGATGCAGCTTTTGCGGACGTTCAGAAGACGAGGTGGGGCTTCTTATCACCGGAATGAACGGCTTCATTTGTGACAGTTGCGTGACACAGGCATACAGCATAGTACAGGAAGCACTGGAGACACGTAAATCCGCTAAGACGCTGACACTGGAAGAGCTGCCTAAGCCCGTTGACATAAAGAGGTTCTTGGACCAGTATGTCATAGGACAGGATGACGCCAAGCGTTATCTTGCCGTTTCTGTCTACAACCATTACAAACGCTTGCTGCAGAAAGAATCGGGCGACGATGTGGAGATAGAGAAGTCTAACATCATTATGGTGGGGAGCACCGGTACGGGAAAGACGCTGTTGGCAAGGACCATAGCCAAGATGCTGAACGTTCCCTTCACCATTGTTGATGCTACGGTGCTTACAGAGGCCGGTTATGTGGGAGAGGACATAGAAAGCATCCTGACACGCCTGTTGCAAGTGGCCGACTACAATGTGGCCGAAGCCGAACGGGGCATTGTATTCATTGACGAGATAGACAAGATTGCACGCAAAGGAGACAACCCGTCCATCACTCGCGACGTGAGCGGTGAAGGCGTGCAGCAAGGCTTGCTGAAATTGCTTGAAGGCTCCATAGTGAACGTGCCTCCCCAAGGAGGGCGCAAACACCCGGAACAGAAAATGATACCGGTGAACACCAAGAACATACTGTTTATCTGCGGAGGAGCCTTTGATGGCATAGAAAAGAAGATAGCACAGCGTCTCAACACTCATGTAGTGGGCTATAATGCCGTGCGTTCCACGGCTTCCATAGACCGTAAGAATCTGATGCAGTACATCGCTCCGCAAGACCTGAAAGCTTTCGGACTGATACCCGAAATCATAGGTCGTCTGCCCATATTGACCTACCTGAATCCGCTTGACCGCACGGCACTGCGTGCCATACTGACTGAGCCGAAAAACTCCATTATCAGACAGTACCTCAAACTGTTTGAGATGGACGGGGTGAAACTTACGTTCGAAGATGCGGTGTTTGAGTATATTGTGGACAAGGCTATAGAGTATAAGCTGGGAGCACGCGGCTTGCGCTCCATCGTAGAGACCATCATGATGGATGTGATGTATGAGATTCCTTCTGGAAACGAGAAGTCTTATTCCGTAACACTTGACTATGCCAAGCATCAAATGGAAAAAGCTAATGTGGCAAGATTGCAAAATGCTTGATTATTAGCGTAAAAGCTAAAATGATGACGGCTTTTGCTTCCTTATTGAAAAAATAATTGGCGGATTATACTTGGAATTTGCAAAGTTGTTTCTAACTTTGTTAGGCTACTTGATGTCTGCCTGTCTTTTCTCACTTGCTTTCATAGCTGGAAGAAAGGGCGTAACGGTTTCTGGAGAAAAACGGATTAGGACGGATACAGACTTCCGGCCCCACAGGAAGAGACCGATTTGGGGACATCAGGCGATGTGTAACAGGATTATTTCATTATAATATAAAAAACAACCTAAAGAATCATGGCAGGGAAGAAGATTAATTTGACGGACCAGCTAAAGAAGTACTTCGGGTTCGATACTTTTAAAGGCAACCAAGAGGATATCATTCGAAATCTATTGGCTGGCAACGATACTTTTGTGTTAATGCCTACAGGAGGCGGAAAATCATTGTGCTATCAGTTGCCTTCATTGTTGATGGAGGGCACAGCCATAGTGATTTCTCCCTTGATTGCGCTGATGAAGAATCAGGTGGACGCGATGCGGAATTTCAGCGAAGAAGACGGCGTGGCTCATTTTATCAATTCTTCCTTGAACAAGAGTGCGATAGAACAAGTGAAAGGCGATATTATCAGTGGAAAGACCAAACTGCTTTATGTGGCACCTGAGTCGCTCACCAAAGATGAGAACGTGGAGTTCCTCAAGACAGTGAAAATATCTTTCTATGCTGTAGACGAGGCTCACTGTATTTCGGAGTGGGGACATGATTTCCGTCCAGAATATCGCAGGATACGCCCTATAATCAATGAGATAGGCAAGGCTCCGCTCATAGCGCTTACTGCTACCGCTACGCCTAAGGTGCAGCATGATATCCAGAAAAACCTGGGCATGACCGACGCTAAGGTATTCAAGTCGTCTTTCAACCGTCCGAACCTTTACTATGAAGTACGGCCCAAGACGGCAAATGTGGATAAGGATATCATCAAATTTATCCGTAACAATCCCGACAAGTCTGGCATCATATACTGTCTGAGCAGGAAAAAAGTGGAGGAACTGGCTGAAATCCTGCAGGCCAACGGCATCAATGCACGGCCTTATCATGCCGGAATGGATTCGGCTACCCGTACGCAGAATCAGGATGATTTCCTCATGGAAAAAATTGATGTTATCGTAGCCACCATAGCGTTCGGCATGGGGATAGACAAACCGGATGTGCGGTTCGTTATCCATTATGACATACCTAAGAGTCTGGAAGGATATTACCAGGAGACTGGACGTGCGGGGCGTGATGGCGGCGAGGGCCAATGCATTACATTCTATAGCAATAAGGATTTGCAGAAGTTGGAGAAATTCATGCAGGGAAAGCCTGTGGCAGAGCAGGAGATAGGCAAGCAACTGCTGCTGGAAACAGCGGCTTATGCCGAATCCTCTGTGTGCCGTAGGAAAACCTTGCTTCATTATTTTGGTGAAGAATATACAGAAGATAATTGTGGAAATTGTGACAATTGTTTAAATCCCAAAAAACAAGTGGAAGCTCAAGAACTGTTGTGCACCGTTATAGAGACAATTTTAGCGGTGAAGGAAAATTTCAAAGCCGACTATGTGATTGATGTCATTAAAGGAAGGGATACTTCAGAAGTGGTGGCTCATGAACATAACGATTTGGAAGTGTTCGGTGCAGGAATGGACGAGGATGACAAGACGTGGAATGCCGTTATCCGCCAGGCACAGATAGCCGGATATCTCAGTAAGGATGTGGAAAACTATGGATTGCTGAAGGTTACAGATGCAGGACATAAATTTCTGAAGAATCCCAAGTCTTTCAAAATTACGGAAGACAATGATTTCGATGATATAGACGAGGAAGTGCCGATGCGGGGAGGTGACTCTTGTGCGGTAGATCCGGCCCTTTACTCCATGTTGAAGGATTTGAGAAAGAAACTTTCAAAACAACTTCAGGTACCACCTTACGTCATATTCCAAGATCCCTCTCTTGAGGCCATGGCTACCATTTATCCGGTGACATTGGAGGAGTTGCAGAACATACCTGGAGTGGGAGCAGGCAAGGCCAAACGTTATGGAGAGGAATTCTGTAAGCTCATCAAACGTCATTGTGAGGAGAATGAGATAGAGAGGCCCGAAGACCTGCGTGTGCGTACTGTTGCCAATAAGTCAAAGTTAAAGGTATCCATCATACAGGCTATTGACCGGAAGGTGGCATTGGATGACATTGCTGTGTCCAAAGGCATTGAATTTGAAGAATTGTTGGATGAAATAGAGGCTATAGTCTATTCGGGTACGAAATTGAATATTGATTACTTCCTTGAAGATATCATGGACGAAGACCATATGCTTGACATATACGATTATTTCAAGGAGTCTACTACTGACAACATAGATGACGCGCTGGACGAGTTGGGCGATGACTTTACCGAAGAAGAAGTCCGGCTGGTGCGCATCAAGTTCATATCGGAAATGGCGAATTGATATTTTTTTGATTTGCAAAAAGAGGGTTTCGGCCCTCTTTTTCAGTTTGTGTCAGAAGCTGTTGTTGGAAAAGACCGGAAAGAATTTCTGAATAGTTGCGTAAGCTTTTTATGAAATCTATCTGAAACAGGCTCTTAACTCACACTATAATTGTGAGAATCCATTGGTTTTCTTTATATATTCCCCTATTTTTGTCATCATTATTTTTGTGTTGTGGAAAAGATTTATCCTATAGATATGCTGATGTTACATCCTTATTCAAGGACAGACAGTGTGGATTATTACTATGCGGGCATTGCTAACAAAATTTATGGCATATTGTGTGCCGATGAAGTTTGCAAGCGGATAAATGACAAGGACGATGTCCGTTATATCAGCCTTTGCCTGTCCGCATGGTTTGAGGATATAATCAGCAATACAGGCATATGGACTACCTTTACTGCCGAATGCAGGAGACGCTATGGCTCCTGGCTCCCTTCCTATAGCTTGGACGAAAACTATTACCCTGACGAAATCAACCGGGAAGACTTGCTTTTCCTGTTGGAGCATCACATGCAGGTTTCCTGTGCTGATTGGAAGGTGGGGACAGATGCCGGGCACGTTGACCTGAATCGGTTGGCAGAGAAAATATATGCGGTATTTGACGAGGCTTATGAAACGGCACCGGAGAACAAGCGGTTGTGGCGCTTCTTGCATCCGTCAGGGGAACAGGCAGCAGACTTTAAGACTTACTGTGATGTGCCGGAATGGTTTCACTATAAGTGCTATTTCAATATAGAGAATATTGAGGAGCTTGAGCAAGAATGTTGTGAACTGTACAAAAGCGGTCGGATAGCTGATGAGAATATGGACATCATGTTTTATGGCCTGCATCGGGAACTGATGCTGGCTGGGCGTCGAAACCTTCTGTCGCTTACCTCCAATGAGTGGCTTGCGCTGTGGGCAGAGCACAATGACGGCCAGAAGGAATGGCGCAAAGCAGGGGTGAGTAAGAAGGCCTATTTTCTGTTTATAGCTGAAGATGAAGATTTCTTTTATTTGAGGATTCTGGGTAGTGATGACGGGGAAGAATTCAAGGCAGTCAAGTCTTTGTTCAATCTGAATAGCATAAAGGACCGTGTACCTTGTCATTCTGTCTTTTTTTGTACCCTGTTGCGTTACGGTGACACTTGGAGGCAGTTAGGAGTTTTGTTCTTTTATGATTTGACGGAGGAGATAGAGGCTAATGCCAGAAAATGGCTGGCTGAGATGGTAACTGTGGAGAAATCATAAAAATGGGATGATAATTATCGGCAAACCGGTTTTCTTGCAGACTTTCAAAATCGGACAGCTTTGTCTGTGGCCTTTTGATGCAGAAATCAAAGATATATGGATTAGCCTGCCGGATGCGTCCGCATTCCGTTCAATCTGATATGGATTGTTTCCGGCGGCTGTAGTCATGGCTTATGCATATCTCTTCGGACGTATTCCTTTTGGCAGACAACATTTTGTCAGTCTGGTGACCTTTGTCTTCAGTTAATGGAAAAACGAAAGGGACATTCAGTAAATAGCATAAAATTAGCCAACTAATTCATACACAAAGTATTGCGAATTAGTTGGCTTTTTTGTATCTTTAGGTATTCCCCCGC
>CASFQC010000079.1 GCA_949296415.1 uncultured Bacteroides sp. | reverse complement strand
TGGTACATACCTTTGGAAAGTTGGCTATTGCTCTACTTACATTCGTCAATTTTTAATCTTTGAATCAGGATACCAACTCCTGATTCGCATGAATAATAAAATCCTGAGCCACTCCTTCCTTTAAGGGGTGGCTTGGGATGTATAAAAATACACAATATAAGACAATGAAAACGACTCTTTTTACCATTTTATCCGCATTCTTATTCATATCTGTCTGTGCGCAAGAGCGTGACCGACTTGACGAGATGCTGGCCAATCATAACGGCATCATGCAACGTGAAGGTACGGAACAGCTTATGAAAGAACTGCTCGGGCCTTATGGGGAGGGATGCGATGAGGTCTATGCCATCCTCTTCAGCCCGCAATCCTGTCCGCGTTGCGAAGTGGACATCCCTTTCTTTCTGGACAACATGGCGAAGGCCAAGCCCGGCGCGCGTGTCGTGCTGGTCGCGGCTTATCCCGAAGCGGATATGGCCAGGGAATATGTGAAAGAGAAATTCGGTACAGACAGGCTGGTGGTGGACTCCAAAGGTTTGAACGATAGGATATTCCGTTACAGGTATGGACGGTTGAGTGTGACCTATGTACTGCAGGTTGACGCAAGGCGGGGACGCCTGATGTGTGGGGGAGACACTCCCACGATGGACATGGAGTTCTTGCGGCAGCTGGGTAGCAACACATCCTATATGCCTATGGCAAAACCGGAAGACGGCGGCGTGTCTGCCTCCTTGATGTCTGCGGACAGGCTTCCGGCAGGCACCTATAAGTCGGTGCGTCTGGATCTGGGCGAGGGCACCGAAGTGTCGGCCATATGTGAGCTGCCTGACTGGGTAGGCGACAGGTTCCTTTATTCGGATGAGCTGCTGTCACAAGGCTTGTTGTTTGACATCCTGGGAGATTCGGTGGCTGTACTGCGTCAGCGCATTGTGCCTACTGCACGTCAGGAACGGGCTTTTGTGCACATTCCCGATTCTGTCTATGATGACATGAAGCGCAACGGGGAGATTTTCATTATGGCTAACGGATGCGCCTTGGATCCGTTCTCCGGGCAGGCACTGGTGTCCTATTCGTTGCCCTTGTTGCGGTATAGGGAAAAGGGTGTCATTACCTATTTCAATGAAGGGGTCTTGTTGCAGACCTCATCACGTGCGGATACTTGTACCGTGCTGCCGCTTGACCTTGCGAATGAGAAGGATAGGATTCATTATATGTACACCCATGCCAGTCGTATTGTCCCCATAAGCGGAGGGCGCATGTTGCTGGGATGTCTGGGCGGATTCCCTCTGGTCATGTCAGCGGAAGAGTGCAAGGCAGATGCGGAGCATAATATTTTTGTAGACGCATTCTATGAGGAAGCCCCGTTCTGTGCCATCTTTGACATGGAGACAGGTCGGCTGCAGAAGCGTTTCGGACAGCTGGACGAGGTGTTTCGCAAGACTCATACGGGATATTTCTTCCTGATGCCTATAGGCGATTGCGACGGCAGGCGTCTGGTCTATACAGACGGATGTTCGGGCAATGTCTGGCTGACGGACAAGGACGCCTCTGGCCAGGGGCGCAAGCTTCGGCTGTTTGACGTACAGGTGCCCGACTCACTGTTGGAGGCCGCCCGCAAGGACCGTTACACCGATGAGTATTTCAATCATTTCCTGGGCGTGTTCCACCGCTATGTGGATGCGTTGAAACTTGACGGGAAGGGCATCCATTGCCTGATAAGGCATGGCAAGGATCCTGTGAAGGCGGAAACGGACTCTTATGAATATAGGGTCTTGTCAGAAGACGGACAGGTGCTGCATTCCGTCATATTGCAGATTGAAGAGGGCGACGAGCTGCTTGCCTTCATGTTGGGAAAAGACGGTGAAGGCCGGGTGTTTCCTTACTATATTTGCCGCAATGGCAAATCTTGCTTTTTGAAACGCTGTACACCGTCTGGTCGGTAGGCGGCCGTTCCGGTTGGGGAGGCCGTCTTTATGCATGGTTAGGGTATGCCTCCCCACTGCGTCTGTACGGGTATGGCTCTCCCAAAGGAGAGGCCGGACAGGCTTTTGGGCGCAAGAGCCGTGTGCCACAGGGGGAGAAAATGCACGAAAGTGTGTGCCCGTCTCATAAAAAAGTCCGATATTTGCAGCCATGATTGAAGTGGAAACCATATTGAACATCCTGTGGAAGGGATTTCTCATAGGTGTCATCGTGTCGGCACCGCTGGGACCGGTAGGAGTGCTGTGCATACAGCGCACGCTGAACAAGGGACGTTGGTATGGCTTTGTCACCGGTGTGGGGGCAGCCTTGAGCGACATATGCTACGCGCTGATTACGGGTTATGGCATGAGTTTCGTGTTCGACTATGTGAACAAGAACATCTTCTACCTGCAGCTCTTCGGCAGTGTGCTGCTCTTTTTCTTCGGCATATATACTTTCCGCAGCAATCCTGTGCAGTCCATCCATCCGCCTTCGGGGAACAAAGGCACATACTTGCATAACTTTGTCACGGCTTTTCTGGTCACACTGTCCAATCCGCTGATCATATTCCTGTTTGTGGGACTGTTCGCGCGCTTCTCCTTTGCGGGAAATGGCGCCCTGGTCTCGGAAACGGTCACCGGATACCTGTCCATCATACTGGGTGCCCTGTCCTGGTGGTTTGGCATCTCTTATTTTGTCAACAAGGTGCGCGCGCGCTTCAACCTGCGCGGCATATGGTTGCTCAATAGGGTGATAGGAAGCATTGTGGCTATCGTGTCGCTAGTGGGGCTGGCCTTTACCCTTATGGGCGAGTCGCTATACTGAACCGGAACACGCAGGAAAAGACATATAAACAGACAAGGCACATACCTATGACTATAGCGCAACAGATAAAAGAAAGGAACATAGCTGAGTACCTGCTCTACATGTGGCAGGAAGAAGACCTGATACGTGCCAATGGGTGTGACACGGAGGCCATACGGCACAATGTGGTCAGCCGTTACGACCTCTCCGTCAGAGCCGAGATGGAGGAATGGTATGCCAACCTGACCGAGATGATGCTCGCCGAAGGCGTGAAGGATAAAGGCCACCTGCAAATAAACATTAACGTGCTGCAGGAACTGTCCGGGCTGCACGGGCAGTTACTGGCATCCACCCGCTATCCCTTTTACAACGCCGCCTACTTCAAGGCATTGCCTTTCATTGTCGAGCTGAGGCAGAAGAACGGACATAAGGACGAACCCGAGCTGGAAACCTGCTTTGAGGCCCTGTACGGTGTATGGATGCTGCGTTTGCAGAAGAAGCCCGTATCGCCCGGCACGGAAAAGGCGGTGGAAACCATAAGCAAGTTCGTCGCCCTGCTGGCACACTACTATGCGCAGGACAGACGCGGCGAGCTGGAACTGTAGGAACTATTCTCAATACATTATATATATGAAGATACTGATAACTGGTGCCAACGGACAACTTGGCAACGAGATGCGGGTGCTGTCACAGAAAAACCCGCAGCACACCTGTTTCTTTACTGACGTGCAGGAACTGGACATATGCGACAAAGAGGCTGTAAAGTCCTTTGTGGCCCAAAACGGCATAGACGTGATTGTGAACTGTGCCGCCTATACGGCGGTGGACAAGGCCGAGGACAACGAAGCCCTGTGCGACCGCCTGAACCACCTCGCCCCCGGATACTTGGCCGAGGCGGCCGAAGCCTGTGGAGCCTCCCTGATACAGATATCCACCGACTATGTGTTCGACGGAACCGCACACATCCCCTATGCGGAAGACACCCCGCCGTGTCCCAACTCTGTGTATGGACGCACCAAACTGGCCGGTGAGCAGGCCGCGGCGGAGAAGTGCGCCCGCACCGTAATCATACGCACTGCCTGGCTGTATTCCACTTTTGGCAATAACTTCGTGAAGACCATGCTCCGCTTGGGACGCGAGCGTGACAACCTGGGCGTGGTGTTCGACCAGATAGGCACACCCACCTACGCCCGCGACCTGGCGGCTGCCATATACCACATCATAGACCATGGCATAGTGCCAGGCACCTATCACTTCAGCAACGAAGGCGTTTGTTCCTGGTACGACTTCACTGTGGCCATACATCGCCTGGCTGGCATAACCACCTGCAAGGTAAGCCCCCTGCACACCGACGAGTACCCAGCTAAAGCTCCACGCCCGCATTACTCCGTGCTGGACAAGACAAAGATAAAGCGCACCTACGGCATGGACATACCTCATTGGGAAGAGAGTCTGAGCGAGTGTGTGGCTCTGCTGGGCTGACATAGAGACCGGGAAGGACGGTGCTGTAAGGAAATGTTCTGTGCCGTCATGTTCCGGACGGCGGATGCACAACATACTGGAATCAGTATAGGTAAAAAGGTGAAGTTAACTATCGTAGTTAATCCGGTTGACTGTCGTAGTTAACCGCACTGCCTCCGGCTTCTATGATAATTGTATATAAATAGGATAACAGACAACTGAACGACATATGGCAACAAACCCCGAAATAGAAAGACGAAGAACCTTTGCGATAGTGGCACACCCCGATGCGGGAAAGACCTCGTTGACCGAGAAATTCCTGCTCTTCGGCGGACAGATACAGGTGGCCGGTGCCGTGAAGAGCAATAAGATAAAGAAGACCGCTACCTCCGACTGGATGGATATAGAGAAACAGCGAGGCATATCGGTGACCACCTCCGTCATGGAGTTCGATTACAGGGGATATAAAGTGAACATCCTTGACACACCCGGACACCAGGACTTTGCCGAGGATACCTACCGCACGCTTACCGCCGTAGACAGCGTCATCATCGTGGTTGACGGTGCCAAGGGCGTGGAGACGCAGACCCGGAAGCTGATGGAGGTGTGCCGCATGAGGAACACGCCCGTCATCATCTTCATCAACAAGATGGACCGTGAGGCCAAGGATCCCTTTGACCTTATGGACGAACTGGAGGAGGAGTTGGCCATCAAGGTGCGTCCGCTGACGTGGCCCATAGAAAGTGGCGCACGCTTTAAAGGAGTGTACAACATTTATGGGCACAACCTGAACCTCTTCCAGCCAAGTAAGCAGGTGGTGACGGAGAAGGTGGAGGTGGACATAAATACCGAAGAACTGGACCGTCACATCGGCACGTCCCTGGCTGACAAGCTGCGCGGGGAGCTGGAACTGATAGAGGGTGTGTATCCGGAGTTCGATGTGGACACCTACCTTAAAGGCGAGGTGGCTCCCGTATTCTTCGGGTCGGCACTGAACAACTTCGGAGTGGAGGAGCTGCTCAACTGTTTTGTTGAGATAGCCCCCAGCCCCCGTCCCGTGAAGGCCGAGGAACGCACCGTAATGCCTGACGAGCCACGGTTCACCGGCTTCATCTTCAAGATAACGGCCAACATTGATCCCAACCACCGGTCGTGTATAGCTTTCTGCAAGGTATGTTCCGGCCGTTTCTCACGCAACACGCCTTACTATCATGTACGGCAGGACAAGTCCATGCGCTTCTCCAGTCCCACCCAGTTCATGGCCCAGCGTAAGACCACGGTGGACGAGGCGTGGGCGGGCGACATCATAGGCTTGCCGGACAACGGCATATTCAAGATAGGAGATACCCTGACCGAAGGCGAACACCTACATTTCCGTGGCTTGCCCAGCTTTTCGCCGGAGATGTTCAAGTACATAGAGAATGCCGACCCCATGAAGCAGAAACAGCTGGCTAAGGGCATAGACCAGCTGATGGACGAGGGTGTGGCGCAGCTCTTTATCAACCAGTTCAACGGACGCAAACTCATCGGTACTGTGGGACAGCTCCAGTTTGAGGTCATACAGTACCGGCTGGAGCATGAGTATAATGCCAGATGCCGTTGGGAGCCTGTAAGCCTCTATAAAGCCTGTTGGATAGAAAGTGACGATCCGGCCGAGCTCGAAGCCTTCAAGAAGCGCAAGTACCAGTACATGGCCAAGGACCGTGAGGGCCGTGATGTGTTCTTGGCTGACAGTGGCTATGTGCTGCAGATGGCGCAGACGGACTTCAAGCACATCAGGTTCCACTTTACCAGTGAGTTCTGAGCGGCAGGCTCAGGACACAGGAAAGCCCGTCTCCGTGACCGTGCCTGTAGGGCTGTCGCGGGGACGGGCTTTATGGTTTGCGGATGCTGTGGGGCCTCCTCCGGCTGCCTCAGCCCATGGCGATGTGGTATATCTCCCTGCTGTCGGCTTCCGTCAGTCTGACATAGTTGCCCACCAACTCTCCTTTGTTGAGGTGGAGGTTATGGGCCAGGAGGTCTATGTCCGGATGAGGTACGCCCAGCTCTTTTAAGTCAAGGGGCATACCCAGCTGTCTGAGGAAGTTCTGGAGGCAAGTTATGCCTTGGAGTGCGTCGGCACGGGAATCGGCAGACGGTGCCACATGCCACACACGGTGTGCGTATTGGGCTATCTTTCTGGGGTGATGCGCGGCCATCCACTTCATCCATGCGGGGAATATGACTGCCAGTCCGGCTCCGTGGGTCACGCCGTAGAGCGCGCTGACCTCGTGTTCCAGAAAGTGCGATGCCCAGTCTTCCTCGCAGCCTGTGCCGCATGTGCCATTGTGTGCTACCATGCCGGCCCACATGAGGTTAGCGCGGGCATCGTAGTCGTTGGGGGCTGCCATGGCTTTTGGGGCTTCTTCTATGATGGACATGAGTACCCCTTCGCACATACGGTCGGCCACTTCCACGCCTGTGGTGTTGGTGAAGTAGCGTTCCATGATGTGTGCCATCATGTCGGTCACGCCGCATGCTGTCTGGAAAGGCGGCAGGGTAAAAGTCAGTTCGGGATTCATTATGGAGAATGCGGGGCGCAGGAGTTTGGGCGTGCGCAGGCTGAGCTTCTGCAAGGTGTCGGCTTTCGTGATGACGCTGTTGCCCGAACCTTCGCTTCCGGCTGCGGGTATGGTGAGCACAACAGCTACCTTCAGTGCCTTCTCCACGGTGGCTTTGCCTGCGAAGAAGTCCCAGAAGTCGCCTTCATAGGGCACTCCGGCGGCTATGGCTTTAGCCGTGTCAATGACGGAGCCTCCGCCTACGGCCAGCAGCATGTCGGCTTTTTCGTTCCGGCACAGTGCTATGCCTTCGTACACTTTGCCGTCAGTGGGGTTGGGCTGTACGCCTCCCATTTCACAGAAGGGCATTCCGGCTTGTCGGAGCGAGAGCTTCACGCGATCCAGCAGTCCGCTACGCACAGCCGATCCTCCTCCGTAGACTATCATTACTTTAGTGGCTCCATGTTCGCGGGCCAGTGTGCCCGTCTGTGTCTCGGTGCCCTTTCCGAAAACGAATTCGGTGGGGCTGTAGAATGTGAAATTGTTCATGTGCAGTATCTGTTAGTGTTCTTTGCTTATCCCATCATTTCCAGACGGTCTGTTACCGCCATTCCCAGCCTTTTCAGCTCTTGCAGCGCGCGGTTGTAGTAGGTGGGCACTTCAAGGTCGTGGTTGTTGTGTGCGTCCATGCCTATGATGGCCGTGCATCTTTCGTTGGCCGCGATGCGCCAGAAGTCGGGGTAGGGATATGCGGTTATGCCATGTGCCTCGTTATAGGCCGCATATCCTATGTTGTATTCCAACGGTATGTGCAGACGTGCGGCCGCCCGGCAGATATGCCGACTGATGTTGGCGCAGTGGTGGTCCCATCTGGGATAGGAACGCATGAAGAGGTCTGGATGGGCCAGACAACAGAACAGGCCGGTTTCCATGCCTTCAATGGCGCTCTCTTCATAGAGGTCAAGCATGTCGCGGCTGTCGGTATGGTGTCCGAAGTAGGGGAATTTTTCGTCAGTGTGGTAATGGTGGTTTCCGAATATCAGGTAGTCCAGCCTGTATTCCCTGACCTGTTCTTTCAGCCAGGGCAGGTATTCGGGAAAGTACTCGCATTCCAGTCCGGCTTTTATCTCTATCCGGTCTTGGTATTTGTCGCGCAGGTACCGTATGCTTTCCACGTATCCGGGCAGTTGCTCGGGTAGCATGCGCATGTCGGCTACATAGTCGGTGCGGTATTTCCATGGTGTGTGGTCAGAGAATCCCAGAACCTGGAATCCTCCTTTGATGGCGCTGAGCACATATTCTTCGTCTGTTCCGCTGGCGTGCATGCAGCGGGTGGTATGGGTGTGATAGTTGGTTTTCATATGAAGTGTCATCCGGTTATGATGTCGTCCATCCGGAAGTCGGACGGATCGGCAGGTATGTTGTCGGTCAGTTGGTAGGGAAAGCATATGCCGATTTTCCGTGCTTGCATAAGTTGTGGGAGCAGGCGGTCGTAAAATCCTTTTCCTCGTCCCAGCCTGTTTCCTTGGACGTCAAAAGCCATTCCCGGCACAACGGCCAGTGTAATGGCCGCATAATCGGTGAAAGGTGTACCCTCGGGTTCGGCTATGCCGAAGGCTCCGGTTGCCATGTGGTTTGATCCCCGGTAGAGGCGTAGTTCCAGTTCCGTGCCTTTCACCACGGGCAGCAACAGTCTTTTCCTCCTGTACCAGCGTTCGATGAGTCCGTGGGTGTTTACTTCGTCGGGCAAAGAATAGTATAGTAGTACCGTCTTTGCAACCTGGAAGGCAGGATGAGTCTCCAAAGCAGCCATGGCCTTTTCAGAGTCACTGGCTGCCGTATCTTGGTGCAGTGCTTTGAGCCTTGCCATGTGTTGGCGTAAGGCATTCTTTGCGGTTGTCATGGCTGGACGTTGGTGTTGTTCGCATTTATGCCGGTAGAGTCTGAGGGAGCTTTTGGAAAAGCTTCTCCCCGCTGTAGTATGTCTACGGCTTTGAGAACGGTGTCATCCGTCTGATTGATATACCGTATGAGGGCTTCCTGTCCCAATATATTGTATATGATATTTCCATAGAGGTTTCTTTCCAACAGTTCTTTAGACTTTCTTATGAGCAGGTTGCGGCGTTTTACACCTTTTTTTGTGGCATATTCTATGAATTGTTCCAGCAGGTTCTGTTTATGCAGGTATTCGGCCATTTCATTCTCGTCTTTTATCTGTGTCAGCTTGCTACGGTTGTGGTCGCTGTACTGGAATCCGTATTGCTGGATAAGTCCCTTGTTGCTTACTTCTATAAGATAGGAAGTGATGCCGGTGGTGTCGCGCGGCACGAAGACATCAGGCATGATTCCTCCTCCTCCGTATACAGGGCGTCCCAGACCGGTAGCATATCGCTGGTTTTCGTTGAGCTTCACGCTGTCCCGTGAAAAGAACTCGCCGTGTTCATATCGGGTGACCCAGTCCATTTCGTATTGCGAGTCGTTCCCGCTGGTGTATGGCCGTTGTATGCATCTGCCCGATGGGGTGTAGTATCTTGCTACCGTAAGCCGGATGGCCGAGCCGTCGCTGAAATCAATGGGCTGTTGCACAAGTCCTTTTCCGAATGAACGCAGTCCTATCAGAGTGCCTCGGTCATTGTCTTGTATGGCACCGGCGAATATTTCGCTGGCCGATGCCGAACCTTGGTCTATGAGTACGACGAGTGGCATCTGCTGGCAGCTTCCTGTACCGTTGGCATATTCTTCCAGACGCGGGTATTTCCGTCCTTCGGTATATACGATGAGTTTTCCTTCGGGCAGGAATTCATTGACCATTCGGGTGGCTGCTTCCATATATCCACCCGTATTTTCCCTCAAGTCTATTATCAGCCCTTTGCAGTTTTGGTGATTCAGCTGGGCCAGTGCGTTGAGCAATTCCACATGAGTGGTGCGTCCGAATTTGCTTATTTGTATATATCCGAAGTCGTCGGTAATCATGTATGCGGCATCTATGGTGTTCTGTGGTATGTCTCCGCGTACGATAGTAAAGTGTAACAGCTCTTTTTCTGTGGCGCGTTTTATGCCGATTTTCACTTTTGAGCCTTTCGGCCCTTTCAGGGAGTGCATGGCTTTCTCGCTGGTCAGCCCTTTGCCGACAAACAGGCTGTCGTCCACTGTCACTATCCGGTCTCCGGCTAATACGCCGACTTTCTCAGCAGGACCTCCGGAAATCACAGACGTGACGTGTATGGTATCTTCCTGAATGACGAAACCTATGCCCACTCCACTGAAGCTTCCTTCAAGTTCGGAGTTGACTGCTTCCACTTCTTTGGCGGGAATGTAAGTGGAATGTGGATCCAGCTCAGCTAAGATTTGCGGCATGGCTTTCTCCACCAGGTCGCTTATGTTGACAGTGTCCACATATTGGTTGTCAATGACCCTGAGCAGGGCGTTCAGTTTGTTTGACGATCCGTTGACTATTCCCAGTTTGTTACCTCCATAATGTTTGGCATAAAACGTGCCGATGAGGATGCCCGCCACTATGCTTACCGCTATGACAAGCGGAGTGAAGCGGGACGAGTTTTTTGTAGTCATATGCTGTTGTTTCTTTTTGGATTAATTATTTGTATTGGTTGTCTCTGTCATGACTTCTGGGCGAGGATGCTCTGGTGTGTATGAGGCTTATTCCCTTATTTTGTTCTTGCAGCGGCAGAGGGTCAGTCGTTTCCTGCCCGGAGGTACACTACTTCTATGCCGGCCTTACGTAACAGCTCCACTCCGTCTTCCAGCCTGTATTTTTCGGAGTAGACCACTCTTCTTATTCCGGCTTGTATGATGAGTTTTGCACATTCTATGCATGGCGAGGCCGTGACGTACATGGTGGCTCCGTTGCTGCTGTTGTTGGAACGTGCTATCTTGGTTATGGCATTGGCTT
>CASFQC010000078.1 GCA_949296415.1 uncultured Bacteroides sp. | reverse complement strand
ATCGACAATGCCAACATCCGTCCGGGCGACGTCATCGTGGGCCTCGCCAGCTACGGACAGGCTACTTACGAGAAGGAATACAACGGCGGCATGGGCAGCAACGGCCTCACCTCCGCCCGCCACGACGTCTTTGCCAAATACCTGGCCGAGAAATATCCGGAGAGCTACGACCACGCCGTGCCCCAGGAACTGGTATATAGCGGCGCACTCCGCCTGACCGATGCCGTAGAGGGCAGCCCGCTGGATGCCGGCAAGCTCGTCCTCTCGCCCACCCGCACATACGCTCCGGTGGTGAAACGGTTGCTCGACGCCCTTCGCCCGGAGATTCACGGCGTGGTGAAGAAGCTGCTGGACGCCCTGCGCCCGGAGATTCACGGCATGGTGCACTGCTCGGGCGGCGCGCAGACCAAGGTGCTGCACTTCGTGGGCGACCGCTGCCGCGTCATCAAGGACAACCTGTTCCCCGTTCCCCCGCTGTTCCGCACCATCAAGGAGCAGAGCGGCACGGAGTGGGACGAGATGTACAAGGTGTTCAACATGGGCCATCGCCTGGAAGTCTACCTCTCGCCGGAGCACGCCGAGGAAGTCATCGCCATCTCCAAGTCGTTCAACATCGACGCGCAGGTCATCGGGCGCATTGAAGAAAGTGACAAGCGGGAACTGATTATACGGAGCGAGTTCGGGGAGTTTAGGTATTGAATGTTTGAAGTAAACCAGATATTAAAGCAATGAAAATAAAAAGGTATAACCGAGTATTGTATGCCGCAGGAGCAGTGCTTTTCGTGGTGGCTTTCGTGAGTGATACCTTGGACTTGCTGATGACATGGGATGACCTCACCAGAGCGGGTGTCGCACGTCGCATTCTTCATTTACCGCTGTGGTCGTTGATGATATACTATTGCGTAAGCGAATATCGCAGACGAAAAGGATATGGTGTTTAAAAGAGGTATTATAAGCATAGACATGGATGACAAGCTGCAGAAGAAAGGCATCACCTATGCGGTCATCATCCTGACAGGTGGTATAGCCGTTGGCGTGGCCATCAGTCTACTTGGCGGTGCTTTGGACAGTGAGTTCTTAAGGCTGTTCGGCATCATAGGACCCAGCGCGTGGGTGGGGTATGCCATCAATTTTAATCTCCATGGGGGAAAGCCTTACAAAGGATTCAAGCAGTGGGCCGCCTTTATCGTAGCAACTTTGATTGTAACTTTGCTGTTCTACCTTGTGACCGAGGCGTTCAGCCTCTTCTAAGACGTTAAAGTTTACTTAGTATGAAGACTTTCCGATTCAAGCATTTCAGCCTCACCGTCAGCCATATGCTGGTTCTGGCTTTTGTCATCAGCACAGTGGTAGGAACCGACGCCATCCTTACCACGATAGACAATATCCGCAACGCAGCCCCTTGGTGGCACACGGCATTCACCGCCGTGGAAAGCGTGGTCTTCCTGACGACCACCGTTTGCTGTATCCTCAGGGCATTGCAACCCGGCTGCTCCGGCAGGTTCCGCTTTTACTATGCGGTGATGTTGCTTGCCTGCCTCATTATCCTGATGCGGCTGGCCTTCTTCCAATATGAGAGACTGTTCCTAGACGCCCCTCATTGGCTGAATTGGGTTAGCGGCCCTTTGTCCCTCGCAGGCTGGTGTTACATCTTTTATCTGATTGTGCGAATGCGCCACGCGGACAAGGGCGAGTGAACAGAAACCGTTTTGAACAACTAAGCAACTGCATGATATGGATAAAAAGACCAAACGCAAATATTGGACAGCCGCTATCATTTGGCTCGTCACCATGGTGCTGGCCAACTATATAAACGAGTATTTCCAGACTCCGCCTTTTGTACGAGGGCTTACGGTAGGCTTCTGGACGGTGGCGGCCTACATCCTGTTCAAGGATCTGATGCAGCCGCGCATGGGACGACAGAAAAGAGAGGAGAAGGAGGATAAAAAATGAAAGCAGAGAATATGAATGCAGAGAACAAGCATCGTACCCGGACGGGATGCTTGTGGATACTTGCCATTATTGTGGCGTCCATAGCCTGCAGCTTACTCGCCTATTATCTGGACTGTTCCTACCTGAGCCAGCTGGCTACGGTGGCAGCCGGTGCCGGAAGTGGCATTGTCGGAGCCACATACTTCAATGACAGAAAGGCGGAAACCAATTCTGTCTCTTGGTGGAAATGGGCGTTGCTCGCCATTGGCTTGCTGGCGTTTGCAGGACTGCTGACGTGGATATTTGAGTAAACTGGCAAAGAGAAAAGACAATATGGACAACAATACCCTGTTAGGACAGATAGACGAGCTGAAAGCCCGCCTCGCCTCGTTACGTCCCTTGCCGATGGCCGCATTGAGCAAAATAGAAGAGGCGTTGGCCATTGAATACACCTACGAGAGCAACCGCATCGAAGGCAACACGCTGACCTTGCAGGAAACAGCACTGATAGTGGAAGAAGGACTGACCATCGGCGGGAAGAGTATGCGCGAGCACTTGGAGGCCATCAACCACCACGAGGCCATCGCTTTCATCAAGGACATTGCGCGGGACGAAGAAGCGATAAGCGAACGTATCATTCTTCAGATTCACGCCCTTATCCTGCGTGGCATCGACCGGCAGAACGCAGGATGTTACCGCACTGTGCCTGTCCTCATATCGGGCAGCCGCCACGTGCCCCCGCAGCCCTACCTGATAGCGAAGCAAATGGAAGACTTTCTGCTGCACTTCCATGAAATGGAGGACAAAGGCGTGCATCCCGTAGACATAGCCGTCTATCTGCACGACGAGTTGGTGCGCATCCACCCTTTCATTGACGGCAACGGGCGCACCTCCCGCCTGCTGATGAACCTCTATCTACTGCGGCATGGCTACGTGATGGTGCTGCTGAAAGGCGATGCGGAAAGCAAACTGGCCTACTATGGGGCGTTGGAAGCCTCGCACGTGGATAAGGACAGTACCCCCTTCCGGTTGCTGGTGGAAAAAGCTGAACAGGCTGCATTGAAACATTATATAAGCATTATAGAAGAATAATTTATGGCAGACAATAATACCCTCTTAGAGAAACTTGACACCCTCGTAGCCCGCTACGAGGAAGTATCGACCCTAATAACCGATCCGGCCGTGATAGCCGACCAGAAGCGCTACGTCAAGCTGACGAAAGAATACAAGGAACTGGGCGACTTGATGAACGCCCGCAAGGAATACATGCAGGTATTGGGCGGCATCGACGAGGCCAAGGACATCATGGCCAACGAGAGCGACCCGGAGATGCGCGACATGGCCCGCGAGGAACTGGACCGCTGTGAGGCGCGCCGACCCCAATTAGAAGAGGAAATCAAGCTGCTGCTCATCCCCGCCGACCCGCAGGACAGCCGCAACGCCATCCTGGAGATACGCGGCGGCACGGGCGGCGACGAAGCGGCACTGTTTGCAGGCGACCTGTTCCGCATGTACTCCAAATACTGCGAGCGCAAGGGCTGGCGGCTGGAGGTCAGCAGCGCCAACGAGGGCGCGGCGGGCGGATTCAAGGAAATCATCTGCTCGGTGACGGGCGACAATGTGTATGGCACGCTGAAGTATGAGAGCGGCGTGCACCGCGTGCAGCGTGTCCCCGCCACGGAAACGCAGGGCCGCGTGCATACGTCCGCCGCATCCGTGGCCGTGCTGCCCGAAGCGGAACCTTTCGACGTGGAGATTAACGAGGGCGAAATCAAGTGGGACACCTTCCGCAGCGGCGGCGCGGGCGGACAGAACGTGAACAAGGTGGAGAGCGGCGTGCGCCTGCGCTACAACTGGAAGAACCCCAACACGGGCGTGGTGGAGGAAATCCTCATCGAGTGCACCGAGACGCGCGACCAGCCCAAGAACAAGGAGCGCGCGCTCAGCCGCCTGCGCACCTTCATCTATGACAAGGAGCACCAGAAGTATATCGACGACATCGCCTCGAAACGCAAGACGATGGTGAGCACGGGCGACCGCTCGGCCAAGATACGCACCTATAACTATCCGCAGGGGCGCATCACCGACCACCGCATCAACTACACCATCTACAACCTGGCAGCCTTTATGGACGGCGACATCCAGGATTGCATCGACCACCTCATCGTGGCGGAGAATGCGGAACGGCTGAAGGAAAGCGAGCTCTGAGCATGGGAACAAAAACAAGGCCTCTGCGGAGCCTTCGGCAAGACAGTAGTGAAGGCAGCGTCGTCACAGTAGCGAAGGCAGCGTCGTCACAGTAGTGAAGACGAGGCCGTCACAGTAGTGAAGGCGGACCCTCCACAGTAGTGAGGAAAAGCAGGCGACCGCAGCCATCATTCATCATATACACTAAAGTAATGAAACAAAGCAAATTATCCCAAGTTTTCCGCTCGCTGGGCGGTTCGTTCCGCCGCTGCGTGACGCGCTTCCCCGTAACCCTGTGTTTCGTTTTCATGCTGACGGCCTACCTGTGCTATCTGGTTGCCGTGGAAGGGGAAGTCGGTGATGACAAGCTGTTCGTCGCGCTGTCCTATTTCCTTTCCGTAGGTACGGTGCTCTCGCTGAGCCTGCACCTGTGGGCTGAGGAAGTGAAGCGGCGGGGACTGCGACTGGGCGTACAGATAGCCGCCCCGCTCGTGCTGGCCGCCGACGCCGCCCTGCTCTACCACACCATCGAAGGTACACGGGCGCTGGAAATAGGCATCGCCCACGGAGCGGCCATCGTGGCCATCGGGCTGTCCGTGTTCTTCCTTTCCTTCGTTCGCGAAAAAGACGACATCCCCGCATGGAACTTCGCGCAGACTGTAGCCGGCACATTCGGGTTGACCGTCATTATAGGCGCGGTGATGAGCGGTGGAGTGAGCCTGCTGGTCCTCTCGCTTCAACAACTCTTCGGCGTGGACGTCAGTTATAAGTGCTATCTATATGTATTAATCCTGTGCAGCGGACTGCTGCCCGCCCTGCTCTTCCTCAGTCTTCTGCCCGAAGGCGAAGGCAAGCACGACCGACAGCCACACCCCACCGCCTTCGCGCACAACATCCTGCGCTATCTGTTTCTGCCTTTGGCCGGACTGTATCTGTTGGTGCTCTACGTCTATGCGGGTACCATCGTCGCCCGTTGGGAGCTGCCCGACGGGTGGGTGTCGTGGCTCGTGGTGACTCTTATGGCAGGCTGCATCGCCATTGAAGCGGGTCTCTACCCTTCACGCGTCAAGAGCCATAAGCTCTGGGACGAACGTACTGCCCGATGGCTGCCCGCACTGATTCTTCCGTTGTTGGCACTGATGACCGTGGGCATCGGACGCCGCTTCCTGGACTATGGCATCACCATCAACCGCCTGTATCTGGCCACGCTCAACGGGTGGTTCTACTTCGTGTGCATCGGACTGATAGCCGGAAAGGCCAAGCGCGTCAGTTGGATACCCATCTCCTTCTCCATCCTCTTCCTGCTGACATCGGTGCTGCCGGTGAACTATGCCGGCATCACCCGAAACACGTTGCGGAGAGAAATAAAAGAGCGCATGACGCAAAGCGGATTGAACGCCCTGCCCTTGTCCGAAGTGCAATACAAAGCATGGCTGGAATCATTGCCCGACGGTGGAGAACAGATGAACGAGAAACTTTACTACCTGAGCAGGACGTTCGGAGAAGAAAGCATCGCCGACCTGGTAGACAAAGACATCTCCTTCTACGCCATCCGCGAAGAACAGAAGCCGAGGAGCCAGAACCTGCATTACACATCGCAAGTGCAGAGCCTCCCCATACCGGAAGGATATTCTCTCTTTACCGATATCAACATAAACGACCGGCTGCCCAATAAGGACATACACAACGGCCGGCTGTCTGTCGCCTTGACATCCGTGGATAGTGTCAGCCTTTCCATCGACACCTTACGTACCCGATATAACGACGAGACATTGCCTCCGCCAATGTTCCGCACTCAGGCCGGCAATGTCCTGCTATTATCCTCGTTCCATATATATATCAATGAAGAAGAAACGCAAGTCATCCTTGACGGGTTGCTTTTCCATAACGAACAAACTCATAAATAAGTAATAACAATATGAACAAACAAGAACTCATTGACAACATCCGCCGCAAGCAGAGCTTTCTCTGCGTGGGCCTGGACACAGACCTCAAGAAGATTCCCGACTACCTGCTGGACAGTCACGAACCTATCTTTGCCTTCAACAAGGCCATCATTGACGCCACGGCCGACCTCTGCGTGGCCTACAAGCCGAACCTGGCCTTCTACGAATGCTTAGGCGTGAAGGGCTGGCAGGCGCTGGAGAAGACCGTGAAGTACATCCGCCAACAGTATCCCGACCAGTTCATCATCGCCGACGCCAAACGCGGAGACATAGGCAACACCTCTGCCATGTATGCCCGCTCCTTCTTTGAGGACATGAACATCGATGCCGTGACCGTGGCTCCCTACATGGGCGAGGACAGCGTGACACCCTTCCTGACCTATCCGGACAAGTGGGTCATTCTCCTGGCTCTGACCAGCAACAAAGGCTCACATGACTTCCAGCTGACGGAAGACGCGCAAGGTGAACGCCTCTTTGAGAAAGTCCTGCGCAAGAGCCAGGAATGGGCTGGCGACGACCGCATGATGTACGTCGTAGGCGCCACGCAGGGCCGCATGTTCGAGGATATCCGCAAGATTGTGCCTGACCACTTTCTCCTCGTACCTGGCGTAGGAGCACAAGGAGGTTCGCTGGAAGAGGTGTGCAAGTACGGCATGAACAAGGAATGCGGGCTGATAGTAAACTCCAGCCGGGGCATCATCTACGCCGGTCACGACCATGACTTCGCACAGGCCGCCCGAAATGCGGCACAGGAAGTGCAGGAGCAAATGGCCGGACAACTGAAGGCTCATGGCATAATCTGCTAAGTCCGGCAACAGGAAAGGACACACCAGAACGGAAACAAGACCCAATGTTTCGCAAATATCCGTCAAACTAAAGTTTGGTACCTACAGATGACTTACGAATTCCAACTCCGGCTGCTGCCCCAGACAGCAGCCGACGAACAAAGCCTGAAGCACTACCTGTCACAGGAAAAAGGGCTTGACGCAGACAGCATCACGGCAGTGCGCATCCTGAAGCGCAGCATTGATGCCCGCCAACGCATTGTCTACGTCAACCTTACCGTACGCGTTTATGTGGACGAGCTGCCTCAGGATGAGCTATTTCCCCGCATACAATATCATAATGTGGAAGGACGCCCTCAGGTAGTGGTGGTGGGAGCAGGCCCTGGCGGACTGTTCGCCGCCCTGCGGCTGATAGAGCTGGGACTCCGCCCTGTGGTGGTAGAAAGAGGCAAAAACGTACGCGACCGCAAGAAAGACCTGGCACAGATAACCCGTACGCAACAGGTGGATCCGGAATCAAACTACAGTTTCGGCGAAGGAGGAGCCGGAGCTTATTCCGACGGCAAGCTTTACACCCGCAGCAAGAAGCGAGGCAATGTGGACAAGATTCTGCAAGTGTTCTGCCAGCACGGCGCTCCGTCCTCCATACTGTACGACGCCCACCCGCACATAGGCACAGACAAGCTGCCGCGTGTCATCGAAGCCATGCGCCACACCATAGAGGAATGCGGAGGAGAGGTGCACTTCCGCACCCGCATGAACGCACTCGTGACAAAGAATGATACCGTGACAGGCACAGAGACCGACACCGGACAGACGTTCCACGGTCCCGTGATACTGGCCACGGGTCACTCGGCACGCGACGTCTACCGCTGGCTGGCCTCCAAGGGAGTGGAAATCGAGACCAAAGGCATAGCCGTGGGAGTACGTCTGGAACATCCCGTCAGACTCATAGACCAGATACAATACCACAGCCGCGAAGGACGCGGGTCATATCTTCCGGCCGCAGAATACAGCTTCGTCACCCAAGTGGACGGACGGGGCGTATATAGCTTCTGCATGTGTCCGGGTGGCCTCGTGGTGCCTGCCGCAAGCGGTCCGGAACAGATTGTGGTCAACGGCATGAGTCCCAGCAACCGCGGGTCACGCTGGAGCAACAGCGGCATGGTTGTGGAAATCCGTCCGGAAGACCTGTCCTGCCCGGGACTGGACATGAAGGCCGATGATTCCCTTCAGACAGAAGCCCATCCCGCATTGGGCATGATGCACTTCCAGGAAAGGCTGGAACGCCTGTGCTGGCTGCAAGGCAACCGCAAGCAAACGGCACCTGCACAGCGCATGGCCGACTTCTGCAACCACCGCCTGAGCAGCAGCCTGCCCGACTCGTCGTATGCACCGGGGCTCATCTCCTCCCCCCTGTACTTCTGGCTGCCACCCTTCATTGCCGGAAGGCTGGCAGAAGGTTTCCGCACGTTCGGACGCAATGCCCGTGGGTTCCTCACCAACGAAGCTGTAATGATAGGTGTGGAGACCCGCACTTCAGCTCCCGTCCGCATCACCCGCAACAAGGACACGCTGCAACATATCCGTCTGCAGGGACTCTTCCCCTGTGGCGAAGGAGCAGGCTATGCCGGCGGCATAGTGTCGGCAGGCATAGACGGAGAACGGTGTGCGGAAGCAGCGGCAGAATACATAACCAGGGGCAGTGCACGGTGACAGCCGGACGAAGCCCCAACAATCACATTATACACCAACCCTCTAATCTCTAAAACAACGTGAACAGAATTACCCAATTATTCGGAATCAAGTACCCCATCGTGCAAGGAGGCATGGTGTGGTGCAGCGGTTGGCGGCTGGCGTCAGCCGTAAGCAATGCAGGCGGACTGGGCCTGCTGGGAGCAGGATCCATGCATCCAGAAACGCTCCGCGAGCACATACGCAAATGCCGAGAAGCCACACAAAAGCCTTTCGGCGTAAACATTCCGCTGATGTATCCGCAGATAGACGAAATCATGCAGATGGTGGCCGACGAAGGAATACGCATAGTATTCACCTCGGCCGGAAGTCCGGCCAAATGGACCGGCTGGCTCAAGGAACGGGGAATCACCGTGGTGCATGTAGTGTCGTCATCAAAGTTTGCCCGTAAGGCTGAAGCCGCAGGAGTGGATGCCGTAGTGGCCGAAGGATTCGAAGCAGGCGGGCATAACGGACGCGAGGAGACAACCACCCTCTGCCTCATACCTGCCGTATGCCAGGCCGTAAGCCTGCCGGTCATTGCAGCCGGAGGGATAGCCACAGGCCGTGCCATACGTGCTGTGCAAGTGCTGGGAGCCGAAGGTGTGCAGATAGGGACGCGCTTTGCGCTGACAGCCGAAAGCTCGGCGGCAGAAGCCTTCAAGCTGCGCTGCCTTGAGCTGGAGGAAGGCGACACCAGACTGATGCTAAAAAAACTAGCCCCCGCCCGCCTGGTGAGGAATGCCTTCAGCGATGAGGTAAACGCCGCCGAAAACGCCGGAGCCGGCGAAGACGAGCTGCGTGCCCTGCTGGGACGCGGACGGGCCAAACTCGGCATGTTCGAAGGCAATCTGGACGAAGGGGAACTGGAAATCGGACAGGCATCGGCCCTGCTCCGGGGAAAAGGCATACAGACCGTGGCCGAGGTGATGCAGGAACTGACCGACGAATACAACGCCTCAGCACAATGACCATACCCGAAATAGCTATAATCTCTCCCAGCACCCTTACATGTCTCGGACTGCAAGGGCTGCTGGGAGAGATTATCCCACAGGCCGTCATCCGCACGTTCCACTCCTTCAGCGAACTGACCGACGACACACCAGACATGTACGCACACTACTTCGTGACGGCACAACTGTTCTTTGCCCATAGCGCCTTCTTTCTGGAACGCAGGCCGAAGACCATCGTACTGACCGGCCGCGACAATGTGCCACAGCTTTCGGACATACTGACGCTGAACATCAACCAAGACGAACCACATCTGGTGAAAAGCATTCTGCAACTGCATAATAGCGGACACCGGCACGGTCACACGCCTTCCACTCCCACAGACAGACGTATGCCGAAGCACGAACTGTCGCCCCGTGAGGCAGACGTACTGCGCCTTATCGCCATGGGATTGCTCAACAAGGAAATAGCCGACCGTCTGGACATAGGGCTTACCACCGTCATAAGCCACCGTAAAAACATTGTAGAAAAGCTGGGCATACGCTCCGTATCGGGACTTACCATATATGCCGTGATGCACGGACTGGTGGAAGCCGACGAAATATGACAAAGACGGAACAAGACCGCGTCCCACATATGCACGACAGAGGCTAAAGAATACTAATATCTTGAAAAAGAATGCAGTAAAGTGAACATTCCGGCATTCTATTTGCAGGAGCATGAGAAAGATATGTACAAAAGAACGAAAACCAAGGCAGTCCGGATCCTATCCGAGTCCTGACAGCCTTTAAAACAAGGAGGCATGATGATGAGAAAGTTTTTTGTGGCCATAACGGCCATACTGCTGGCCTGCACGGGATACCTGCAGGCCCAGACCGGAAACAAAGGACAGGAAATGACACGCAAGGAAAAGAAAGCCGCACAGGAGGCATTGGACCAAGCGCTGTACGAAGAGGCCAAGGCTGCCATAGAGAACAAGACGTTCGTACTGGAGGCTGACCGCGTCATCTTCAAACGGGGCATGACGGCTTACGTGGCCCCGTCAACCAACTTTGTGGGAATGAACAAGGACAAGGCTGTGGTACAGGTAGCCTTCAACATCCCGGCAAGCGGCCCCAACGGCATAGGCGGCATAACGGTGCAAGGCAGCGTGTCAAGTTTCGAGACCCGCACAGACAAACGGGGGAACATATACGTCAGCATGTACGTGACAGGAGTGGGCATTTCAGCCCAAGTGAACATCAACCTGACAAAAGGATGCAATGACGCTTCTGTGACCATACTGCCCAACTTCAACTCCAACCGGATGACACTGAGCGGACACCTGTTGCCCATGGAAAAGGCCAACGTGTTCGAGGCAAGCAGTCTGTAAGCCTGAAGGACATTGACGCGAATGGAAAAGGCGGAAGGCACAACCGTCACACGTTGTGCCTTCCGCCTTTTTCCGTATCTAAGAGCCGCCGGAACATACATTACGTGAGTTCGGGATAATAAAGTTCTAAAAAAGATAGGTAATCACAAGTATTTTTCGTAACTTTATATCTGACAAATAACAAGTTAATGAAATAATG
>CASFQC010000077.1 GCA_949296415.1 uncultured Bacteroides sp. | reverse complement strand
TATCCTTTATATCCCATTATAAATGAGGCAAAAGTGCGGAATTTGCAATATTATGCGTATCTTTGCAATATCAACTGTAACTCTTATCAAGAGATTACGGTTTTTGCTAAACAGATTCCATCGAAGTCTTGCGGTTACAAGTCTTTTAAGATAAGGCTGTTAGCCTTGTCCACTACGTTTGTATCAAGCGATGCAAGGTAGATGCGCGTGGTTTCCTCCGAATCGTGCCCCAAAGGGCTTTGCTCCGATTATAGATAACCGTTAGCAGAATAAGAGCCTGTTTGGATTTTGCTCAAGACAGACTGATTTAAAATCTTAAAAAGTAAAATTTAAACAGGCTCTAAAAAATACACGGCTTTTTGTCTTTTTTAATATACTTATACAACTGAGTTCCTTTTATTTCTTCTATCTTTGTGTCGCAAACATAAAAGAACAGCTGAACAGGCAACTTGGTTTAATAAAGTTAAGTAAATCCAATGAAACAATCAAAGGTGTTTCTTTATGATCAGGGGATGCTTGCAGAGTAATGTGAAAATCATGGCATGTCCGGAAGTGGAATACACGGAGGCAGGCTGTATAATTAAAATATGTAACAAACACATAAGAGCCTGTTTGAATTTTGCTCAGTGCTGTTTGGGGATGTTTTTTCCAGGGAAAGCGGCCGGGGAAAGGCATAAAACAGACTGAATAGAAATATTAAAAAGGAAAATTTAAACCGGCTCTAAAATCAGGGACTGCAAAATATGAAAATAAAAATAGGAATTATCGGCTTCGGCCGTATGGGTAGGATGTATCTGCAGGCATTGCAGAATGACGGGCAATGGGATGTGGCATACATCTGCGATACCGATCCGGAAGCACGTAAGGCTGCGGCTTCCTTGTCGCCCGAATCGTGCATCACTCCGAACGAGGATGATGTATTCAACGATCCTGATGTTCAGGTCGTAGGTCTTTACGCCTTGGCCGATTCCCGTTATGAGCAGATTAAAAGGGCCATAGCGGCAGGTAAACATGTGATGGCGGAAAAACCCATTGCCGTCAGTGTGGAAAAGGAAAAGGAGTTGGTGAATCTGGCTAAGGAAAGCGGCCTGCTGTGCACGGTGAATCTCTACTTGCGCAACTCTTGGTATCACAAAGCAATCAAGGACTTCATTCACGAGGGTGAGATAGGTGAACTGGCTATTCTCCGTGTCTGCCACATGACTCCTGGCCTGGTTCCCGGTGAGGGGCATGAGTATGAGGGCCCGGCATTTCATGACTGCGGCATGCACTACGTTGACATTACGCGCTGGCATGCTGAATCGGAATACAAGACCTGGCATGCGCAGGGAGTGAGAATGTGGAGTTACAAAGACCCATGGTGGCTGCAATGCCACGGCACCTTTGAGAACGGTGTGGTGTTCGACATAACACAGGGATTTGTCTATGGACAGCTATCGAAAGACCAGACTCATAATTCATATATAGATGTTATCGGGACAAAAGGCATTGCCCGCATGACTCACGACTTCAAGACGGCCGTGGTGGAACTTCGCGGCGTGACGCGCACGGAGAGGATAGAGAAACCTTTCGGTGGAAAGAACCTGGACGTGCTTTGCCACCGCTTCGCTGAATCTCTTCTGAAGGGCGTACGCAATCCGCACCTGCCTATTTTCCGCGATTCTACCATAGCCTCGGAATATGCCTGGAAATTCCTTGACGACTCCTATTGTCACGACCTGCCGTGTATAGGTTCATTGCAAACATTGGAAGAGATACGTGAACGCCGTCGTCACATGAAGGATGGCTACGGGCTGCTGCATCATAACAAATGAGACACAGTTTTCAACATCAGACCATTTTTTAATCAATAACCATTAATCAATAAACTATTTATCTTATGTCAAAATTTACCAGAAGAGAATTTCTGAAGACCGGTGGTATGGCTCTTGCCGGTCTGACAATTGCCCCAAGCTCCATCTTGGGCCGCAGTCATGGCCATGTGCCTCCTACCGACCGTCTGAACATAGCAGCTGTAGGTATAGGCGGCATGGGACATGCCAATATCAATAACGTGAAGAATACTGAAAATATCGTTGCCTTGTGTGACGTGGACTGGAAGTATGCGAAAGGTGTGTTCGATGAGTTCCCAAAAGCCAAGAAGTATTGGGACTACCGCAAGATGTACGATGAGATGGGTAAGTCCATTGATGCCGTGATTATCGCTACTGCCGACCACACACATGCCATCATAACTGCCGATGCCATGACAATGGGCAAGCATGTTTACTGCCAGAAACCGCTGACACACTCTGTATATGAGTCGCGCCTGCTGACCCGCCTCGCCGCTTCTACCGGCGTGGTTACGCAGATGGGTAACCAAGGCTCTTCTGCCGAGGGTACCGACCTGGTGTGCGAATGGATATGGAACGGTGAGATTGGCGAGGTGACCAAAGTGGAATGTGCCACCGACCGTCCCATCTGGCCGCAAGGCTTGAATGAACCCGAGAAGGAAGAACGTATCCCCAAGACCTTGGATTGGGATCTTTTCACCGGACCGGCCAAGCTGCGTCCCTACAATCCCGTTTACCATCCTTGGAACTGGCGTGGATGGTGGGACTATGGTACAGGCGCACTGGGTGACATGGCCTGCCACATTCTGCACCAGCCGTTCAGAGCTTTGAAACTGAAATATCCTACTAAGGTGGAAGGTTCGTCCACACTGCTGCTCAACGCTTGCGCTCCGCAGGCACAGCATGTGAAGATGATTTTCCCGGCCCGCGAAAACATGCCGAAGGTGGCCATGCCCGAAGTGGAAGTGCATTGGTATGATGGCGGCATGATGCCCGACCGTCCGAAAGGCTTCCCGCAAGGCAAGCAACTGATGCAGAGCGGAGGCGGACTCACCATATTCCACGGTACAAAAGACACGCTCATCTGTGGCTGCTACGGAGAGAATCCTTGGCTGTTGTCCGGGCGCAAGCCTAACGCGCCTCAGGTATGCCGCCGCGTGCCTAACGCCATGGGTGGCGGACATGAGATGGACTGGGTACGTGCATGTAAGGAAAGCAAGGAAAACCGCGTGCCGTGTAAGTCGGACTTCTCTGAGGCCGGACCTATGAACGAAATGGTAGTGATGGGCGTGCTGGCCGTCCGCCTGCAAGGTCTGAACAAGACGCTGGAGTGGGATGGCGAGAACATGCGTTTCACCAACATCGGTTCCGACGAGACTCTGAAGACTTGCATCAAGGATGGTTTCACGATTCACGACGGCCATCCTTCTTTCAACAAGACATGGACAGAACCTGTCAACGCACAGGCTTTCGCAGCCGAACTGATCAAGCATAACTACCGTGAGGGCTGGAGCCTGCCGGCAATGCCCAAATAAGTGCCGGGAACCATACCGACGGATGCAGGGCGGCCGCATGCGGCCGTTCCTGCCTGTCGTTTTCTCCGGCGGATGCTGACAATTAGAGAATTTATCAACTATATTATCATCCTTTTTTGTATAACACTTATTCAATCTTTATGAAAAAAGTATTTTATCCTTTGGCGTGCTGCCTTATTGGCGGTGCGCTGGCCTCTTGCGGAGGTGGAAACAAAAGCAACGCACAGGCTACAGATGAAGCCGCTCCCACAACGGTTGCCTTGTCTTATTCCAAATCGTTGAAAGCTCCCGAAACGGATACGCTTAACCTGCCGGTTGACAAAGACGGTTACATCACTATCTTTGACGGAAAGATATTCAACGGATGGCGCGGTTACGGCAAGGACAAGGTGCCTGGCAAGTGGGTCATAGAAGACGGTTGCATCAAGTTCAACGGTACAGGTGGCGGGGAAGCCCAGGAGGCCGACGGCGGCGACCTGATTTTCGCGCACAAGTTCAAGAACTTTGAGCTGCAGCTGGAGTGGAAGATATCCAAAGGCGGCAACTCGGGTATCCTCTATCTGGCTCAGGAAGTGACTTCCAATAAGGACGGCAAAGAGGTGTTGGAGCCTATCTACATTTCCGCTCCTGAATTCCAGGTGCTGGACAATGCCAACCACCCCGATGCCAAGCTCGGTAAGGACAACAACCGTCAGGCTGCTTCTTTGTACGATATGATTCCTGCCGTTCCGCAGAACGCCAAACCTTTCGGCGAATGGAACCAGGCCAAGATTATGGTATACAAAGGCACTGTAGTGCATGGCCAGAACGGTGAGAACGTGCTGGAGTACCACCTCTGGACTCCTCAGTGGACCGACATGCTGCAGGCCAGCAAGTTCAGCGAGGAAAAATGGCCTCTGGCATTCCAGCTGCTGAACAACTGCGGTGGTGACAACCATGAGGGATTCATCGGTCTGCAAGACCACGGTGACGATGTGTGGTTCCGTAACATCCGTGTGAAAGTGCTTGACTGATAAACGCAGCCTATAAACGGGAAGGTGCGGGCCATGGCTTTTCTGTCCGGATGGGAAATGACAATCCGTGCATGGGGCGTGGGGCGCACCTTCTTTTTATTAACAGGCTCTAAGTCTTATTTCCGTAAGTCGGATTTGCCGCTGTCCCTTGGGGTACGCGGATTTTTCCGGCTTGTCTCAAACATGCTTCTCTGATTATGAAATTAACAAAAATCTTTTTATCTTCGGTTTTTGTACTGGCGTTGTCCTCCTGTGGCAATGCCGTCACTTCTGCCGATGGCACGGCTTCCCAAAAGAAAAAAGATGTGGCCGTGCAGCTTTATTCTGTCCGCGATGAAATCAACAAGGGTACGGATTTGGCTTGTCTGCTTGACACATTGGCCCATATGGGCTATACAGCTGTTGAGGCAGCCAATTATGACAATGGAAAATTCTATGGAAAGACTCCTGAAGAATTCAAGGCCTTGGTGGAAAAGTCGGGCATGAAGGTCTTGTCCTCGCATACTACACGCGGACTTACCGACCAGGAACTTGCCTCGCACGACTTTACCGAAGCACTGAAGTGGTGGGACAAATGCATTGCCGACCATAAGGCTGCCGGCATGACCTATATCGTCACGCCGTGGTTGTCTGTGCCCAAAACAGTGAAGGATTTGCAGACGTATTGTGACTATTTTAACGAGATAGGCAAGAGATGTACTGCTGCCGGACTAAAGTATGGCTATCATAACCATAACCATGAATTCCAGAAAGTGGAAGACAAGGAAGTGATGTACGACTATATGCTGCAGCATACCAATCCCGGCGATGTGTTCTTTGAGATGGATGTATATTGGGTAGTGCGTGGACAGAACAGTCCTGTGGACTATTTCAATAAATATCCGGGACGTTTTACGGTGCTTCACATCAAGGATCACCGCGAGATAGGCCAGAGCGGCATGGTGGGCTTTGACGCCATTTTCAAGAATGCTGCTACCGCAGGCGTGCGTCATATTGTGGCCGAGATAGAAAACTACAGCTGTCCGGTTATAGAAAGCGTGGCCCAAAGTCTGGAATATCTGGAAGAAGCTCCTTTTGTAAAGGCTTCTTATGCCGAATAATAACAGCGTGTGGAGAACGGGGATTGAAGGGTGACATGTGCAACATGGCATATCTTCAGTCCCTATTCTTTTTTTATTCATAAGGCCGGTCTGCCGTTCATATTGTAAGCTTATTTGTTTCATATAAGTTCATATTGTAAGATATGGGATGGCTCAGATCGGCTTATATGCTACATTGAAGCGACAATGCATTGCAATGAGAAAAAAAAGATACATGTCGGCGTTAATTTATGGGCAAAAGCTTTGGTATTAATAAAATTGTCTCTATTTTTGCAACGTATTTTACCACCACAAAATGGTAAAATACAAAGAAATGACAGATAAGGCGTTACAGCTACGAGATGAAAAAGTACTTAACTATAAAGGTGATAGCGCAATGCGTGGCCGTCCTTTTGTGTTGTATGCTTCCTGAGAGGGGGGCATGTCAGACCGGCGAAAAAACGGTGGCCGCTTTGATAGAGATGGGCTTTGAAAACGTGGGCTGGACGGAAGACGACAGTGAACGTGTGTACGTGTTGCAGAATTCCGCTTATCGTCTGCAAGGTGTTGGATTGGGTAAAGCTGTGGACATCATCCAGAAAATGGGACTTCCGGAACGGAAACCATGCCGCATAGTGGTGCTGGATAACAATGTACCTCAGATATCACTGACGTACAATCCGATAATTGCCGATACGGTACCGGAAGCCAGCCGTAGGGATTGGAATGTCAGCTACGAAGTAGACGGCACATGGAAGAAGGTCCGCCATGTCAGGCGTGAGAATAGCTCTTTGTTCAAGATTGACGTAATGGTATATCCGGAACTTTCGCTGAAAAATCTGGTTATTACGCAGATTTATCAGGTGCTGTTCAATCTTTCTCCCGCTGTGGAGGTCTCTCTGTGGAAGGGCATGAAGCTGACGGCACAGATGGTCATTCCGGTGTACAACGATGGATATGGCTCTGTTGCCGGAAAGGTGCATCCCGGATTCCTGACGCTTCAACAGACTGTACGTGTACCTTATAATATATGGATAACCGGTACGGCAGGTTGGTTTAATGGCAGCAGGTATGGTGCCGATCTGGCAGTGAAGCATGTCCTTAAGGCCGACGAACGGTTTTCGTTCGAAGGACGTGTGGGACTTACGGCTACTTACCAATGGGACGGGTTCCGCTTGAATTACGGTACGTCCACACGATGGACTTGGGAACTTGGCGCCAATTTCTATTGGCCTCGCTATAATTTCCAGTCGTCGGTTAAGGTGGCACAATATTTGTTAGGGGAAAAAGGCGTGCGGTTTGACTTTATCCGTCATTTCCGTTATGCCTCTATCGGGTTTTATGCCATGAAGGCAGAAGGAGCCAAGACGAACGGAGGTTTCCGTTTCCAGATAGCCCTTCCGCCTTACAAGTATAAACGCCGTGGATATATACCAAGGGTTCAGCCTTCACCCAATATGGGGCTTGCTTATAACGCCGGAAACGAACGTTATTACTACCGTGGATACAGGGCGAATCCAAGTGATAATATAATGGAAGATAATAGTTTTAATCCATATTTTATTAAATCGGAATTATTGAATTATTAATTTTATTGAGATGAAAAAGAAAAGTTTCTTTAGCGGCTATACTGCTAAAATAGCAATGGTCGCTGTGGCTTTGTCCAGTGCCGTTTTGACTGGATGCTACAAAGATGAAGGTTTGGATGTAAACACACCGGTAGGTGACATTACGTTCCCTGAAGCGACTTACATGTTGAATGTGTCAGTTGTGGATGAGGCCGGTTCGCCCGTTCCTTCCGCTGTGATTACTGTAAACGAGAACAGCTATTCGGGCACTTCTTGCTCTGTAGCCGTTCAGCCCGGTTCGGTTACTATCAGTGCCTCTGCTGCCGGTTATACGGCTCCCGATCCGAAAATCATTACTGTCGCTTCTTTGAGCAACGGTCAGTCTGCCGTTTACAGCGAAGTGGTTGTATTGAAAAAGAACTCCGTTCCTGCCACATATAATGTGACGCTTGACGTGTATGATTCTGATAACGTTTCTGTTCCGGCATCTGCTTATACTTACAAGATTCTGAGCGGTACGGAAGGTGACGTTACAGCTGATGCCGCTTCCTTGAACGCAGGTACTTATAAGATTCAGGTCAATCCTACTGATTTGAATGCATATAAGAGCACTGTAGTGGATGTTGTTCTGCCTCAAGTTTCCTATGCGGAGGCAACCGTTATTCCTTATAGTGTATATGTTACACTGAACAAGGTTGAGGCTCCTGTAGAATATGTCATCCTGTCAGGTTCTGTAACCAATCTGCCTGCCGATTATGAATCTGTAAGCATGGTTCTTTACAATGAAGAGGGCGCTTCTGTCGCTTCGGGTATAGATCATGTTCAGTACATGGCTGTAAAAGACAACAAGAACTATCGTCTGGTATATACCTTTAAGGATGGTGATGGCGTAGAAGCTACAAGTGAGGCTACCTTGAACAGCACTAAGACTTCTTGGAGCTTTGTATTCAATGCTGCTGGTAATACGCAAACTACTACTACAGTGGAAGTAGTGAACGGTGTGATAGCAGAAGAGATCAACAAGTCGATAGGCCAGGGTGATGCTCTGTATGTTCCTGCAAGCACTACCGTAGCAACTTCTGAAGGTGAAGCTTTCAATGGCTCTTTTGAAGTGGTTCGTGAAGCTGCTGAAGAGACTGAGACCGACGTGCGTGTTTATACAGGTACTCCTAACGGCTTGCAGTTCAGCCCCGCATTCCAGTTGGCATTTGCTGATAACTGGGGCGGTGAACTGGGTGAGTTTACATTGCAGTATCTGAATGGAACCAACTGGGAAAATGAGGATGCCGTAGCTATAGATAACGGTAACTATGTTATGAACATTGCTCACTTCTCAAGTTTCCGCTCACGGCTCGTTTATGATCCGGTTGTTGCAACTGCAACTGACTCTGTATCTTCTGTAACTACAGTTGATAAGGTGAACAGCAGTGACCAGGCCATTACAGTGCACTTTGATTACACTTACCGCACAGGTTACAATGTAGAAAGTGTAGATGCTGCCGTTCGTGCTGCAGGCTTTACTAATGCAAACGCCATTGCCTATGTTACTGATTTGGTAAATACGGAGTTGGCTGCATTGGGTATCCCCTCTGTTTCAAATATGACTGAAGCTACCGGTAGCCAAAATATTGAAGTGGCTCCCAACTATGTGCTGTCTACTGTTACGAAGACCGAGTATAGCGTGATTACTACATTGAGCATTACAATTGATGGTAAGACTGTAACTGTTAAAGCTACTTCTTACAATCGTGTAGATATTACAAATGATCAGGTTAGCTATGGTCACGGTCATGGTCACGGCCACGGTGGTGATTTGAACGCCGGTGGTGGTATCGTTGAGGCTGAATAATCAAGAGATGCGTTGCTTGGGCGTGTGGCACTTCATGTGCGGAGTGCCACCGCTTGAAAATAAGTGGACGAATTAAAATGTGAAATAATGAAAAGCAAATTAGTAATATTATCTTTGATGTTGGCTGGTGCCACTACGTTGTCCGCCCAAGAGAAGAAAGAAAAATATGTCAGCGAGGACTTCAAAGACAACATCTTTCTGAGTGTGGGCGTGGGCATGCAGTCTACCGCCAACCCGGATACCAAATTTGGTAAATCCATCACGCCGCTGATCAATGTGTCGGTAGGTAAGTTCTTCAATCCGGTTTGGGGTGTTCGCGGTCAGATTTATGGCTGGCAGTCGAAACAAGAAACGGCTTATCCGTTCTTGAACACTCCTTCGTGGAATGAACGTGAGCGCAAGGAAAGTTATGTGGGATTGAACTTGGACGCCATGATCAATCTTTCCAATCTGATAGGTGGATATAATCCGGATCGTAAGTTTGAGTTCAATTTCTTCATTGGCCCGTCTGTGAACATAGCCAAAAACTATGGCACGTGGAAAGAAGGTTATTCTTGGCAGGTGAATGCGGACGGTAGCAACAGCCTGATGAAAGATCCGGCTAAGTATGCTCCTTCAAGTCACGCTTTGCGTTGGTTGGTTGGCGCAAGCCTTGGTCTGGGTGCCAAGTACAATATCAATAACTATTGGGCTATTGACTTGGAAGCTCGCGGACAGGTGACACCTTCCATCTTGGGCGCATACAGCAGCGGAGATACCGACGGCTATTTCCACCTGACAGCCGGTGTGACTTACACCTTCGGTGGCAAGAAATTTGTTCCTTATAGCTCTAAGATCGAACAGGATGCCATTAACGATGAAATCAACAAGTACAGAAGCGAACTGGCACAGGCTCAGGCCGATCTGGCTGACACCAAGAACGCTCTGGCTAACGCACAGCAGCAAGTTCAGGCACAGCCCACTGAAGTGGTTAAGGAGGTTAACGTAGCCGGTCCGCGCGCTATCTTCTTTAAGATTGGCAGTGCTAAGATTGACGACTACGGTAAGGTTAACATCCAACTTGCCGCTAAGGTGCTGAAAGAGAATCCTGACAAGAAGTATAAGGTAGCTGGTTATGCCGATAAGGCTACCGGTAGTGCTTCCTGGAACCAGAAGTTGTCTGAAAAACGTGCTCAGGCTGTTTACGATGCACTCATTGCTGAAGGTGTTGATAAAGACCAGCTTGAACTCGTAGGCTTCGGTGGCACGGATAATATGTTCGGTAAGGATTATCTGAACCGCGTAGTTATTCTTGAGTAATACAGCTAAGAAATAACAGATAATGATGGGGGATATGCTGAAAAGCATGTCCCCCATTTTACTTTTGCATAGGGTAAGTTTGCACATTCTGTATATTAATGCTACTTTTGCGTTCTGTATGAGTAGGATACTTGCTATAGATTACGGACGGAAACGTACCGGTATCGCCGTGACCGACGTGCTGCAGCTTATAGCCAACGGGCTGACTACAGTGCCGACGGGAGAATTGCAGGCTTTCCTTAAAGCATATGTGGAGAAGGAGCCTGTAGAAAAAATTATTGTAGGCTATCCCCGGCAGACCAACAACCAGGCATCGGAGAATCTGGAACGTGTGGAAGCTTTCGTGCGCTCGCTCAAACGTGCTATGCCTGATATGCTTGTGGAGTACGTGGATGAGCGTTTTACTTCTGTACTGGCTCATAGAGCCATGATAGATGGGGGAATGAAAAAAAAAGCAAGGCAGAATAAAGCCTTGGTGGATGAGATAAGCGCTACGATAATCCTGCAGGATTATCTGGAGTCAAGAAGAATGTGATTATTTATATATATAATGCGAATCAGGAGTTGGTATCCTGATTCAAAGATTAAAAATTGACGAATGTAAGTAGAGCAATAGCCAACTTTCCAAAGGTATGTACCAACAGG
>CASFQC010000076.1 GCA_949296415.1 uncultured Bacteroides sp. | reverse complement strand
GGACAAATACCCCGAATGCCCTGTCAATGATTTCTTCCCGGTTTGTTATCATACACCTTTGTTTTTAATAGGACACGAAGATACGGATTTTATTTCAATTATTTGCAACACAGTGATTTTTAGTGCAAGGTGCAAGCATATATCTATATATATATGGCTTGCACCTTGCACTAATCCCAGAATATTTATTATCAACTACTTGTTCATTCTTTGCACCTGAAAGTTACGCAGGCAGACAACGGTCAAAGTCGGACAAAAAAGCGATTGAAAATCGTTACTGTTTCGTTACCTTAATGAAGTATTGAATAAGAAGTAGCTAAAATACAGGCGGTTAGAGTTGTAGGTTCGAATCCCTGTCTCTCCGCGAACAAGGCAACAAAACCGGCTCTATGCCGACGAGGTACAATAACAACCACCTAACCAGGAGAAATGCTCGAGTGGTTGAAGAGGCACGCCTGGAAAGCGTGTATACCCCTAAAGGGTATCGGGGGTTCGAATCCCCCTTTCTCCGCAGCATCCCACCGGAAAACCGGTGGGATTTTTTGTATACTCACCTTACTGGGCTTATCCGTCCGAATCCCGCCTTTTTCCACCTCTGTGTCCGGACCGGTGTAGCAACTTTGAGCGGAACACTGACAAATAGCATGAACTTTCTGCCTTCCGGCCATCAATATGACAGATATCCGTTCCTTCTATCCATGCGCTAACCAACCTGAAAGCTTTATAAATGTGAAAGAAAAGCTGGCATTTCGCACCTAAATATTTATATATATTAAAAAAAACAGCAAGAACAAGGAGGCACGGAAAGAACCGGAAGAAGCAGGAAGAGGCAGAAAAAAGCTCCGAAAAGGCAGCATTCCGGCACGCAAGCCCGCTCCACTCCTCCGCCATACCGGCGGAAAGTCCGTCCGCACCGGGATGCGGACCCACACACACCGGCCCGGACACACTACGGCAGCGGGCTGCGAGTCTGTCCGCACCGCCGTGTCTGTCCGTCCACACGCCAGAACCAGACCGGAAAGCCTGCACTCCACAGCTCCCGGACAGGCTCTGCCCTCCTGAACACATGGAAGAAAAGAGGGCTATTTCCCGTTTTTCCCATCTTTCCGCACCCTTGTACCGTCCTTATACCTTTCACAGTCAGTCACATCAACAAATCTTGTCGCAACCGTTTCCTTCGGGTCTCGCTTGTACGGAAAAGACGTGGTTCTCAGCGTTAATAAGTACAAAATAGCAGATTGTAAGTCGGGAGGAAATATCGGGGGAAAGGAATTTATTGCGTAATTTGCACCATGATATCACAACAAACCAACTTTACCTTTTAAATTTATCATCACACACAATGAAAAAGTACTTTATCAGCAGCCTGCTGGCACTAACGCTGGCCTGGCCTACCGAAGCCAAGGTGACACTGCCCGCCTTCTTTACGGACAACATGGTGCTGCAACAGACTTCCAGCGTGACTTTTCGCGGAAAGGCCAATGCAGGCAAGACAGTAAGAATCACCACATCGTGGAACGACCAAACCTACACGGCCCAGGCCGGTGAAGACGGTGCCTGGACGGCAAGCATCCCCACGCCGGAAGCCGGAGGACCCTACGAAATAACCTTTTCCGACGGGAAGAAGCTTACATTGAAGAACATCATGATAGGCGAGGTGTGGTTCTGCTCGGGACAGTCGAACATGGAGATGCCGCTGGCCGGATGGGGCAAGGTACAGAACTACGAGGCCGAGATAGCGGCCGCCGACTATCCGCAAATCAGACTCTTCCAAGTGAAGAAAAACCATACCCTCTCCCCGCAGGACGAACTGCAGTCCACCATGGACGGATGGCAGGAATGCTCGCCGGCCACAGTGCCCGAATTCTCGTCGGCGGCCTACTTCTACGCACGTGCCTTGTGGAAAAAGCTGGGAGTGGCCATAGGCGTGATAGACTGCACCTGGGGAGGTACCCCCGCCGAAGCATGGACCAGCCACCCCACCCTGAAACATGTGGCCGGATTCGAAGAGGTGACGGCCAAGCTGGAAGAGTGGGGATTCGACACGAAGAAGATGGACGAGCTTTATCTGAAGAAACATGCCGAATGGTATGAAAAGCTGGATGCCATGGACAAGGGCATGGACCACGGGAAAGCCCTGTGGAGCGACCCCACCGCCGACTGCGGCAACTGGAAGAAAATGACACTGCCCACACAATGGGAACTTGCCGGGCTGGAGGGATTCGACGGGGTGGTATGGTTCAGACGCACCGTAGACATCCCCAAATCCTGGGAAGGACAGGACATCACCCTGCATCTGGGACCCGTAGACGATGAAGACTACACCTACTTCAACGGCACGGAAGTGGCCCACGGCACAGGATTCGCCGTAGGACGCACATACACCATTCCCGCAGAACTGGTGAAGGCCGGAAAAGCTACGCTGACCGTGCGCGTCATTGACACCGGAGGCGAAGGCGGACTCTGGGGCAAGGCGGACGAGATGTACATGGAATCGGAGAAAGGCGAACGCATAGCCATCAACGGAGAATGGCTCTACAGCGTAGGCACTGCCCTGAACGGCATGAAGAAGCTGCCCGACTCGCCCGCACAAAGCGCCAACTATCCTACGGTGCTGTTCAACGCCATGGTACACCCCTGGAAGGGATTCCCCGTCAAAGGAGTCATATGGTATCAGGGAGAGGCCAATGCCGACCGTGCCGCCCAATACACCCGTCTGTTCCCCGCACTCATAGCCGACTGGCGCGGATTCTGGCAGCAGAAAGACTTGCCTTTCTATTTCGTACAGCTGGCCAACTACATGCAGCGGAAAGAGGTGCAGCCCGACTCACACTGGGCCTTCCTGCGTGAGGCGCAGGCCAACGCCCTGCACCTGGACCACACCGGCATGGCGGTTGCCATTGACATAGGTCTGGCCAATGACATTCACCCCAAGGACAAACAGGAAGTGGGACGCCGTCTCTCCCTGCTTGCCCTGGCCCACACCTACGGCAAGGACGTGCAGGCCGAAGCGCCCGTATGTCAAAGTTGGCAGATAAAGGACAACTGCATAGAACTGACCTTCAACACCGACCAGTTCCAGGTAAAGGGTGACGGGCTGAAGGGTTTCATCATAGCCGGACCCGACGGCAAGTTCCATTCCGCACAGGCCGAGATAAAGGAGGGAAAGATTATGGTCAGCTCGCCCCAAGTCAGCATGCCACAGGCCGTGCGCTACGGCTGGGCCGACAATCCGGAGTGCACCCTATACGGCACCAACGGCCTGCCCGTGGCTCCCTTCCGTACGGACAAGTGGTGAACACGGCTTCCAAACACATAAAGCAAGCGCGGACGGCGCGACATGGCCACCCCTTCACGGGTCGCCATGCACGCCGTCCGCGCTTGCGCTTCTTCAGGTTCCGCCTACGGCCTACTTCAGCAGATAGCCATACTTCTTGCGCAGCCAGTAATTGAACACTCCCAGCAACGGCAAGGAAACCAGCACAGGCAGCCAGAACACCCCTTCTCCGGAGACAATATGCAGGAAGAAGGACACCACCACATGCCATAGGTTGATGCCGTAGCCCCAATACAGCAGTCCCGCACAGCAGCCCAGCACCACCGCCGCAGCGACCACCGCCGACATCGCCAACAGGCGTTCGTGGCGCGCCTCACGACGGGCGGTATCCAGCCTGATGCGCTCCATGGTGCGGTAAGTGAAGTTACTGGCCAGACGGGGCGCAGCCTGTCCGGTCACGGCCTTTCTCAATCCTTTGTCTTTGTCATTCTCCATATGTCATTCCTCCTCTTGCATCAGCAGATACAGTTTCTTTCTTATGCGGTGCAGCCTCACCTTGGCGTTGCTTTCCGTCAGCCCCATAATCTTGGCCACCTCACGCAAAGGCCGCTCCTCTTCGTAGTACAGGGCTATCAGCACACGTTCGTCGGGTGACAGTCTCTTCAGAGCCTGCCCCAACTGCTCCACCCTGTCGCCGGAAGTGTCGTCCAACGCCTCGTCGACCTGTGTGTCCGATACGGAAGCCCAGAAACGGTCATCGAAAGCCGCCTCCTCTACAGGCCTCTTCCGCAGGAAAGACATGCCGGTATTATAGGCTATGCGGTATATCCAGGTGGAGAAGCTGCTTTTCCCGTAGAACGAGCCGAGATGGGTGAAAGCCTTCATGAACACGTCCTGCGTCAGCTCCTCGGCATCTTCCTCCGTCTCTACCATACGCACCAGCAGGGAAAACACGACCTGGCCGTAGGTATCAAGGAAATAGGCGAACTCCTCGGTCCGTCCCGCCAGTATGCGGCTGATGATATGTGACTCGTTCTGTTCCATTTGCCCGTTTAGACGCGGCAAAGATAGGAAAGGTTACAGCCGTCGTCCTTCTTTTTTTCTTCCTTTCCGCATCTTTTCCAAAAGACAATCCGCCGCATCCCTCCCTCGTTCTTCCTTCTCTCTGAAAAAATCGCCCTTTTTTGTAACCTCTCCTGTCATAGTGCGTCTAAACGGGCAAAGGACAGAAACAAACCCTAAAAACAATAAGACTTATGCTGGACAATTTAATGGTAGTGGCCAACGTGGCCATAGTATTCGGAGTGATTTACAAACTGTTCGAACTTTATGTAGGCAGGAAAGAAAGGATGATGCTCATAGAGAAGCTCCCGCCCGAAAGCCTGGCCGAGGGCAAGTTCAAAGGTTTCAGACTTCCGGCATCTCCCGCCGGGCTGCGGATAGGATGCCTGCTCTTCGGACTGGGAGTGGGCATACTGATAGGGTACATCATCGTAGCGTGCACCAAGCCTCTGTATGATGAAAACACCTATTTTTTCAGAATGAGCACTTCCATAGTCTACACTGCCTGCACGCTGATGGGCGGCGGAATGGGACTGCTTGTTTCCTTCCTCATCGAAGTGTGGCGCGAAAAGAAGTTGAACCAGAACAGTTCCGACAGCGACAACACGCACTGAGCACACGCAGCCACAGAAAGCAAGACGGAGAACAGAAGCCCCTCTGCCATGGAGGTGTCTTCCGTTCTCCGTCTTGCTTTTATCTGCTTAAGGAAAAAGAGCCTGTCACTTACGGCATTCCCAAGGCTTCAGCTGCTTGAAGAAGTCGTTGCCTTTGTCGTCCACCAGGATAAAGGCGGGGAAGTCCTCCACCTCAATCTTCCAGATGGCTTCCATGCCCAGTTCAGGATATTCCACGCACTCTATACTCTTGATGCTGTTCATGGACAACACGGCAGCCGGACCGCCTATGCTTCCCAGGTAGAATCCGCCGTGCTTCTTGCAGGCATCGGTCACCACCTGTGTGCGGTTGCCCTTGGCTATCATCACCATGGAGCCGCCGTGGTCCTGGAACTCGTCCACATAGGGATCCATGCGGTTGGCCGTAGTGGGTCCCATGGAACCGCAAGGCATGCCCTTCGGTGTCTTGGCCGGGCCGGCGTAGAGCACGGGATGGTCCTTGAAGTACTGCGGCAGGTCCTCACCGGCGTCCAGACGGGCTTTCAGTTTGGCGTGGGCAATGTCGCGTGCCACGATGATGGTTCCGTTCAGGCTCAGACGTGTGGATACGGGATATTTGGTCAGTTCCTTCAGCACGTCGGCCATAGGCTGGTTCAGGTCAATGCGCACGGCACCACCCTCGCCCGCGTTGCGCAGCGCTTCAGGAATCAGTTCGCCGGGATTGTCGTCCAGTTTCTCTATCCATATGCCGTTCTTGTCAATCTTGGCCTTGATATTGCGGTCGGCCGAGCAGCTCACGCCCAGTCCTATGGGACAGGAAGCTCCGTGACGCGGCAGGCGGATAACACGCACATCGTGTGCGAAATATTTGCCCCCAAACTGTGCGCCGAGTCCTATCTTGTGCGCTTCTTCCAATAACAGCTTCTCCAGTTCCACGTCACGGAAAGCGCGTCCGGTCTCGTCGCCCGTGGTGGGCAGGCTGTCATAGTAATGTGTGGAAGCCAGTTTTACGGTCAGCAGGTTCTTCTCTGCCGATGTGCCGCCTATGACGAAAGCTATGTGGTAGGGAGGACAGGCCGCCGTGCCCAACGTCTTCATCTTCTCCACGAGGAAAGGCACCAGCGTACCGGGATTCTGTATGCGTGCCTTGGTTTCCTGATAGAAGTAGGTTTTGTTGGCCGATCCGCCGCCCTTCACCACGCAGAGGAACTTGTACTCGTCGCCCTCGGTGGCTTCGATGTCAATCTGTGCAGGCAGGTTGCAGCGTGTGTTCACTTCCTCGTACATGGTCAGCGGAGCGTTCTGCGAGTAACGCAGGTTCTCCTCCGTATAAGTCTTGTAGACACCCAGCGACAAAGCCTCCTCATCGCAGAAGCCGGTCCATACCTGCTGTCCCTTTTCTCCGTGGATGATGGCCGTACCGGTATCCTGGCAGAAAGGCAGCTGTCCCTTGCTGGCTACCTCGGCATTGCGCAGGAAGGTCAGCGCCACGTACTTGTCATTGTCGCTGGCTTCAGGGTCGGTCAGAATCTTGGCGACCTGCTCGTTGTGCAAGCGGCGCAACAGGAAGTTCACGTCGCGGAAAGCCGCGTTGGCCAACGCGGTCAGCGCTTCCGGGCTGACCTTCAGGATGGGTTTCCCCTCAAATTCGCTCACCGACACGCCGTCCTTGCTCAGGAGGTAGTACTCCGTGTCGTCCTTACCCAACTGGAACATGGGTGCATACTTGAATTCTGGTGTTGCCATAATTACTTTATAGTTTAAATTAAGTGGATAATCACATCTGCAAAGGTAAGAAGTATTCTCGGAATATCTTACTCCCGTCGGAACCTGTTTTAGGATTATTTTTATATTAAGAACCTGTTTAGAGCTTAAATTTTGCCTGTACTGTTTGAGGAAGTTCGTCCGAGAATATTCTCCCGTTGTCATGAGAAACGTAACGGCTACATGACAAAGAGGAACGGGGACTTCGCTTTGCCCGCAAAACCAAGGAAAAGGTAACAAGGTGATTTCCTATCCCACGGAAGCTGGAGGCGGAAGGACCACGAGACTGCGTAAAATTCCTTGTATCTGCGACACTACTAACCGACAAAACACGTATATTTGCACCCAATAGCGTGTCCGCCTTGCGACAGGAACAGCCGGAAAGGACGGAACGCGACATAAAGCGACTAACTGAAAAAAACATGCGATATACAAGAATGAACAAGAAAATACTGTTTGCGGCCATGACCGCTACGATGCTGGCCGCCTGCGGCACCAAGCCGGGATTTGAAGTGGAAGGCACAGTGACAGGAGCCGAAGGGAAAACACTCTATCTGGAAGCCTCCACACTGAACGGTATAGAGCCTCTTGACTCAGTGACGCTGAAGTCCGACGGTGTCTATGCCTTCCGCCACGAAAGGCCCGCGTCACCCGAATTCTACCGGCTCCGGTTGGACGGACAAGTGATAAACTTTGCCATTGACTCTACAGAGACGGTGCGCATAGACGCCCCCGGCGAAGGGTTTGCCACGGCATATACTGTGGAAGGTTCGGAAAACAGCGCGAAAATAAAGGAGATGACCCTGATGCAAGTGCACATGCAGCAGGAGGCCGACAGGCTGGCCAAAGCCATGAGCAACCATACCATAGGGGTAAATCTGTATCAGGACAGCCTGACGAACATGCTGGCACGCTACAAAAATGAGGTGAAGACCCGCTTCATCTATCCTGCGCCCAACACTGCCGCCGCCTACTTCGCCCTCTTCCAGAAGATAAACAACTACCTGATATTCGACCCTTTTAACAACCGCGACGACGTGAAGTGCTATGCTGCCGTAGCTACCAGCATGACCGCACTCTACCCGGAGGCCGAACGCTCGAAGAATCTCTACAATATCGTGATAAAGGGAATGAAGAACACACGCGCCCCCCAATCCAGGCCCTTGAATCTGCCCGAAGGGAAAGTGGTGGAAGTGGGTGTGATAGACATTGACCTGCGCGACATGAACGGCAACAGCCACAAGCTAAGCGACCTCAAAGGCAAAGTGGTGCTGGTGGATTTCACCGTGTACCAGAGTGCCGTGTCGGCATCGCACAACTACATGCTGCGCGACCTCTATGACAAATATTCGGACAAGGGGTTGGAAATCTACCAGGTGTCGCTTGACGCGGACGAACACTACTGGAAAACTACAGCCGACAACTTGCCGTGGATATGCGTGCGCGACGAAAGCGGAGTTTACTCCAGTGTGGCCTCGTCGTACAACGTGCAGAACCTGCCTTCCGTATTCCTGGTGAACCGCAACAATGAGCTGAGCGCACGCGGAGAAACCATAAAGAACCTTGATGAGGCGGTAAGGGAACTGCTGGGCAAATGACGGACACCAAGAGACTGCCGTATGACGGGAACGGAAGGACGGAAACCTGCGGAAATCTTTAAATATGTTACAAAACGACCGTCTGTCTTGACACGCATTACTTAAAAGCCTATCTTTGCACAGCGAAAGAAAAAACAGAGGGTTCCAGCATGAAACGAGCATGTTGGAATTCTTTTTTATTTTATAAGTGCGGCTCATGCATGCAGACGGAAAACGGAAGCGGGATGGAGAAGGCACGTACCAGCGGATTCAATCTTATTATATAATTAACCAAAACAAAATTAGGAGGAAAATTTATGGCTTACATGTCAGAAGAAGGCTATAATAAACTGTTGGCCGAACTGAAACAAATGGAAGCAGTGGAACGCCCCCGCATAGTGGCGGCCATTGCCGAAGCACGCGACAAGGGCGACCTGTCAGAAAACGCCGAATATGACGCGGCAAAAGAAGCGCAAGGCATGCTTGAGATGAAGATAAACAAACTGAAAGCCATCATTGCCGACGCAAAAATCATAGACGAGTCAAAACTGAAGACCGACAGCGTGCAGATACTCAACAAGGTGGAGCTAAAAAACGTGAAGAACGGCATGAAAATGACCTATACCATCGTATCAGAGAGCGAAGCCAACCTGAAAGAAGGCAAAATCTCGGTGAACACCCCAATAGCCCAAGGACTGTTGGGAAAGAAAGTGGGCGATGTGGTAGACATCAAAGTGCCCCAAGGAGTCATCAAACTCGAGGTGCTGAACATCTCATTCTGACGGACGGGACCTCACATAAGGAACAGTAACCATGGCTACAATATTCAGTAAAATCATCGCAGGAGAGATACCCTGCTACAAGGTGGCCGAAGACGACAGATTCTTCGCCTTCCTTGACATCAACCCGTTGGCGAAAGGCCATACACTGGTGGTGCCCAAACAAGAAGTAGACTACATTTTCGACTTAAGCGATGCCGACCTGGCTGCCATGCACGTCTTTGCCAAGAAAGTAGCCTTGGCCATAGGTAAGGCCTTTCCGTGCAAGAAAGTGGGCATGGCCGTATTGGGACTGGAAGTGCCTCACGCACACATCCATCTGGTACCCATGCAGAGCGAGAAAGACATGCTCTTCTCCAATCCTAAGCTGAAACTTACGGACGAAGAGTTCCAGACCGTGGCGCAGGCCATACGCGACGCGCTCTAATCCGGCAACCGCCGGACATATGGACGGAAAAGAAAGGCCGGGAGGAAAAACGGATAATACAACCGCTTTTCCTCCCGGCCTTTCTTTGTGTCTGTATAGTGGTCAAATATAATCCTCGCCCATCTTGATTTGTGCGTCGTTCACAAACTTGCGCATGGCATGTTCGCTATCTTTCTTGCATATCAGCAATACGTTGTCCGACTCGGCCACCAGAAAGCCCTCCAGTCCGTCAATGACAGCCAGCTTGCCTTTAGGCATAGCCACAATGTTGCCTTTGCTGTTATAGAACAACGAGTCGCACTTCAGCGTCACGTTCCGATCTGCGTCTTTAGGAGCCAGTTCATAGAGCGAACGCCATGTACCCAAGTCTGACCATCCAAAGTCACCCAATGACACGTACACGTTGTCTGCCTTTTCCATGATGCCGAAGTCAATGGAAACATTGGGACATGCCGGAAAATTCTCGTCAATGAATCGCTTCTCTTGCGGTGTGCCATAAACGCCGATTCCTGCCGACAGTTTGGCCGCCAGTTCAGGCAACAACTGTTCACCGGCCTTCAGAATGCTCTTCACGTTCCACATGAACAGCCCTGAATTCCAATAGAATTCTCCGCTTTCTACAAACACTTGCGCCAGTTCCAGTTCGGGTTTCTCAGTGAAAGTCTTCACCTTATAGAAGTTGTCTCCCGTCTGCTCTGCGATTTGAATGTATCCGTATCCGGTCTCCGGTCTGTTAGGCTTGATGCCCAGAGTGAGCAGCTTGTCGTCATTGGCCACAAACTCCAACCCCTTCTGTACGGTGTCCAGGAATTCGTCTTCTTTCAGGATGAGATGGTCGGATGGAGCCACGACCATGCTTGCGTCGGGATTTATAGCCTGAATATGATATGCAGCCCATGCGATACAGGGTGCTGTATTTCTTCTGGTAGGTTCCAATAGAATCTGTTCGGATGAAAGTTCCGGCAGTTGCTCTTTTATAAGACTGGCGTACATGTCGTTTGTCACCACCAATATGTTCTCCACAGGGATTATTTTCTTGAACCTGTCAAAGGTCTGTTGCAGCAATGAACGCCCCGTACCGAAAAAGTCCAAAAACTGTTTGGGCAGTGTCTTCCGACTGAACGGCCAGAAGCGGCTTCCTATGCCTCCTCCCATGATTACGCAAAAATTGTTCTTATTGTTTGTTGTCATGCTTGTAGGTTTTAAAAAAGTTTCTGCTAAAGTACTCGCATATTTCCTTATCTCAAAACCTTTGTAGAAAGTTTTCTTGTTTTTTTCTCTTTTTTCAGAAAAAGTATTGCGGATTTGAGAAAAAGCTGTATCTTTGCACCGCATTTCCAAATGCGATAAGCCCAGATGGCGGAATCGGTAGACGCGCTGGTCTCAAACACCAGTGGATTCACTTCCATCCCGGTTCGACCCCGGGTCTGGGTACTTCAAATCCTTGATAATCGACTGATTATCAAGGATTTTTCTTTTTATCGGGCGTACTAAAAGTGTACTTCCTGACGAAAAGAAAAAGAAAGAGTACTTTCGCCGTTTTAGCAACCTTATATTTATGCTTTATT